>JBMONM010000211.1:0-5206 GCA_049324675.1 Thermodesulfobacteriota bacterium
TGCCACCATGTCGACCGGCAAACAGGGATGACCGGCGGCAGGCCGCGCGAAGCGTCACCGATGATCTGTTTCAGGCGAAGAAACTGGGGGGAAAGGATGTCTGACATAAGCCGTTCTCCTTATCGGGGAGCTAGCCGCCCGTGGGCAGCGTTGGCCGCTCTTGGGCGGCAACGGCAATATTCAAAACACAGAAACGGGGGGAACAAAATTCAGGCAAATCACCTTTGCACTAGTGCAAAATGAGAATACAGTAGTCAGTAGCGAGAATTTGCCTTGTAGCTTGCCAGGGCATGAATTTCGGCGGCTGTTAAATCCCACCGGGACAGCATCGCCCTCGGCCCTGCATAGACCCTCCCCGCACTCTCGATAATGCTCGAATCAAAATAATATGCGTCATTTATTTCTATTAACCGATTCGAAGTTCTCTTGTCTATCCGTTCCGTGGCATAATCAAGAAAACACTTGGACCATGAAATGATATGAAACATGACTTTTGATGTATATTCTTTTATTTTTATGTCTGTCCACTCTTTGGGCATTAAATCAATAGTAATACCAGCATTCCCCAATGCAACGCATGAAGCAAAATAATGAGATACACATTTATATTTTTTCCATGCCTTCCGAATAGAGGTTTGACTAATGCAGCGCATTTTTTCAATAATATGTATACTTTTGTTTATAGAGCCATCGCGTTTAGACTGGTCAAGTCTCCACACGTTTAACAGTACCATGCCCGCCAGTTCTCCTTCCCGCTTCCTTTTTTCCATATCAGAATCAAGTCTTTCCCTTGGGAAATCAATTGCGGGTTGTATTTCTTCAAGAGCGAATAACCTCTTAGGTTTGCCTAGCCCCTCATTCCCGAATTGAATCATCGCATGAAGCACAAAGGCAAAAAATGGATTCAGCATTGTACGTATTTCGCCTTCAATCATTTCGGTTGATGCTTCTTTTGAACATAACCACATTTCTAACTCGCTGTAAAAATTATTCAGCAATTCTGGATAAAGGGCTAAAAGTCCGCTTTGTAACATTGCAGCGTTAAGCTCACAGGCGGTCAGCCCTCTTCCTTTCCCATAACTGCAAGGAATAGTCCTCACCCTCACGCCCCCCTAGCGTCCCTGTAGTATCCCCCGGCCAGCCCGTCAGGGTCACGGGTTTTCGGGACGGGTAGCAAGTCCGCCCCTAGGCCGGGGAAGGTTACGAAAGGATTAACCGATAACGGAAATCCCGTCATCGGCATTTCTGGCAAGCAGGGAGACAAAAAAAGCGGTCAATCCTGATTCATGTGCCGAAGCGGCGTCACCTTCGCCCCGGTCTTCAGCCCGTCCAGGTAATCCGCCCACGCCTGCATCATCCGGCGGCGCTCGGGCAGGTGTTGGGCGCGGTTGTATGTGGCCCGCACTTTATTGCGCTCGGCATGGGCAAGCTGGCGCTCAATCACGTCCCGGGGCCAGTTCTGTTCATTCAAAAGCGTCGAGGCCATGGCCCGGAATCCATGGGCGCACATTTCGCCCTGGTCATATCCCAAGCGCCGCAAGGCCGCATTGATGGTCATGTTCGACATGCAGCGTCCCGACAGACGATTGCAGGGGAACAGATATCGCCCCGCCCCCGTCAGGGGATGCAATTCCGTGATGACCTCCACGGCCTGCCGGGACAAAGGGACGATGTGCGGCACGCGCATTTTCATCTTCTCGCCAGGGATCAACCACCGGGGGCCGTCCTCGTTGTCCAGGTCGATTTCATCCCATTCCGCCTGCCGCAATTCTCCGGGGCGCACGAACAGCAAGGGGGCCAGCTTCAGGGCGGCCAGGGTCACGGGGCTTCCCTCGTAACCGTCGATGGCTCGCAAGAGCGCGGCAACCTTTTTTGGCTCAGTGATGGCCGGACGGTTCTTGACCCGGCAGGGGGCCAGCGCACCACGAAGGTCCGCGCCGACGTTCCTTTCGGCCCGGCCCGTGGCGATGGCGAAGGCAAAAACGGATTCGCAGAACTGGCGAAGTTTTTTCGCCGTGTAGTTGATTCCTTTGGCCTCGACGGCGCAAAGGGCGGGGAGGATATCCGGGGCGCGAAGCGTGGCAATAGGGGTTTGGCCGAAGGCAGGGAAAAGGTATTGATCCATGCAGGCCAACACCTTGACCCCGTGCGTCACGCTCCAGGTCTGTACCTGCTTGGCATGCCAATCACGGGCCACCACCTCGAAGGTATCCGCCTCCATCCGCTTGCGGGCCTTCTTCGCGGCAGCGTCCGCTTTGCGCTTCTGTCCGGGGTCTATGCCTTTCGCAAGCAGTTCACGGGCATCATCCCGCTTTTTTCTGGCGAGCTTCGCGCCCATACCCGGCCATGCGCCGAACACAAGCCGCTTCTCCTGCCCGTCAAAACGGTACTTGAAGCGCCAGGACTTGCCGCCGGAAGGGAGGATTGCCAGATACAGGCCGTTGCCGTCGGACAGGGTGAAAATCTTGTCGCGGGGTTTGGCGTTTCGGATCGCCGCGTCAGTCAGGGGAGGGACTTTTCGTGCCATGGGGGTTCGAGTCCTCCACAGTCCCGGCACGCTTTTTGCTTTGATGCCGGGTTTTTATCGCTCAGATATCCCCAAAACTTTGGGTACCGGCGACATATCCCCGGACGTATCCCCAAAAAATGTGGATGTCAACGGATTCAGGCGGATTTCATCGGACGAACACCTTCCATTTTCCCCTGTGATTTTCATGCGTTCCGGACTTTATCGGACTTCTTTGAATCATGAGGTGGTGCGAGAGGGGGGACTCGAACCCCCACGCCGAGGCGCTGGATCCTAAATCCAGTGCGTCTACCAATTCCGCCACTCTCGCACGCCGAACGCGGTCCACTTACAGCATCCGGCCGGGACGGACAACCGCCCCGTCCGCGGGCCGAACGAAAAACGCCATCCCGCTCGGCCGGACGGCGTCGTATGTCCGAATGATTACAACGCCGTCAGGATCAATTCGATCTTGGCCAGCACATCCCGCGTGTCGCGCCCCAGGACCCGGATCATGGGCTCCTTGCCGGCCTCGCCGGGGTCGCACACGGCATCCACCGAGGCCGGATCGGGATGCTCCGAGAGGGCCTTGCGCGTGCCCCACTCCAGGGAACTCCCCTCGCGTTCCTTGACCTCCCGGGGCTCGTCCCCGCGGTCGAACCAGGCCGTCGCCAGCCCGGCCCGGGACAGGGCCGAAAGGGTGCGCTCGCCGTAGCGGACGTTGATCGCGCAGGCCACATGGGGCACGACCGAAGCCGCCGCCAACACCACCTTGGCCATATGCGAGGAAGCCCCGAAGGCCGGCCCCGCCGGGATGTACACGAAACCGTCCCGGCTTCGGGTGACGCGCCCCGCGAACGCGGCCACATCCCCGACGGCCTGGGGCCAGGGCGCGGCCAGGGCCAGATTCATGGACACCTCCGGAACGAGGGCGGCCAGCCCGTCCATGCGCAACATCCGATTCCCGGCCCGGCGCAGTTCGTCCAGCACCCCGAGCCGGGCCCGCACCCGCAGATACGGGGCCAGATGGTGCGGCGGGCCGTTGCCGGCCCCCAGGTCGTAAGCGGCCCGCAGGCCCAGGTGCAGATAGTCCCGGGCCCGGCAGACGGCCGTCTCCAGGTCGCAACCCAGGGCCAGTTGCGCGGCGATGGCCGCGGACAGGGTGCATCCCGTGCCGTGGGTGTTTTTCGTGGCCACCCGGGGCCGGACGATCTCCATCCGGCGTCCGTCGCGAAAAACAAGCAGGTCCGTGACCGCATCGTTGGTCGCCGCGCCGTGACCGCCCTTGAGAAGCACCGCCCCGGCCCCCATGTCCAGGATGCGCCGGGCGGCCTCGTCGGCCGACTGCGCGTCGCGGACATCAACTCCGGAAAGCTCCCCGGCCTCGGGCAGATTCGGGGTGACCAGGGCCGCCAGGGGAATGATCCGTTCGCGAAGGGCGCTTATCGCGTCCGGTTCGAGCAGTCTGGCCCCGGACTGGCTCACGCACACCGGATCGACCACCAGGGGGAAGGCCGCGTCCGCCAGCCGCCCGGCCACGGCGCACACGATGGGCGCGGAAAAGAGCATGCCGGTCTTGGCCGCCCGCACAGGAATATCCGAAAGCACGGCGTCGAGCTGCGCGGCCACGAATTCCGGCGGCGGGGCGTGGATGCCGGTGACGGCCGTGGTGTTCTGGGCGGTCAGGGCGGTGATCACGGAAAGGCCGTAACAGCCCTGCATCATGAAGGTCTTGAGGTCGGCCTGAATGCCGGCGCCGCCGCCGGAATCGGAACCGGCCACGGTCAGCACGCACGGGGGAACGGCGGGAGACGGCTCCTGGTTCACGAATCGTTCTCCTCCTCGAGGCCTTCCTCGCTTTCGCGGATCCTCCTGATGCTCAGGCCGCTTCTGGCCAGAATCAGTACGCCGATCAGGGTCACCGGGATGTATTGCAGCATGTGCAGGACCACGCCGGCGGCCAGGGCCTGCTCCTTGTCGATGCCGAAAAGGCCCAGGGAGAAAACCACGGCGGCCTCGAAGACGCCGAAAGCCCCGGGTGAGGACGGCATGGCCATGCCCAGGGCCGAAAGGACAAAAACCGCGGCAACCTGCTCCACGCTCACAGGCAACTGGGCCACCCACAAAAACAACAGGAAACTGACACATGCGTACAACACCCAGCACAACAACGTATACAACCCCAGGACAACCATGAACCCTGGCGTGACCCCATGCAGGATCTGCAATTTGATATCGGCCAGAAACGCGGACAGCCGGGCCGAGGGCATGAGGTCGATGATCCGGCCCACGAGATTCGGGAAAGCCCGGACCGCGAAAAGGGCGGCCCATATGCCGCCGACCCCGACGGCCAGGGGCACGAAGGCCAGGTTGACCTTGAAGTGGGCGGCCACCACCAGCCCCATGGCCAAAAGGGCGTTCAAGTCGAAAAAGCGCTCCCAGAAGACCATGGTCACGCCCTTGGACAGGGAGAAACCGCCGATCCGGCGTAGATAAAAGGCTTTGGCCAGTTCCCCGAGCTTGGCCGGGATGACGTTGTTGACGGCCATACCCAGGAAAAAAGCCCTGGCGCACAGCCCAAAACCGGCCGAATAGCCGGTCAGGTAGTTGAAGCGCAGGGCCATGACCGCATATCCCAGAAAGGAAAAGGCCACAGTGAAAAAAAGCGGCCCCAGGGCATAGCCGGACAACGCCAGCCAC
>JBMONM010000212.1:0-42494 GCA_049324675.1 Thermodesulfobacteriota bacterium
TGGCCCGCGTCTGTCTCGATGCGGGCATCGGGCTGGTGCAGTATTCCACGGATTTCGTCTTCAACGGAAAAAAGACCTCGCCCTATGCGGAAACCGACCCCGTGGACCCGCAAAGCGTCTATGGCGCAACCAAGCTGGGTGGGGAGCGGGCCATCCTGGAGTCGGGGCTGGAGAATCACCTGATCCTGCGCACGGCCTGGCTTTTCGGTCCCGGAAAGACCAATTTCGTGGAAAAGATCCTGGGGTTCGCCAGGACCCGCGACGTGCTCAAGGTGGTGCACGACCAGATCGGTTCCCCCACCTGCACCGCGGATCTGGCCGCGGGAACCGTGGCCCTGCTTGGGGCCGGCGCCCGGGGGATTTTCCATCTGGTCAATTCCGGCCGGGCCAGTTGGTGCGAACTGGCCTCCGAGGCCGTGTCCACGGCCGGCATCAACTGCGAGGTGCTGCCCATCGCCTCGGCCGAGTATCCCCAGAAGGCCAGGCGCCCGGCCTATTCCGTGCTGGACACCGGCAAGTTCGCCGGTGTGGCCGGATATGCCCCCCGGCCCTGGGTCCAGGCCCTTCGCGAATACGTCTACGGGCTGACCTCCGGCGAGGAAGAGACCCGCTGACGCCGTCCGGGGCGGGTTGGGCCGTGCCGTTTCCAGGGACACAAGGAACCCGGGCATGAATCCCCTCGTCCTGGCCGCGGCTGTTCTCCTCGATCATATGCTGGGCGATCCGCACGGATGGCCCCATCCCGTGCGTCTGATCGGGCGCGCCCTGACCGCTCTGGAACCCCTGGCCCCCAGGTCTCCCCTGTTTCGCCGCCTGTACGGCGCGCTGTGCACCCTGGCTGTGGCCGGGATATGCGCGTTGGTCGTGCATTTTTTAACCGGTCCGCCCGTGGTCGGGGTTTTGGCTGCCTTGTATTTTTCATACGCCGGCCTGGCCCTTGGGTGTTTGTCGCGCGAGGCCCGGGCGGTCATGGCCCTGCTCGATGCCGGGGACCTGCCCGGGGCGCGCCGGGCCGTGGCCATGCTGGTCAGCCGCGAAACGGCGGGCATGGACGAGGACGCCGTGCGCCGGGCCCTGGCCGAAACCGTCAGCGAAAACCTGTGCGACGGGTTCGCGGCCCCGCTTTTTTATCTGGTCCTGGGCGGTCCGGTTCTGCTGTGGGCCTACAAGGCCATAAGCACCATGGATTCCATGTGGGGCTACCGTACTCCCCGCTTCCGGGAACTGGGGTGGTTTTGCGCCCGGGCCGACGATGTCCTGGCCTTTGTCCCGGCCAGGCTCACGGCCCTTGGCATCGTGGCCGCCGGATGGATGCTCGGGCGCCCTGGATGCGGCATCCTCGGCCGCATCAGACGGGATGCGGCCCGGATGTCCAGTCCCAATGCCGGATGGCCCATGGCCGCGGCGGCCTGGGTGTGCGGTGCGGGCATGGGCGGAGCGGCGGTGTATTTCGGCCAGGTCGTTTTGAAACCGCACCTTGGCCCGAACGGGCAATGGAATGTGCAGGCTTTGCATCTTCTTTTACGGATCGTGCCACTCTCCGGGGTTTTGCAGGCCATTTCCGGAGTCATTGTGCTAGCTTTGACATAAAGGATGCGGTCGGTTTTGCAGACGAGTTGCAGTATCTTTTGCCATTTGCCTTTGAAAGTATCGGTGTGGGGTGTGCTGAATGCATTCCTATAAGAAAAATGTGTTGACCACATCCCTTGGACGGGATAGGTATGTACCATGTCATTTTTTTAAGGAGGGCATTTCGTATGAATTTCGAGGGCAATGTGAAGTGGTTCAGCGACAAGAAGGGGTATGGGTTCATCACCCGCGAGGGCGAGGATGACGTGTTCGTCCATTACTCGGCGATCCAGGGGGAAGGCTTCCGGACGCTTCGCGAGGGCGAGAAGGTCGTGTTCGACATCGTTCAGGGGGAACGGGGTCCCAAAGCCGCCAACGTGGTCCGGGGCAACTGACCGGAAGAAACCTTTTTATGAGGAAGAATCCCCCGCCGGTGAGGGCCGGCGGGGGATTCTTCCTTTTGGAACGATGCTACCGGCCAAGCTCGATGCTGCGGTCCCGGGCCATGGCCACGGCCTCGATCAGCGCCGCGCGTACCGCCGAGCGGTCCAGGTGCAGCAGGGCCTCGATGGTGGTCCCGGCCGGAGAGGTGACCATCTCCCGCAAAAGGCTCACGTGGTGGTCGCTTTCGTCGGCCAGCTTCACCGAACCGCGCAAAAGCTCGATGACCACGTCCGTGGACACGGCCCGGGAAAGCCCCAGGTACACCCCGGCCTCGATCAGCGCCTCCATGAAGTACATGACGTAGGCCGGCCCGCTTCCGGACAGGGCGGTGAAGGCGTCGAAATCCTTTTCCGGCAGGGGGAAGGTCTTCCCGATGGCGGAAAAAAGCCCCAGGAGAAGGGCCTTCTGGTCGTCGGAAAGCCGTTGGTCGTCCAGGCAGACGGCATAGGACCCGGCCCCGACCAGGGCCGGGGTGTTGGGCATGACCCGCACTACCGGGCAGGCGCCGCCCGACCAGGCCGCGAGCTTCTCCATGGTGATGCCCGCGGCGATGGACACCAGGCACTTTTTCCCGCTCAAGGCCGGACGGATCGACTCCAGCACCTCGCGCAGGTGCTGCGGCTTGACGCACAGGACCACGTAGTCCGCCCGGTCGGCCACATCTCTTGGATTGTCGGCCACGGCCATGCCCGTGGCCGCGGCAAGCTCCGCCAGTTTGGCCGCGTTCAGGTCGCAGCCGACCAGACCCGCCTCGCCCAGGGGGGCCAATCCCCGGATGATGGCCGAGCCCATGTTGCCCGTGCCGATGAACCCCAGCGTGGCGGCCATCAGCCTACGATCTCCAGCCCGGAAAAGAAGTAGGCGGTCTCGAAGGCCGCGGTCTCCGGGGCGTCCGAGCCGTGCACCGAGTTCTTTTCGATGTCCAGGGCGTAGAGCTTGCGGATGGTGCCCTCGTCGGCGTTGGCCGGATTGGTGGCGCCCATAAGCGTACGGTACTTCACGATGGCGTCCTCGCCCTCCAGGATGGAGACCACCACCGGCCCGGAGGACATGAACGCCGTCAGGTCCGCGAAAAACGGCCGGGCCTTGTGCACATGGTAGAAGCCCTCGGCCTGGGCCTTGGACATGTGGATCATCTTCATGGCCACGATGCGCAGCCCGCTGTCCTGGATCATTTTCAGGATGGCGCCGGTGAGGTTGCGCGAGACCGCGTCGGGTTTGATGATGGACAGGGTGCGTTGCATGGTCGTGCTCCTTTTCGGGTTGGTTGTCGTGTGGTCTGTTCCGCCTCGCGCCGGGCGCGTCAGATCAGAAGCATCTTGTCCGAGAATCCTTCCCCGGCCCCGGCCTCGCGCAGGGAAACGAACCGCTGCAGGAGGTCCTCCACGGTGAGGTGGCGTTTTTCGTCCCCGGTCACGTCCAGGATGACCATGCCCTGGTGCATCATGATCAACCGGTTCCCGAAGCGGATGGCCTGATTCATGTTGTGGGTGACCATCAGCGTGGTCAGGCGCCCCTCGGCCACGATGCGTTCGGTCAGGTCCAGAATGTGCGAGCCGGTCTTGGGGTCCAGGGCCGCCGTGTGTTCGTCGAGAAGCAGCACCTCGGGCCGGAGCAGGGTGGCCATGAGCATGGTCAGGGCCTGGCGCTGGCCGCCGGACAGAAGCCGGACCCGGGCGTGCAGCCGGTCCTCCAGGCCCAGTTCGAGCCGGGCCAGGGCCTGGCGGAAGCGGTCCCGGTCCCGGGACTTGACCCCCAGGGACAGCCCCCGGGGATTGCCGCGCCGGGCCGCCAGGGCCAGGTTCTGCTCGATGGTCAGGGAGGCGCAGGTGCCGCGCATGGGGTCCTGGAAGACCCGGCCCAGGAAACCGGCCCGGCTGTATTCGGGCATGGCCGTGATGTCCCTGCCGTCCAGGGCGATGGAACCGGCGTCGGGAAAAAAACAGCCGGCCAGGCAGTTGAGCAGGGTGGACTTGCCCGCGCCGTTGGACCCGATGACGGTGATGAAGTCGCCCGTTTCGATGGTCAGGCTGACCCCGCCAAGGGCCGTCACCTGGCCGGCCTCTCCCTTGTGGAAGGTCTTGGCCACGTCGCGAAGGACCAGCATGGGCTACCTGGCGAGCTTTCGCCGCAGGGTGGGGGCGGTCAGGGCCAGGACCACCACCACGGCGGTGATGAGGTTCAAATCGCTCGGGGACACGCGCAACTCCCCGATGCGCAGGTCCAGGGCCACCGCGATGGCCAGCCGGTAGGCCACCGAGCCGGCCAGGGCGGCGATGATGGTCCGGGCCACGCCCTCCCTGCCCAGAAGCGTCTCCCCGATGATCACCGAGGCCAGACCGGCCACGATGGTCCCCACGCCCATGTTCACGTCCGCCGCGCCCTGGTTCTGGGCCACCAACGCCCCGGACACGGCCGTGAGCGCGTTGGACAGCCCGACTCCCAGGATGACGGTCACGTGGGTGTTGACCCCGAGCGCGGTGATCATGCGCGGGTTGTCGCCCGTGGCCAGAGTGGCCTGTCCGAATTCCGTGGACAGGTACCAGATCAGCCCGGCCACGGCCGCAAGGGACAGGACGCCGTAGAGCAGGGGACCGGCGGCGTAGGCCGGAAGGCCCAGGCCCATAAGGGAATCGAGCACCGTGGGCTTGCCCAGAAGCGTCAGGTTGGGGCGGCCCATGATCCGGATGTTGATGGAATACAGGGCGATCATGGTCAGGATGCTGGCCAGAAGATGCAATATGCCGAGCTTGGTGTTGAGGATGCCGGTGACCGTCCCGGCCGCGAATCCGGCCGCGAAGGCCAGAAGCAGGGCCACGAAGGGGTTGACCCCGGCGGACACGGCCACGGCGGACACGGCCGCGCCCAGGGGCAGGCTGCCGTCCACGGTGAGGTCCGGGAAATCCAGGACCCGGAAGGTCAGGTACACGCCAAGGACCATCAGTCCGTAGACGAAGCCCTGCTCGACGGCCCCGATGAAGGCGTAGAAGGTCATGATCCACCCGAAACCGCCGGGAGAGTTTTTTTGCATCCGGCGTCGGCGCGGCCTTACCGCGAATCCGGGGAATCGGCAAGGGGAGCGCGGCGTGCGGGCGCATCGCGGCCTGGAACGCACGGCCTTCCGGGCGGAAATGCTGGCCGCCGATTCACCGTGCGGACGGGAAGGGGCGGGACCATGGCCCGCGGCGCGGGTAGTCTTTTGTTGCACCGTATATAGCTTTGACGTACGAATGTATAGGCGGGGCTTTCCCCATGCGGGGGGCACGGGCTGGGGTATCGCACATTTGGAAAATGGGGGCGGGCGATGAACGTCGAGCGGAAAAACGATGTTTTCGAAATCGGGTTGGCCATGGCCGGGGCCATATCCGGCGGCGCATACGTCGCCGGGGTGATCGATTTCCTGTTCCAGGCCCTTTCCGAATGGGAGAAGGCCAAGGCCGAGCGGCCGGACGATCCGGACATCCCCAGGCACGACGTGCGGCTTCGGGTCCTGTCCGGGGCCTCGGCCGGGGGCATGACCGCGGCGGTCCTGGCCGCCTCGCTGCCGGGCGGATTTACACCGGTGACCGGTTTGGACCAGGGAGCGCCGGCACCGGCGGACAACAAACTGTATCAGTGCTGGGTGGAGAGGATCGACATCCGCCACCTGCTGACAGACACAGACCTCAAGAAGAACACGTCCTTGAAATCCATCCTGGACTCCACGGTCCTGGACAGCATCGCGGCCTACGGCTTCGGGGCGGGAGGGACGATTTCCGGCGCGGCGTGGCCACGGTACGTGAGCGACCCCCTGGACATCCATCTCACTGTGGCCAACCTGCGGGGGGTCCCGTATACCGTACGGTTCCAGGGGGCCGCCCAGAAAGGCCATGAATGCGTGCGGCACCAGGATCACGTCCGGTTCGTCCTGGGCGCCGCCCCTCCCGCCGCCCCCCTCGGGGATGGATACTTTCTTCGGGCCGGGGACCGGTCCGGTCTGAACTGGGGGATATTCAGCGACGCCGCCTTGGCCACCGGGGCCTTTCCCGTCGGCCTTGCCCCCCGGGCCTTGTCCAAGCCGAAATCCTTCTACGACAGGAAATGGGACATCCCGGGCTGCGCCGAGCCTCTTGGCGGGGATGCCAGGCAGGTCACGTTCCGGTCGCGGATCGTGCCTCCGGACTGGACCTCGGGCGGGTGCCCGGACAGCGGGGAGGATCTGGACTTTTTGGCCGTGGACGGCGGGCTCATGAACAACGAGCCCTTCGAACTGGCCCGCAAGGCCCTGGCCGGAGAGGAGCCCTGCAACCCGCGCGGCCTTGGCGACGTCTCCCGGGCCGTGATCATGATCGACCCCTTCCCCGCCCCGGGGTGGTGCGGGAAGGGGAAGGACCAGGACCTGGACAAGGGGGATGTGCTGACCTTTGCCGGTCTGATGTTCGGGGCGCTTACGGCCCAGGCCCGGTTCAAGCCCGAGGAGATCGCCCTGGCCCTGGACGAGGACGTCTACAGCCGGTTTTTGATCAGCCCGAGCAAGGGGAATGATCTTTGGCCGGGATCGACCATGGCCGCCGAGTCCCTGGGCGGGTTCGGCGGGTTTTTATCCAGGAAGTTCAGGCAGTTCGATTTTCAGCTCGGCCGCCGCAACTGCCAGAAGTTCCTCAAGGACCATTTCGTGCTGCCTCTTGAGGGGAAAACCGGCGTGACCGACGAGGACGGCAACACCTTCATGACCGAAAACCTCGAGTTGGTCCGCAGCAACTCCGTTTTCCGCAATTCCGTGAATTTCGACACCTTTTCCTACAAGGATTCGGAGAAGCATCCGGTCCTGCCCATCATCCCCCTGTGCGGCGAGGCGTTCCCTCCGGTCCCCCTGATCCCCCGGGGGAACATCCGCATGACCGAGGACGAACTTCAGGAGTTGCGCCAGCCGATCATCCGGCGTCTGACCGCCGTGGCCGGCGCCCTGTCCGGAAGGATGATAAAGAGCGGGTTCTTCCGGTGGGTGGTGTCGGTGGCCGTGTGGTTCAAGAAGCAGGATATGGCCGATTCCATCCTGGACGCCATCCGCACGGACCTGAAGAAGAAAAACCTGTAGGCAACGGGGAAGCCTGTTTCCGCCCGCCCCGCGCGAGGCGTGAAGGCGATCGGGCCGGCCCGGTTCGTGGGGCGGGGCGCCCGGTCGCCTTTTTGCCCGGGGTGAGGCCGTTTCGCCGCCGCATCCGGCCCGCGCGTCGGCATGGGCTTATTTTTTGAGGGACGTCGCGCACCGGCCGGGGTGCCGGAATATCCGGCACCGGGGTTGCATATCAACATAAATATTGATATTGGTTCTCATGTTCATAGACGATGTATCCTTCGATCATGTCCGTCATGCCGATAATGCCACGGCATCGTTCATAAAAGCTCACCGAGCCGGCACGTCATTCACGCACGATGCCCCCAGCCGCCGCGTCGAGCCGGGGGAGGCTGTCGGCGCATGGCCCGTCCGTGCCGGTGACGGCCGCGTTCCCGGACACTGTCGTCACATCATCGCAAAGGAGTACCGGGAATGCGCACGCTGAGAAGGACGCTTTTCTTCCTGACCGCATGGCTGGCCCTGACCGCGGTCTCGGCCCCGTGCATGGACGTGGACATCGTCGGCGACGGCCGTATCTTCGGCAACTTCTTCATCAACCACAACTATACCGGCTGGAACGAGGACGGCACCCAGACCGAGGATACCCTCAATGTCTGGCAGCGCTTCCGCCTGCGGTTCGACTTCAAGGCCGACGAGGACCTGTCCTTCCGGCTGGGCATGCGCGTGGACGACGAGAACTGGGGCCACGGCACCTTCACCGCCGATGCCCCGGAGGTGTCCATCGAGGCCTACCTGGCCTATCTCCAGTTCAAGTGGCCGGACACGGACATCCTGGTCACGGCCGGTTACCAGCCCGTATCCCTGCCCCAGACCGAGGCCTTCTACGATTCCCTGGTCCTGGCCAACGACGACGGCGACCAGAGCACGGCGGCCCTGGTCGTGTCCTCGCCGCTGTGGGAGGACGCGCTGTCGATCAATGCCGGGTTCACCCGGCTCATGGACACCAACGGCGCCTTCGACGCCGACACCACCCAGGCTGCCGACGAGTTCGACGCGTATTTCCTGACTCTGCCCATTGCCGCGGGCGGCCTCAAGGTCTCCCCCTGGGGCATGGTCGGGCTGGTGGGCAAGGCCGCCGACCTGGGCGATCTGCAGGCGGGATTGGCCGCGGCCGGCAGCTTCCTGCCTCCGGCCGACTGGGAATACAACCAGACCCCGTACTGGTGGGCCGGGGCCTCCGTGGAACTCGATGTTCTTGATCCGTTCAAGGTGTTTTTCGATTTTTCCTACGGCGCCTCGGCCAGCGCCCACGCGTTTTCCCATCGCGGGGGCTGGTTCGCGGACGCGGCCGTGGAATACACCGGCCTCGACTTCATGACCCCGGGGGTCTACGCCTGGATGGGCAGCGGCGAGAACGCCAGCCTGGCCGACGGCAGCGAGCGGCTGCCCGTGGTCATGCCCAAGTGGGGGCCGGCCACCTCGTTTCTGTTCGATTGCGACCAGGCCCTGTCCGATGCCGCCATGGAGACCGATCCCACGGGGACCATCGGTTTCGCCGTGGCCGCAAAGGACATCTCCTTCATCGAGGACCTCACCAGCCGCCTGACCTTCGCCATGGTCTTCGGCCGGAACAGCGCCGAGGGCATCCGCCGCGCCCTGGGCGCGACCGGCGGCAACGGCGCCTACATGACCATGGGCCGGCAACTGGCCGTGGGCGAGCAGCTTGTGGGCGTCAACTTCGATCATTCCTACAATATCCACGAGAACCTGACCCTGTCCCTGGAAACCGGATTCGCCCGGGGATTCGGATTTCGCAGCAACGTCTGGGGCCACCGGTTCGCCGCGGCCGCCGCGCCGGCCTGGAAATGCGGCCTGGGAGTCACGTATACCTTCTAGGAGACGCCTCGCCGGGTTTTCGCACCATCCCGCGACGCTGGAACCCGTTCCCGGATTCCGGCGTCGCGCTGTCTTGTGTGGGAGGGAGAAGCCTCCCGGGCGTTGCCACGTTGCCGGAGATGTCTTACCTTGGGGTTTCGTCGCGGCCTGCTACGGAACGGCACGCAGGCGGCGAACCTGTCGCGGAACCCCTTCCGAACGCGCCGGAGGGACATTTCCGGGGGCATCCCGCGCCCCCGGCCACATGAGGCAAACGCGGAGAAACCTATGGACGAGAACGCCTGCCGGCAATGGCTCAACGAGGTCAACTGGGACATGATCCACGAGGACGCCGTGACCATGTACCTCGAATGGGGCAACAACAACTTCAAGGACACCCTGCGGCCGCCGGTGACCAGCAGCAAGGAGTATTCCATCTATTTCGTGGTGGACACCTGGGGCGAACCCAAGGTGGTCTTAAACAAGATGAACAACTACGGCAGCACGGCGCTGTGTGAGAAAACGCTGCCCAGGGACATCGCGGACCGCTACATGAAGGAGATCGGCGGCCTGCGCGGCATCCACGAGTTAAACGACGAGGTCAAGGCCTGGATCATGAAGGAAATGGACATGGACCAGGGGTAAGCGTCACGTCTGAAACCGTCATGCGGGGGATGCGGACCAATGGCCGCGTCCCCCTTTTTTTGCCGGGAAGGGCGCAGGCTCGGTTCAGGGCGGCACTACGGCTCGCTCAGGCTTTCGTGCAGGCCGGTGAGCAGGGGGTCCAGGAGGTATTCGGCCACCCGGCGTTTGCCCACAAGGATCTCCGCGTCCAGGGTCATGCCCGGGAGAAGCCGGAAATCCGGCCCCACGTCGCGAAGCGTGGTCGTGGTCAGCCGGATGCGGCATTTGTAGTAGGCCCCGCCGTCCGTCTCCCCGCCGCCCTGGCCTTCGGGAAGGAACACGTCCGGGCTGACCATGCGCACCACGCCGGAAAGAAAGCCGTGGCGCTGGAAGGGAAAGGCCATAAGCTTCATGCGCACCGCGTTGCCCGGCCGGATGTGCCCGATATCCTTGGCCGGGATGGCCGCCTCGGCCTCCAACTCCCCGCCCTCCTCGTCGATGGGGATGAGCGTGAAAAGCGTCTCGGCCTCGCGGATGACCGAGCCCTCGGAGACCTTGGCCATGTCCTTGACCACGGCGTCGGACACGGCCGAAAGCTCCACCAGTTCCGTGCGCCGGGCGGCCTTGGCCAGGGTGTGCTCGGCCTCGGTCAGTTCCTGCTGGGCCTCCACCAACTGGGTGGCCGTCTGGGTCCGCCAGCCGCCGATGAACGATTGCCGTTCGGCTCTGGCCTGGGCCAGGCGCTCCCGTATCTGGGCGTTTTTTTCGGCCGCCGAGGCGTAGAGGTCCTCCACCCGCAGCTTCTCGCGCAGGGCGTTGATGTATTCCAGGCGGCTGGTCTTGTCCTCGTCCCACAGCTTGCGGTACATGCCCTCGATTTCCGCCGTCAGGGCGAACTGCCCCTTGAGGCGCTCCTGCTCGTGGACGTTGGCCGAGAGCATCTCCTCGAAGGTGGCGATCTCCTGGTCCTTGGCCTCCACGTTGGCCCGGTATTCCTCCTTGCGCTTGAGAAAAAGGGCCATCTGGGCCCGCTGGTCCGCATCGGCGGCCTCGTCGTCCGGGGCCGTCGACGGCCGGTCCTCCAGTTCATCCAGAAGCCGTCTGATCCAGGATTCGAGAAACCGTTTGCGCACCGTGAGCTGCCCCAGGTCGGCCGAGGCGAAAGTGGGGTCCAGCGTGGCCAGAAGCTGGCCCTTTTTGACCACGTCCCCGGGCCGCACGGCCAGGGTGCGGATGATCGAGGTCTCCAGGGGCTGGACCACGATGGCCGGGGCCATGGTCATAAGCATCCCCCGGGCCGTGACCACCCGGTCCACCCGGGACAGCCAGGCCCAGGCCCCGCCGCAGACCAGGGCGGCCAGCATCACGTAGACCGCAGCCCGCGCCTGCCAGGGCAGGCGTCCGGCGTCCACGGCCACGGCGTCGGGCTGGAACTCCATGGCCTCGCGGCAGATTTTCCGGGATGACCTGGCCATATCGCCTCGTTACTACCGGGAAAGCGGCTTCGCAAAACCGTCAAAGTTTTCGAAGGAGGGTCCAGGGAGGAAACCTTTTTCAAAAGGGTTCCTCCCTGGCCGCCGGAGGCATGCGTCACTTTTCATCGCATCCCCCGGGTCTGCTTGTCCCACAGGTTCCGATAAATATCGCACCGGGCGAGAAGTTCCGCGTGGGGGCCGATGTCGGCGATTTTTCCGGCGTCGAGGACCATGATCCGGTCGGCGTGACGCAGGGTGGACAGCCGGTGGGCCACGATGATGGTCGTGCGGCCTGTGGAGATGGCCTCCATGTTTTCCTGGATGCGCGATTCGCTGTCCGGATCCAGGGCCGAGGTGGCCTCGTCGAAGATCATGATCCGGGGGTCTTTGAGAAGCGCCCGGGCGATGGCCAGGCGTTGCCGTTGGCCGCCGGAGAGGTTGGCCCCGTTCTCGTCGAGGATGGTGTCGTAGCCCGAGGGCAGGCGTTCGATGAATTCGTCGGCCCCGGCCAGCTTCGCGGCCAGACGCAGGTCCTCGAAATCGGCATCCGGCCGGGTCAGGGCCAGGTTGTCCCGAAGCGGGCCGTGGAAGATGAAGTTTTCCTGGAGCACCACGCCGATGTTTCCGCGCAGGTGCACGATGTCCATGTCCCGGATGCTGACCCCGTCGAAGAGGATGCGGCCCTGGGAGAGGGGGTAGAGGCCCTGGATGAGCCGGGTCAGGGTGGTCTTGCCCGAGCCGCTTTTGCCGACCACGCCCAGGACCTCGCCCGGGGCGATGCGCAGGCTCACCCCGTCAAGGGCCGGGGGATCGCCCGGGGCGTAGGCGAAGCGCACGTCCTCGATCACGATCTCCCCAGCGATTCCCGGACGCGCCCCGCCCCGGGCCAGGCCGGGCTCGGGTTTTTTGTTCATGACCTCGCCCAGCATGGCCACGGCCAGATGCACCCTCTGGTATTCGTGGATGAGTTCCACGATGCGGATAAGGGGCATGGTCACGGACTGGGAGAGCATCTGGAAGGCGATGAGTTCGCCCACGGTCAGCGAGCCGTCGAAGACCCCGCGCGCCCCGAAGAAGATCACGGCCACGGTCAGGAGCCGCTCCAGGGTCTTGATCAATGACTGGCCCGCGGCGGCCATGGTGCGCACCGAGAAGTTGCGCAGGACCGCGGCGGCCGAGCCCTCCTCCCAGCGGCGCTGGCGGTCGCCCTCCAGGGCCAGGCTCTTGATGGTGCCCATGCCGTGGATGCTCTCCACCAAAAGGGCCTGACGGCGTCCCTCGGCCGCGTACAGGGCCGTGAGCCGGCGCTGGAAGGGGCCGATCATGAGCGCGATGGTCCCGGCCGTGACCACGGCGAAGACCAGGACGATCACGGTGAGTTGCGTGCTGTAGAAGAAGAGGACCGGCAGAAACACCACCAGGGACGAGGCGTCGAGCAGGGCGTTTAGGAGGTTGCCGGTCAGGAACTCCCGCACCTGGTCGGTCTGCTGCATGTGCTTGATGATCACCCCGGCGAAGCTGCGTTCGAAAAAGGCCAGGGGCAGCCGGATCATGTGCGCGAAGGTGTCCATGGCCAGCCTGAGGTCGATGCGCGAGGTGGCGTAGCGCAGCAGGTATTCGCGCAAAAAACGCAACGCGCCCTCGAAGAGGATGGCCGCCGTGACCCCGATGCCCAGCACGTTCAGGGTGGACAGGATGTGGTGGGCCAGGACCTTGTCCACCACGTTCTGGAAATAGAGGGGCACGGCGAAGGCCAGGCCGTGCATGAAGAAGGCGATGCAGGCGATCTCGAAAAAGATGCGTTTCTCCCGGGCCACCTGGGGCAGGAACCAGCCCAGGTTGAACCGCCTGGCGTCGCCGTCGCCCGGGACCTTTTTTCGCAAGAGCAGGACCTCGCCGGTGAACCGGTCCTTGATCCCGTTTCCGGGCACGAACACGAAGGGCGAACCGGACTGGCCCTGCTCCAGGTCGTAGAGCACCAGTTCCCGCTTGCCATCCGGGGTCGTGCGCACGCCGGAGAGCATGGCCGTGCCGCCGTCCCTGGTGGCGGCCAGGGCCGGATAGGCATCGCCGAGTTCCAACAGCCTTCCGGGGGCGAGCCTTTTGCGGGTCGCGGCGAATCCCATGTCCCGGGCCATGCGGGCCAGGGTGGAGAAGGTTACCCCGTGGCCGGCGAGGCCGTAGCGGCCGGCCAGGGCCTGGATCGTGGTCCGGATGCCGTGGTGGCGCAGGACGGCCACGAAATCGCGCAGGGCGCGGGAGGAGGGCGGGCTCATGCGCGGTCCGCCCGGATCGGGAACGACGTTTCCGGAGCCGGCGTCATGATGCCTCGCGCGGCACACGGGAGGAGGAGGACGACGGCGCGCCGTCGTCTTTTTGCGGGGCCTCCGTACCGTTTCCCTTGAGCTTGCGGCGCAGGCTTTCCCGGCTGATGCCCAGCATTCTGGCCGCCCGGGTGCGGTTGCCGCCGCATTCGGCCAGGCAGGCCAGGATGGCGTCATGCTCCAGGCGTTTGAGCCGTCCCCGGGGGAGAGCCTGATCCGCTTCGGGGCCCGGTTTCGGGTTGCGATCCTCCGCGCCGTCCCGGCCGCGGATTTCCTCGGAGAGGTCGTCGAGATAGATCTTGCCCGAATAGGCCAGGGCCACGGCGCGTTCCACCTCGTTTTCCAGCTCCCGGATGTTGCCCGGCCAGTGGTATGCCCGCAGGGCGTCCCGGGCGGCCCGGGAAAAGGTCATGCGGCCCCGGCCCATGCTGTGGGCGAAGGTGGTCAGGAAGCTTTCCGCCAAGAGCAGGATGTCGTCCCGGCGTTCCCGAAGCGGCGGCAGGTCCAGGTGCACGACCTTGATCCGGTAGTACAGGTCGCGGCGGAAGCGGCCTTCGTCCATGTCCCTGGCCAGATCCCGGTTGGTGGCGCAGACCAGCCGGATGTCCACGGGCACGGGCTCCCGGGCGCCCACGGGAGTGACCTCGCCAAGCTCCAGGACGCGCAGGATCTTGGACTGGCTGGCCATGCTCATATCCCCGATTTCGTCCAGAAAAAGCGTGCCCCCCCGGGACCCCTCGATCAGCCCCCGGCGTTTCTCCACGCCCGTGGCCACGCCTTTCTCGATACCGAAGAATTCGCTCTCGAACAGGGTATCCGGTACGGCCGTGCAGTTGACGGCCATGAACGGTCCATGCCGGCGCTGGCCCGAATAGTGGATCACCTTGGCCACCATCTCCTTGCCCGTCCCGGTTTCGCCGGTGATCAGCACGTTGACCGTGGTATCGGCCACGCGCTGGGCCAGACGCAGGATGTTGGCCATCTTGGGGCTCGCGCCGATGACCTTGCCCACGGAGAAGCGGCGGCGCAACTGCTGTTTGAGGACCGTATTCTCCCGCTTGAGGCGCTGCTCCAGGACCTTCAGTTCGGTGTGCGAGGCGTCCAGGCGCTCCACGGTTTCGCCGAGCAGCTTTTCGCGCTGCTGCACGCTTAAGGCCATGAGTTCGAGCTTTTGGAACAGGACCATGTATTCGGTGCGGCAACCTGGCTGGGCGGCCTCGAAAAGCCGCCTGCACTCTCCAAGCAGGGTTGCGGACCCGGAATAGTCGCCCTGGCCGAGCAGGGTGGTGAAGTGCACCAGCTTTTGGATCAGGCCGGGAGGCAGGTCGCTCGAAAGGGGCATACGGTCTCCGATACGGCTGGAGGGTTGGGGCGCCCGCCGGATGGACGGTGCAAGGCAAAAAAAGCCGGATGTATTGTAACCAAAACGGCAGCCGCGTGCAATTCGTAATTGTTTCATGACGGATGAATGGAGTTGCGGACCGGCGCGATCATAGACGGCCGTTGCAAGTCTTCCCGTCCGGCGGGTCAATCTCGTGCACAACAAGCCTTCACCGCTCATACTGCCTCGATTCAAGGCGCGGGCGGCACGAATCGAGGCGGATGCGCGGACTTCGGAAAACCGTATCGCGTCGAATTGCTTGAAGAAGAAGAATTGGCATGGTCCTGGCTAGAGAATGTGCCAGGAGTTTGGGACAGACTGGTTGCAACACACAACGCTGGAGGGAGGAACATGAGTCTCAGGTCCTTTTTTTCCAAGGTGAAGAAGGTCGTGTCCGCTGTTGTGGAAAAGACCGCCGAGGCCGCGTCGTTGGTGAGCAAGGTCGGCGAGGTGATCGGATTCGTTTCCAGCACCATCTCCACGGCCGCAAGCTGGGTGGCGGATACGGTGAGTACGGCGGTGAGCTTCGTTACCGGGACGGTTTCCACGGTGCAGTCCATCGTTTCCAATACCGCCACCTCCACTGTGGACAAGGTCGTGCAGACGGCCAGCTACGTCATCGATCAGGCCGTGACCGCCTACAACTGGACCGTGGACAAGGTAAGCACGGCCACCAGTTTCATCGCCAGCACGATCTCCACCGGCACCACGCTTGTGAACGAGACCGTGGAACTGGCCGAGGAACTGGCCAGTTCGGTGGACGGCACCACCGGGTCCCTGGCCTACGGCGACTACACCGGGCTGGCCGCGTCCTCGACCGTCACTACGGGCCTGACCGGGGCCGAAACCCAGAAGACCCTTCTGGCCGCGTAACGCCCCGCGCCCCGGACCCTCACACACCCCGCCATCCCATGGGATGGCGGGGTGTTGTGTCGTGCGGGAGGCCCTCGCACAATGAAGGGGGGTTGACATGGGCACGGCCTTGCCGTTCTTTCACGGCCATGGCGTCCGAATCCACATTGCGCGGACTTCGGTCCGGGCACATCCCGGCCAATACTGACAGGGCGAGGGCATGACCTTCTCCCGCCCCGTACGCATCTGCCTGGTGGACGGGCCCTTCGGACCGCATCTGGGCCGGCACGGCCACGAGGTCCTGGAGCTTCGTCCGTCACCGGGCATCCACGACATCGCGGCCCTTTTGGACGAGCGCGGCTTTGCCCCGGATCTGCTCCTGCACACCGAGCAACTCGGCCGCCGGGTGGTGTTGCGCGGGGTGCAGAACCTGCCCTGCCGGACAGCCTTGTGGTCCGTGGATTCCCATCTCAACGCCCACTGGCAGGCGCATTACGGCCGGCTTTTCGACGCGGTGTTCACCACCCAGCGGCATCTGGCCGGCCTGTTTTCCGATAGCGGTTCGCCAGCGGCCATCTGGCTGCCCTGGTTCGGGTACCGAAGGCCGTTTCGGCCGTTCGCCGATCGCGGCATCGAGGTGGGTTTCGTGGGGCGGCTGGGGCCGCAACGACCCGTACGCGGACACTTCGCGGATTTCCTGCGTTCCGGGTTCGGGGCGCGCATCGCCAGCGACCTTCCGACCCAAGACATGTTCGAGATGTATGCGGACACCCGCCTGGCCCCCAACGAGGCCCTTTTCGGGGAGATCAATTTCCGGCTTTTCGAGACCCTGTCCGCCGGCTGCCTGGGCCTGACCCCGGCGGTGGAGGATCTGGACGGGCTTTTCGAAACCGGCCGGGAGGTCGAAACCTACGACTCGGGTTGGGATCTCCGGGAGAAGTTGCGTTTTTACCAGGCCCGCCCCGACAAGGCCGAGGTCCTGGCCCGGGCCGGGCACGCCGCCATCGCCGCGCGGCATCTGGCCGGACATCGGGCCGAGTCGTTTTTGGCCGCCATGCGTGAGGCTCCGGGGCGGGTCCGGGATGCGGGCCGGGCCCGGCTGTCCTTTCATCTGGCCCTGCTCGGGCTCATGGAGGCCGGACTTTTCCCGGATATGGCCCATGAAGTGGAAACCTTCTTGTCGCGCCGGGCGGACGATCCCCGGGCCGTGGCGGGATTGGTGCGGCTTTTCCGGCTGCGCGGGGAAAACAACCGGCTGGTGGAATTGTGCAAGGTCGTCGCGGCCAGGCAGCAGGCTGGAGGGGAGATCGGGCGCGATCCGTTCCTTATGGTCACGGCCGGGCTGGCCGCGCTTGCGGCCGGGGCCGTTTCCCTGGCTGGTATCCTGGTCCGGGGGCTGCGGGCCGATGGCCATGCGCCGGGTTTTGCCGGACGGGGCGGCGAGCCCTCCCGGGACATCTGCCTGTTGTGCGCCGCCCGGCTGCGCGAGGCCGGGCGTGTGGTGCGCCGGGGATTCGTGTTCGACGCCGACCGCCATGTGCCGCAGACCGCTGTGGAGGCCCTGATCCTGGCGCACTCCCTTTGCCCCCATGACCTGACGGTGATCCGGGCCCTGGATGCGGCCCTTGCGCCGTATCGGGGCGTGGAGCAGGTCCGGCTCGGGCTTTTGTCCATCCTGTCCCTGCACAATCCCAAGGACTGGCGGCTGGCCCTGAGGCTGGCCCAGGTCAACGCCCGCATGTTCCGCCTGGACCCGGCCGGAGAGGAGTTGGCCCTGGCCCGGGACCTGGCCCGCAAGGCCGGGGAGGAAAAGCGGTTTGCGGCCATGGGCCAAGGCCTTGGTTTTGGTCCGCATGACTGTGGAATCGGCGGGAGCGAGGTGTAGGAGAGGCGAAAAAGGTGCGGGAAACCGCGTGACGAAAAGGCGGCGGACCAGGGTGGTTCCCCTGGGCCGCCGCCCGGTTGCGGTCTGGATGCGATGGAGCCGGGTTACTTCTGTTCCGGCGCGGCGGCGTCCACGTGGCATTCGCCGCAGGTCACCGGACCGGCCTTCTTCTCCATGTGACAGCCCATGCACTGGGAATGGTAGGCCCGCATGAGCGGGGTTCTCCCCGCGGCGGCCGCCACCTGGTGGCATTCGGAACAGGGCGTGCCTTCGCTGGTGACGTTCGGATCACGTTTGCCGTTCTCCCCGCCGTGATGGCACACGCCGCATTCCTCGATTTTGGCCTTTTCGTTGTGGGCGTCGTGCGGGAAGCGGGCCGGTGGCCGCCGCGGCGCGGTGAACGCCTCGGATTTGATCACCAGCATGTCCCCCTGGGAAAAGGCCAGGTTGATCCCGCACAGAAGCGCCGTCAGTGTGGCAAAGATGATGAGGTATCTGGGCATCGTCGGTTTCTCCCCATGGCGGCGAGCCGTCAGGACGCGCTTTTCTTTTCCATGCATTCGTAGATGATGTCGCCGAGGAACTTCAGTTCCATGCCGAGTTCGTACTTGTGGATGATGTCTTCCAGGCCGCCGTGGCAGTTGTGGCACGGGGCGATGCAGGTCTTGACCCCCGTGTTCTTGAGCTGCTGGGCCTTGATGGCGTTTCCGGCGGTCCGAACGTTCTTGAAGGGGGGGCCGCAGTTGATGACCCCGCCCCCGGCGCAACAGCAGTAGTTGTGTTCGCGGTTGGGGTGCATCTCCACCACCTCCTCGGTGATGGCCGCGGCGACCTCGCGCAGCTTGTCCATGAGCCCCCGGCCGCGAATCACGTTGCAGGGGTCGTGGATAGTCACCGGGTGGGGGTATTTCTTGGCGATCTGGATCTTGCCGCTGTTTAAAAGCTCCCAGAAGAACTCGATGGAATGGACCACGGGCATGGGGTGCATGCGCCAGCCCAGCCAGCGGTTACCCATGTCGTACACGGCCCGGAAGGCGTGTCCGCACTCGCCCATGACGATGCGCTTGACCCGCAGCCGCTGGGCTGTTTCGAAATGGGCCAGTTCGATCCGGCCCATGATCTCCAGGTCGCCGGAGTACATGGCCATGTTGCTGTTGTCCCAGCCCGGGGTGGCGGGCATGGTCCAGTTCAGGCCGGCCTCGTTGAAGATGACCGCGGCCTGGTAGATGAGCTGGGTCCGGAATTTCGGTTCCGGGCCGATGACCGAATACATGAAGTCGGCCCCTTCCAGCTCCAGGGGGATGCGCAGGTTGGGAATCTCGTCTCGGGCCTCGTCCTCCTGCCATTTGAGACTGTCGATCCACTCGTCGTCCTTGACCCACATCTGGTTCATGGTCGCGGAGTGGCTGTGGGCCGTATCCTGCAGATACTGCGGCGTGACACCCAGTTTGTGGCAGATGCGCCGGACAAAGGCCATGATGTAGCCGGTGTCGATGCCCAGCGGGCAGTAGTGCATGCACCGCTTGCACAGGTTGCATTCGGTGTAGGCGATCTGGGCGCACTGGTGGATGAATTCCGGGCTGACCCGTCCCTTGTGCTTGAGGATCTCCCACATGGTCTGGCGGACCTTGGCCACCGGGGCGTAGGAGGGGTCCTGGTGGGACATGTAGAAGTGGCAGCCCTTGGCGCACATACCGCAGCGCACGCAGCTTTCCACATAGGTCTTGAGCCTGGCCCCGCCTTCCCCGGCCAGGACCTCGTTGATGGTTTTCTGGATGCTGTCCGGGGTCAGGCGGGCGATCCCGGCCTCGAGCCCCGCGTCGGTTATACGCCGGTCGGCAATGGTAGTCATGTGTCCTCCGGGATTACCAGTCCTTGGCCCGCCGCACGCCGCCGAATTCGGAGCCGGTGTAGGCCCGCGAGAAGAACCCGAACAGCATGTGGCTGAGTCTGGTGAAGGGGATGGCCACGAGCATGGCCTCGCCGCACAGGATGTGCAGGGTGGTGACGGTCAGGCTGTCGCCGATCTGGTGATAGGCCAGAAAGCCCGTGGCGAAGGTGCAAAAGACCAGGGCCAGGACCAGCCAGTCGTGGGCGGAGGTCACGAACTTCACCTCCGGCAGGCTCAGGCGCCGCCAGGCGAAGAACAGACAGGCCAGGATGACCGCGACGGTCAGCCAGTCGGCCAGGGCGTCCGGCAGGGCGGCGTAGTCGATGCCCCAGAAGGCGTCCCACAGCACGATGTGGGACATCAGGAAAATGGGGATCAAAAACAGGCTGATGTGAAAGATGAAGGTGATCGTGGTCAAAATCGGGTTTTCCCGCCACCCCAGGGTGGCGTAGGGGGTGAGCCAGCGGAAAATGGAGCGCAGGGAATACTTCCAGCTCATATAGGTGAGATAGGGGGCGTCCTTTTTCTTGGCCAGGGAGTACATGCCGAAAAGGCGCGCCAGGGAGCCGATGACGAACACGCCGAAAGCCAGCCAGGCCAATGGTCCCACGGCCAGGGCGTAGAGTTCGAGCATGGGAACCTCCAAAAGGGCTGTTGAAGCCGGCCGGGAGGCCGCTTTCAACGTTGAGGGTGCACGTCCATCATCGCGCGATGGATCGGACGTCAGGCCGGAACCGCGTGTGGGCTATCCCTTGAAGGCCGTCGTCGGGGCCACGATGCGCTGGTATTTTCCGCCGCTAATCCCGCGCAGGAGGACCTTGCCGCCGTCCGGGGAGAAGATCGGGTCAAACGCCCGCTCGAAGGTCTCACCGAAGGGCTTCCCGTCCAGGACATAGGCGATGCGGCCGCCCTTCTCCACCCGGGCGGCCACGCTTCCCGTGGCCGGGCAGATGACCGGGCCGTAGACCATGTCGAAGGTTCCGGGCCAGACCTGGCCGTTGACCAGGACGCGGAAGTTGGTGTTGTCCTCGCTGGCCTGGGCGGTCACGGTACGGCCGTCCGGGGAGACGCGCAGGTCCGTAACCACCGGGAAGGTGGCGGACCAGGGCGCGCCGTTCACGGCCACGGTGAACTTGCCGAAGGACGTGGCCACGATGGCCGCCAGGGTGGAGCCGTCGGCGGAAAAGGCAGGGTGCAGACACTGGGAGAAGATCGGGTTCCAGACAAAGCCGTTTTCCCCGGCCATGCCCCATTTGCCTTTGAACAGGACCGGGGCGACGGCCTCTCCGGATTTCGGCCGGAACAGGGGACCCCAGGCGCAACTGTAGGTCTTGGCCCAGGCCTTGCCGTCCACGGCCACGGTGTAGTCGTACAGGGACAGGCGCACGGTGCAGGCCACGCGGCCGGTCCCGGCCTCGAAGGCCGGATCGAAACAGTTGACGAAGATGGACTCCCAGGCCTCGCCGCCCACGGCCACGCTGAAGATGCCGCCCTGGAAGGTATCGATGTCCGCCTGGGCCATGGATTTGACCTGAACGGCGGCCGCGGTGGCCGATCCGTCGGGGGCCAGGACGAAGTTGTTGGCGTTTTCGAACAGGTTTTCCCAGGGGGTTCCGTCCACAATCATGCCGTACCGGCCCTCGCTCTGGACGCAGGCCGCGATCACCCCGCCGTCTTCGGAAAAGGTGGTGCCCCAGGCGAAATCGAAGGTCTCCTCCCAGGGTTCGCCGTCCACGGACACGGTCCAGACCATGTCGTCCATGGTCAGGGCCGTCAGTCTGCCGTCGGGGGAGTACCTGGGATACCAGGCCTTCTCGAAATCGGTTTCCCACGGTTGACCGTTGACGCACAGGGTGAACCGGCCGTCCCCAAGATTGACTGCGGCGGCCAGACGTTCCCCATCCGGCGATGCCTCGGGTTCCTCCACCCATTCGTGGGGAACCGCGCAGGCCGTCGCGTCGTCGAGCACGGTCCGCGCTCCGGGCTCCCAGTCCCAGGCTGCATCGGCTTGCATGCGATGGCTCCTTGAAGAAGGGTTGCCGCGCGCGCCTTCGGGCCTCGCGCGGGTCGCGCCAGTCAGTCGGCGCGGCGACCGCCCATCCGTCGTGTCCTAAGGCGCGGCGAAGGGGCGGCGAGTTTTTTTCCGGCGGGCTTTCTGTCCGCTTTTGAGATAATTCTTTTTATCACAAAGAGTGATGTATCGGAAAGATATTTTTGCGAGTTTTGTTCATGGGCTGCGGGAAAAGATGCCCGGATGCCCGCCGGGCGGGGCTTTTCGCGGCCATCGCCGACCGCCCCGGGACGTGGGGTCAGACGCCGCGGACACCCCGGCCCGCCCGGCCCGCCGTATCCCGTACCGGCGGACCGGGACGGCCCGGTCCCTGGAGGAAACGGTCTGGGCGGGCGAAGCGCCCCGGCCGGAAGGGACGTTGTCGGGTGACTCACGCCCGGGGCCTGGTTATGAAGTCGTGCAGGGCCATGTTCAGGGCCTTGGCCGCGAGATGGGCGCAGTGCTTTTCATCCTCGGGAAAAACCTTGAGCACGGCCAGGATGTCCTCGCCGGTTACGTCGTAGGCCTCGTCCACGGATTTGCCCACGGCCAGTTCCACGGCCACCGAGGCGCACACCTGGCTGGAACCGCAGCCGTCGGAGAAAAAGGCCCCGGTGACGATGGTTTCCGCGTCGAGCACCAGGGATATCTCTATGGTGTCGCCGCAGCCACCGGTCACCCGGCCCACGGCCTGGGCCCCGGGGATGCGGCGCATGGTCGGGAGTCGCTTCCAGCGCCGGAAGGCCTCCGGCCCGTAATGGGCCAGGGCCTCGGCGTCGATTTCGGACTGGAGGTCCCTGGCCAGATCGTCGATGCCGCCGGAGGGGGCCGAAGCCGGCCCCTCCGGAGTGCGGTGCGCGTCCTGCATTCCGGTGTTCCTTCCTGTTTGGGGGTTACGCCCTGCCGCAACAGCTTCCCGGGCGGCAGCCGCGCTCCGAGGGGTGCGACCCGCAGCAGCCGTGGCCTCCGGCGTCGGGCACGGCCGCGCGTTCCCGCCCGGTCAGGGAGGAGACCGCCGCCGGCTGGCGCCTGGTGGCGACGTTGCCGCAGGCCGGGCAGGGGGGGCACTCCTCCCTGCCGGATGGAACCAGATCCTCGAATCGTTTGCCGCAGACCGGGCAAAGAAAGTCGAAAAGGGGCATGGCTGCGTTCCCCCGTATCCTTACAGATTAATGATCGCAGGTATTGGGGCCGGTTTTGAGGCAGCCGCGCAGATAGTCGGTCACGATGGCCTCGGGCGCGGCGGCCATGGCCCCCACCACCACCTTGACCCCCTTTTCCTCGAACAGGTCCCGGGCCTTCTGGCCCATGCCCCCGGCCAGGACCACGTCAACGCCCAGAGAGGCGATCCAGGCCGGGATGACCCCGGGTTCGTGGGGCGGCGGGGTCTCGTGGCGGGTGGCCAGGATATTGCCAGTCCCGGTGTCCACATCCATGACCGCGAAGGTCTCGCAGTGTCCGAAATGGGCGCACAGAAGCCCGCCGGCCGTGGGCACGGCCACCACGAGCTTCGAGCCCCCGCCCTCGGGCGCGGGCCGGTCCGTGGCCGGGGCCGCGGCGGGAGCCGGCTCGTCGGCCTGATCCGCCGGGGCCATGGTCAGCACCTTGCCGACCACGTCCTTGAAGGCCAGGGCCGAGGGGCTCTGGCCCTTGATGGCCAGAAAGGCCTCGCCGGCGTCGCCGGAGCTGGCCACGGAGGGATCGATGGGGATGCGGCCCAGAAAGGGCACGCCCATCTCTGTGGCCAGAAGTTCGCCGCCTCCGGTGGAGAAGATGTTGTGCGTGGCGCCGCATTCAGGGCACACGAAACCGCTCATGTTCTCCACGATGCCCAGGACCGGGTTGTCCAGACGGCGGCAGAAGGTCACGGAACGGCGCACGTCGTCCAGGGCCACGGCCTGCGGCGAGGTGACGATCAGGGCCTTGGCCTTTTGGCCGAGAAGCTGCATGACCGAAAGGGGCTCGTCGCCGGTTCCCGGAGGGCAGTCCACGACCAGGTAGTCCAGATCGCCCCAGGCCACGTTCTCCAGGAACTGCTTGATGACCCCGCCCTTGACCGGGCCGCGCCAGATCACGGCCTCGTCCGAATCGGGCAATAAAAATCCCAGCGACATGACCTTGAGGTTCCAACTCCACTCCACAGGCAGCATCATGTCCCCGGAAAGCCCGGGCTGGATGCCCGTGAGCTTGAGCAGCCGGGGGATGCTCGGACCGTGCACGTCCACGTCCAGAAGGCCGACCTTTTTGCCTTCCAGGGCCAGCCCCGCGGCCAGATTGGCGGCCACGGTGCTTTTGCCCACGCCGCCCTTGCCCGAGAGCACCACGATTTTCTGTTTGATGCGGCACAAGGCCTGATTCAGGCGTTTGTCTTCCTCGCATTTGTCCTTGTCCGCGCAACCCGAACACGCATTCTCGCTCATATGGTCTTCCTTTTTCGCCGTGAGGCGTATGTTTTTTACCAGTGTCCGCCCTTGTCCGGACCGTCGGCCGACTCCAGTTTCCCGGCCTTGTAGGCCTCGACGGCCTCCCGGACGGTCATGGCCTGGGCGAAGAAAATGCGGATACCGCCTTTTTTGAGCGCCGTATAGGCCTTGGGGCCGACGTGGCCGGTCACCACCGCGCCGACGCCCAGTCCGGCCACGGTCTGGGCCGACTGGATGCCCGCGCCCTGGGGCAGGGAAAGGTTCTGGTCGTTGGAGGCGTAGGTGTTTTCGCCGGTTTCCAGATCATGGACGAAAAAACCGGCCGCCCGGCCGAAACGGGGGTCGAGGCGGCTTTCGGGGGTCGGCCCCTCGGCGGTGATGGCGATTTTCATGTGTCACTCCTTGTCGTGCCTTTTGGTTTCCGGCCGGGCGGATCCAGCCTCTCCAGGCGGCGTCCGGGACCGTGTCCGCCCCGTCCCCGTCGCGGACAGATCCCCGGGGCCCGCAGGTCCGACACCCGGTTGCTCATGACCGCGGCCAGGACCTCGTCCACCCGTCCGGCGATCCACGGTTCGATGCGGATGCCCGCGGATAAAAACATCTCCACGCACCGGCAGGTGACGCCGCCGCACACCAGGCGGTCCACCCCGACCCGCAGCAACGCGGCCGGCAATCCGGGCAGACCTTCGCCGGGCATGAGGCATTCTCCGGCAAAAACCGCCCCCTCCGGGGAAATCCGGTACAGGCGCAGGCTGGTGGCGGTCTCGAGCAGGGATGCCAGCCGATCCTCGTAGCAGGCCAGGCAGAGAAGCTGGGGGGGGGATGTGGCCGGCGTCTTATGGTTCATGGCTGTGGCATTGCCTCATGCGTTTGTGGCCCTCTAAGCATTTGCCGTGCCGGAACAAAAACATCTTTTATTTCAAATTGTTGTATGCCGTAAGAGATAGGATCGCCGAAGGAATGGCGAATTTTTCTCCCTGCCTGAAAAAGAGCGACGCATTTTTCGCCTATGGTCCCTGCTCCAGGATGCGCCGCAGGGTGTCCTTGGTGATGCCGAGCTCCCGGCAGGCGGCCATCCTGCGGCCTGCGTTGCGGGCCAGGGCCGCGGTGGCCGCGGCGTATTTGGCGGTCCGCATGGTCGGCGGGGCGGCCGCGTCCGCCCTGGCCGCGGCCGGCGTGTCGGGGCGCAGGTAGTCGGGCAGGTGGTCGAGCCCGATGCGCCCTGAGCCGCACAGGATGAAGGCGTATTCCAGGATGTTTTGCAACTCGCGCACATTGCCCGGGAAGTCGTGGCGCAATAGCACGCGCATGACCTCCTGGTCCGCGCCGAGCACGTTTTTGCCCTGTACCGCGTTTTGGCGTTCGATGAAGTGCGCGGTCAGAAGGGCGATGTCCTCGGGGCGCTCGCGAAGAGGCGGCAGGGCCAGCCGGACCACGCCCAGGCGGTAGAACAGGTCCCGGCGGAAGGTCCCTTCGGCCACCATGGCCTCCAGGTCCCGGTTGGTGGCCGCCACCACCCGGGCGTCGGCCGGCCGGGGCTGGTCCGAGCCCAGGGGCTCGTAGACCTTTTCCTGCAGCACGCGCAGGAGTTTGACCTGGAGGGCCAGGGGCATGTCCCCGATCTCGTCCAGAAAGATCGTGCCGCCGGCAGCCGTGGCGAATCGTCCCTTGCGCGCGGTCTTGGCGTCGGTGAAGGCCCCCTTGGCGTGGCCGAACAGTTCGGATTCCAGAAGCTCTCCGGGGATGGCCCCGCAGTTGACGGCCACGAAGGGGCCTTCCCGGCGCGGGCTCTGGTTGTGGATGGCCCGGGCGAAAAGCTCCTTGCCCGTGCCCGATTCGCCCAGGATCAGGACCGTCGAGCCGCTGGCCGCGATCTTCGGGAGCATGTCCAGGATGCGGCTCATGCGCCGGCTTTTGGTCACGATGTCGTCCAGGGTGGCGATGCCCTGGAGTTCGTTGCGCATGCGCTGGATTTCCGAGATGTCCCGGAAGGTCTCCACGCCGCCCACGATGCGGCCCCGGGCGTCGCGAAGCGGCGCGGCGCTGATGCTCACGGGGATCTTTTCCCCGTCCGGGCGGACGATGAAGATCGAGGAGTTGGACAGGGACCGGCCCGTGCCGATGCAGGCCCGCAGGGCGCAGGCCCCGTCGCAGAGGCTGGAATGGAACACGTCCCAGCACTTGCGGCCCACGGCCTCCTCCGGGGCGATGCCGATGATCTCCCCGGCGGCCCGGTTGAAAGAGGTCACGGTCCAGTCCGTATCCACGGTGAACACGCCGTCGGCCAACGATTCCATGATGGCCTGGCAGGGGATGTTTTTCGGAAACTGCATGGCTGCCTCGAAACCCCGTCCGGCGGGTGTCGGGCGAAAAATAAGCCCGATCCGCCGCCTTGTCCATGCTTTGTATTATAATAATTTGAATTTCAAGAATATTTTTTCGTGGCACGTGAAATGCTTTTTTATGGGCAAATGCGAGAAAGGAGGTGTACCATGCCTGGATTCGATGGAACAGGGCCGCAGGGCGCCGGTTCGATGACCGGCGGGGGATTCGGATACTGCGGACCCGCGGGGCCTGTCGGAGGGCGCGGTATGGGCTTTGGACGCGGGGCCTTCGGCGGCCGGGGCGGCATGGGCCGCCGGTGGTTCGGAGGCGGCCGGGGCCCGGTCCCGTATCAGGGGCCGGCCCGGCCGGAGATGACGCCCGCGGAATACTTGGCGTGGCTTGAATCCGAGGTGGCCCGCACCAAGGAAAAGCTCGGCCAGGGAAGCTGATGGACGCCGCAACCACGAAACGCCCGGCCCTGGCTGCAAAAAATCTGGGGCCGGGCGAAACATGAGCAGCCTTTCATTATGAAAATAGCCATCGCCAGCGGCAAGGGCGGCACCGGGAAGACCACGGTCGCGGTCAATCTGGCCGTCCTGTTGTCGGAAAAGGGCGCGAATGTGGTTTTCGCCGATTGCGACGTGGAGGAACCCAACGCCCACGTCTTTTTGCAAACGGGTTGGGAGAGGGAAGAAGCCGCGCACCTGACCGTGCCGCGCATCCTCACGGACCGCTGTCTGGGCGAGTCCTGCCGCACGTGCGTGGAGTTGTGCCGGTTCAAGGCCCTGGTGTGCATGGCCGGGGAGATCATGGTCTTCCCGGAGTTGTGCCATGGCTGCGGGCTGTGCCGGATGGCCTGCCCGGCCGAGGCCGTTACGGACGACGCCCGGGAACTCGGCGTGGTGCGCCGGGGCCGAAGCGGGAACATCGAGATGATCGGGGGGCTTTTGCGCGTGGGCGAGCCCATGGCCACGCCCCTGATCAAGGCCGTCAAAAAGGCCGCCGGGGATGCGCCCCTGCAGATTTGGGACTGTCCTCCGGGCACGGCCTGCGCGGTCATCGCGGCCATTTCCGGCGCGGATTTCGTGGTGCTCGTGGCCGAGCCCACGGCCTTCGGGCTGCACGACCTGAGCCTGGCCGTGAAGCTGGTCCGGGGCATGGGACTGGCCCACGGCGTGGTCGTCAACCGCGACGGCATGGGCGATTCGCGGGTGCTGGACTATCTGGCCCGGGAGGGCGTCGCGGTCCTGGGGCGCATCCCCGGCAGTCTGGAGGCCGCCAGGGCCTCGGCCAGGGGCGGGCTTCTGATCCGGGATTTCCCCGACATACGGGCCGTGCTGGAGAATGTCCTGGCCGAGGTCGCGGCCCGGGCCGGCAACGGGGGCTTGGCATGCGCGAAATAGTGGTGTTAAGCGGCAAGGGGGGGACCGGAAAGACCAGCGTCACGGCGGCCCTGGTCTCCTGTGCGGCGGCCGAGGGCGAACTGGTCGTGGCCGATTGCGACGTGGACGCGGCGGACCTGCATCTGGTTCTGGCCCCGGAGATTCTGGAGCGCCACGAGTTCATCGGCGGGGACAAGGCCCGGATCGATCCGGAATTGTGCCAGAAGTGCGGATTGTGCGTGGACGCCTGCCGCTACGGGGCCGTGGACGACGCCTTCCGGGTGATCGGGGAGTCCTGCGAGGGCTGCGGGGTATGCGCCTATGTGTGTCCCACCGGGGCCGCGGCCATGTTTCCGTCCGTGTCCGGGGACTGGTTCGTGTCCCGGACCAGGGTCGGGACCCTGGTGCACGCGGCGCTGCGCGTGGGCGAGGAGAATTCCGGGAAGCTGGTGTCCACGGTGAAAAAGGCCGCCCGGGAGCGGGCCGAGGCCCTTTCCTGCCCGATCCTTCTGGTGGACGGGTCGCCGGGCATCGGGTGTCCGGTGATCGCTTCCCTGGGCGGCGCGGACATGGTGCTCATGGTGGCCGAGCCCACCCTGTCGGCCGTGCACGATATCAAGCGGGTCCACGCCCTGGCCGCGCACTTCGGCATCCCCTGCGCGGCGATCTTGAACAAGGCCGACGTCTGTCCGGACCTGACCGGCGAACTTGCGGCCTTTTGTCGGGGGTCCGGGGTCCGGGTCCTGGGGGAACTGCCCTACGATCAGGCCTTCGTCTCGGCGCAACTTGCCGGAAAGACGGTGGTGGAGTACGACCCGGAACGTTACGGAGACGTATTTCGGGGCATATGGGAGAAACTGTGCGCGGTGTGAGACGGGTGACGTCCGGGCGCCGCGCGGGGACCTGGGGCCGCGCACGAGCATGAAAAAGGCGCCGGACGAAGCATGGGATTTCGCGGCCGGGCTGCTGGACAGCCTGGCCGTGGGCATTTTTTGCGTGGACGAGGACTGGAACATCCGGTTTTTCAACGCCGAGGCCGAGCGCATCACCGGATACCGGCGGCGGGAGGTCCTGGGCCGGAAGTGTCACGAGGTCTTTTATTCCCGCTGCTGCGCCGAAAACTGCCGGCTGCGCCAGGCCGTCGGTTCCGGGAAGCGCGTCCGCGCGGCCCGGCAGGACATCCTGGACAAGTCCGGACGCCGTCTGGAGGTGGAGATCACCGCCGCGCCCCTGACCGATCCCTCGGGCCGGATCGTGGGCGGGGTGCAGACCTTCTCCGAGGTCCGAACGCGGCGGGACGCGGATGTCCCCCGAGCCGGAGCGGCCACCCTGGGCGAATTCGTGGGCCGGGACGAGAAGATTCTGCGCATCTTCGAGACCCTGGCCCTGGCCGCCCGCACCGACGCCCCCATCCTGATCCAGGGGGAGACCGGGACCGGCAAGGACCTTCTGGCCAGGGCCGCCCACTCCTTAAGCACCCGGTGCGACGGGCCCTTCGTCAAGATCAATTGCGCGGCCCTGCCCGGGGAACTCCTGGAATCCGAGCTCTTCGGCTACAGGAAGGGGGCCTTCACCGACGCCAGGGCCGACAAACCGGGCATCGTGCAGATGGCCGAGGGGGGCACGGTCTTTCTCGACGAGATCGGCGAGCTGCCCCTGCCCTTGCAGTCCAAGCTGTTGCAGGTCATCGAGGAAAAGCGTTTCCATCCGTTGGGGGCCACCTCCCCGCACACCGTGGACGTGCGCATCGTGGCCGCCACCAACCGGCATCTCAGGTCCCTGGCCGATGCGGGCAAGTTCCGGCCCGATCTGTATTTCCGGTTGCGGGTCCTGGAGATCAACCTGCCTCCCCTGCGCGAGCGCAAGGGGGACATCCCCCTTCTGCTCGAACACTTCCTGACCCATATCGGGGCCATGTACACCAAGCGCGTGGACGGCGCGGACCCGGACGTGGTCAACATCCTCTTCCGTCACGACTATCCGGGAAACGTGCGCGAACTCATGCATGTGGTCGAACATGCCGTGATTCTGGCCAAGGACTCGCTGCTGCACCCCGCCGATCTGCCGCATTACCTGACGGACCAGCCTGGCCCCGCCCAGGGCCTCGATGTCCCGGAATCCGTCCCGGGGCCCCTGAAGCGGCGCGAAAAAGACTGTCTTGTGGAGGAACTGGAGGCCTGCGGGTGGAACATGACCCGGACGGCCGCGCGTCTGGGGATCAACCGCTCCACGTTGTGGCGCAAGATGAAGAAACACGGCCTGTAGTCCCTTCCTTGATCCGGTTCCTCAATCCGTCCCGGTAAACCTGAGAGATGCCCGGCCCTGTTGTTGCGATATTGCAACATACCGATGCGTGTTACGGTGCGGAATTGCAACACAATTGATGCATTTCGAAAAGAAATTCTATCCATCATCCTTGAATAATGCGGGAAAATTCGATGGCACAATCGGCATGACTCTTGCCTTGTCTTTCTCCCAAGCCGGAGCATGCGCATGAATGTTATGCCGCTAACCGGTTTCATCAAAAAGGAGAAAGACATGGCGGAAGGGGTTATTGCCATCGAAGGCAAGAAAAAATCGACGTTTCTGACCAAGGTCAAGGGACTTCTGCCCGAGGGGGGCAACCTTGACATGTGTCTGACGTGCGGATTGTGTTCGGCCGGGTGTCCGGCGACCGGGCTGGCCGGGGGCATGGACCCCCGCAAGTTCCTGCGCATGGCCGCCCTGGGCATGGACGAGGAGATCACCTCCACGCCGTGGGTGTGGTGCTGCACCATGTGTCAGCGCTGCATCTACGCCTGCCCCATGAAGATCGACATCCCGCAGCTGGTCTACCAGGCCAGGCAGTCCTGGCCTCGGGAAACCCGGCCCAAGGGCATCCTCGGGTCCTGCGACCAGGCCCTGCGCACCGAAGGCAACAGCGCCATGGGCGCCTCGTCCGAGGACTTCTCGTTCGTGGTCGGCGACGTCCTGGAAGAGGTCAGGGAGAACCAGCCCGGGCAGGAGAACCTCGTCGCCCCGATCAACAAGGTCGGAGCCGAATACTTCCTGAATCAGAACTCCCGCGAGCCGGTCACCGAGCCCGACGAGATGGTCCCCCTGTGGAAGATCTTGAACCACGTGGGCGCGGACTGGACCTACAGCACCAGGGGCTGGGCGGCCGAGAACTACTGCATGTTTTTGGCCGACGACGCGGCCTGGGAAAACGTGGTGCGCAACAAGGTCAAGGCCGTGGAGGACCTTGGCTGCAAGTATTGGCTCAACACGGAGTGAGGACACGAACTCTTTGCAGTCCGGGCCGGACTGCGCAAGTTCAACATCACCCCGAAGTTCGAGATCGAAAGCATCATCCGCCTCTACGCCAGATGGATCCGGGAAGGGAAACTCCCGGTCTCTTCGGACTGGAACAAGGACCTCAAGGTCACCTTCACGGTGCAGGACCCCTGCCAGTTGGTACGCAAATCCTTCGGCGACCCGGTGGCCGACGACCTGCGGTTCGTGGTCAAGTCCGTGGTCGGCGAGGAGAACTTCATCGACATGTGGCCCAGAAAGTCCAACAACTACTGTTGCGGCGGCGGCGGCGGATTCCTGCAATCCGGATTGGCCGATGAGCGGCGGGCCTACGGCAAGCTCAAAAACGCCCAGATAGTGGAAACCGGCGCCCACTACTGCATCACGCCGTGCCACAACTGCCATTCCCAGATTCACGACCTCACGGAATTCTACGAGGGCGGCTACCACGCGGTCCACTTGTGGACCCTGATCTGCCTGTCCATGGGCATGCTCGGGGAGAACGAGCGGGAATACCTGGGAGACGACCTCAAGGAAGTCGGCCTGTAGCCACGCCATGCGCATCGAACGGCCCGGTTCCCGCCACGGCGGGGCCGGGCCGTTCGCATTTTGGAATCCCGCAGACCATCGCGTCCCGGGACTGCCGGGAAGTGCGGCGCGGTCCGTCGTGCGGCCGGGTGGGGAGCTGTTTCGGATGGAAGGCCGGAGCGTGGGGGGGAGGCGGGAAAAGCGGGAATGCCGTCGCCGCCCTCGGGGTCAGGTGGAGCCACCCTCGCCTCGGGCCGCGCGCGGCGCTAGCGGTTATTCATACGGATAGGTCTGTCCCTCGAACTCCTTGGCCCGGGGATTGGGGTACTTGCCGTCGGCGATGAGCTTCTTCACTCCGGCGGACTTGTCGAAGTACTTGGTGTGCAGCAGTTCATGGGACTTGTGCTCCAGGGGCGCGTGCAGGAACTTCTTGTAGAGTTCCTTGACCTGGGCGTTGTCCTGGGAGGCCCGGATCTTGAACTTCGCGTCCGCCCCGTACACGCCGTTTATGCGGTCCATCATGTAGTCCTTGAGCTGCCGTCCGGCGGCCGCGGCCTTGCCGGTCAGGCGCAGCCCGATGAGCACGCCGCCGGAGGCGACGCACGCCGCCTTGAGGAAACCGCGCCGGGTGAGTTGCGTAAATGACATGGCGTTCCTCCTTAAGCCTTGTTGGCGTTAAACATGGCCAAGCGTTTCTGAAGCGAGGCGTGGAAGGTGGTCACGCGCCGGTCCATGGCCTCGAGCACGCCGGGCATGATCGGCTGCCCGCCGCCCATGGTGCAACCGCCCGGGCAGGCCATGAACTCGATGAAGTGGTACGGCGACTTGCCGGCCTTGACCTGCTCGCAGATGTCCTTGAAGCGCTTGGCCCCGTGCACCACGGCCACCTTGACCACGGTGCCGTTTAAGTCCACCGCGGCCTCCTTGAGGCCGTTTAGGCCCCGCACGCCCTTGAAGTCCCAGCTTTCGGGCTTTTTCTTCATCACCGCCTCGTAGGCGAAGCGCAGGGCCGCCTCCATGACGCCGCCGGTGACCCCGAAGATGGTCGCGCCGCCCGTGGACTCGCCCATGAGGGCGTCACGCTTGCCGTCCGGGGCCTTGGGCAGGTCGAAGCCGGCCTTTTTGAGCATGTAGCCCAGTTCGCGGGTGGTGATGGTGGCGTCGATATCCCTGAAGCCGCTGGCCTTGAGCTCGGGGCGCAGGCCCTCGTACTTCTTGGCCGTGCAGGGCATGATGGACACGGTGTAGACCTTGGCCGGGTCGTACTTGGCCTGCTCGGCGCCGTAGGTCTTGGACAGGGGACCCATCATGCCGATGGGCGACTTGCAGGTGGACAGGTTGGGGATGAGCTCCGGATAGTAGGTCTCGACATACTTGATCCAGGCCGGGCAACAGGACGTGAACTGCGGCAGGGGCAGGTCCACCTTTTTGTTCAGCCGGGCCAGAAGTTCGCTGCCTTCCTCCCAGATGGTCACGTCGGCGGTGAACTCGTTGTCCCAGACGTGGTCGAAGCCGATTTTTTTCAAGCCTTCGAGCATCTTTTCCGTGGTCACCGCACCGACGGGCAGGCCGAAGCAGTCGCCCAGGCCGTAGCGCACCGCCGGAGCGGGCATGGCGATGACCTTCACGTTCGGGTCCTTGATCCTGGCCTCGATCTCCGGGATGAACGACTGCACCTCGTAGATGGCCGACACCGGGCAATGGGTCAGGCACTGGCCGCAGTTGATGCAGGACGCCTGGTCCGGAATCTTGTGCGGCTCGCCGGTGTTCCCGGTGATGGCCCCGGTGGGGCAATAGCTCATGCAGGTGTCGCAGCCGATGCATTTCTGCTCGTCGACCTGGACGAAGAAGAGTTTGTCCGGATCGGCGCTGGGACCCGGCACCTGGTTTTCATAGAAGATTTTCTCGATCTCGATTCTGCTCATGACAGTCCTCCATGTTTCGTTGTGCAAGACGATTCCGGCACCATGGTGTTTTCGGTGTGCGCTTCCTCCTTTTCGCCGCGCCGCCGGTCATGACGGTTTGCGCTGTTTCCCTCGGGCATGAACATGATGTGGCATGAAACGGTGTGGTTTTCGCGGGCCTTAGACACCTCCTTGCATGGCCGCCGTCTGAGGCGGCGTTTGCCGATAGGTTCCCCGGGCCGTGTCGAAGGCCGCGCGCGCGGCGGGGAACGGTTCCAGGGCGCGCGGCAGCACCCCTTGCAGGAACGAGATGGCCAGGCCGTAATTGGTGATCGCCACGTCCTGGCGCTCGGCCCGGTACATCCGGGACAGCATGGCCTTGCGGTTGACCACGCAGGCCCCGCAGTGGATGACCAGGGCATAGGGGGAAAGGTCGTCCGGGTAGTCCGACCCGGCCCGGACCTCGGCCTCGATGGCCCCGCCGGCGTATTGCCGCAGCCAGCGGGGAATCTTGACCCGGCCGATGTCGTCGGCCAGGGGGTGATGGGTGCAGGCCTCGGCGATGAGCACCCGATCTCCGGGCCGAAGGCCTTCGATGGCCGCCGCGCCCCGGGCCAGTTTGATCAGATCGCCCTTGAACCGGGCCATGAGGATGGAGAAGGTGGTCATGGGCACGCCTGCGGGGGTGTCTGCGGCGGTTTTCAGCACCACCTGGGAGTCGCACACCACCAGGGAGGGCTTGCGGGAAAGCCGGTCGAAGGCGTCGCGCAGTTCGCGCTCCTTGACCACCATGGCCGTCGCGTCGCTGTCCAGGATGTCCCGGATGGCCTGGACCTGGGGCAGGATGAGCCGGCCCTTGGGCGCGCCCAGGTCGATGGGCACCACCAGAAGGGCCAGGTCCCCGGCCGTAAGCAGGTCGCCCAGAAGACGCGGCTCCTCGAACCAGTCTTCCGGGGCCAGTCCCACCAGGGCCTCCTTGAGCCGGTCAAGCCCCAGGCCCCGGCGGGCCGAGACCCGGACCACGGGCGGGGCGTCCCCGCAGGCCGCGCGTACCGTTTTTTCGAAGTCGTCCGGGGCCTCTCCCTGGTCGATCTTGTTCACGACCACGGCGAACGGCGTGTGTTTCTCGGCCAGCATGGCCGCCAGGCGCCTTTCGTCCCCGCCGAAGACCCCGGGCTCGGTGACCAGGAAGGCCACGTCCGAGCGCTCCAGGGCCTTGAGGGAACGCTCGGCGCGCAGCCCGCCGAGCTCGCCCACATCGTCCAGGCCCGCCGTGTCGATGAACACCACCGGCCCCAGCGGCGACAGCTCCTGGGTCTTCTCCACCGGGTCCGTGGTGGTGCCGGGCGTGTCCGAGACGATGGACACGGGCTGCCCGGTCAGGGCGTTGAGCAGGGAGGACTTGCCCACGTTGCGGCGGCCGAAGACGCCGATGTGCAGGCGGAGTCCTTTTGGTGTGTCACGCATGGTTCGACAATATCTCCGGTACGCCTCGGGACCTTCTCGGTCCGGTTTTTTTCCCCTGGTTCATCCGAACGCGCGATTCGTTTTCTCCACCCCGGTTGTTCCGCGATCCCCGTTACGGGATTCCAAAGGGCGGAAGCCCTTTGGCCGCCGGAGGCATCTTCCCCCGGATATTTTCTCCCCCCTACCGTCCCTGACCGAGCACGGTCATGGCCTCGGCCGAGAGTAGCCGCCGCAGTTCCGGGGCGGACAGGAGCCCCTGTTCGAGCACGGCCTGGGGCACGGTGATCCCGGTTTCGCGCACCTGTCTGGCCACCTCCACGGCGGCGTCGTAGCCGATGGCCGGGACCAGGGCCACCACCGTGGCCCAGGAGCGGTGCACGTGCTCCTCGCAGGCCGCGGCGTCGGCCGCGATGCCTTCCACGCACCGGGTGCGGAACATCCGGCAGGCCGCGTCCAGAAGCGACAGGCTTTCGAGCAGCGCGTCGGCCAGAAGGGGCAGAAAGGCGTTGAGTTCGAGCTGGCCGGACATGGCCGCCGAGGCGATAAGCCCGTCCAGGGCCATGACCCGAAGCGCGGCCTGGCCCACGGCCTCGCAGATGACCGGATTGACTTTGCCGGGCATGATGCTCGATCCGGCCTGGACCTCGGGGAGCTGAATCTCCCCCAGCCCGGCCCGGGGACCCGAGGCCAGAAGCCGCAGGTCCGAGGATATCTTGAAGAGATTCACGGCCACGGCCTTGAGGATGCCCGAGACCTCCACGAAACAGTCCGCGTTCTGGGTGGCGTCCACGAGGTTCTCGGCCCGGGAGAGCCCGAGTCCGGTATCCTCGCGAAGCCGTTCCACCACCAGGAAGATGTAGTCGCGCGGGGCGGTTATGCCCGTGCCTACGGCCGTGCCGCCCAGGTTCACCACTCGCAGCCGCTCCTCGCACTTGAACACCCGCCAGCGGTCCCGGGAGAGGGCCTCGGCGTAGGCCGAGAACTCGGCCCCCAGGGGGATGGGGCAGGCGTCCTGAAGCTGGGTGCGGCCCATCTTGAGCACCCCGGAAAACTCCCGTTCCTTGTCCTGGAAGGCGGTCTGCAGGGCGGCCAGGGATTTCTCCAGGCGGCGCAGAAGCGTGATCGCCGCCACCTTGGCCGCCGTGGAAAACACGTCGTTGGTGGACTGGTGCAGGTTGACGTGGTGGATGGGATGCGCCCTGGCGTGGTCGCCGGGGCGGCCGCCCAGGATCTCCTCGGCCCGGTTGGCCAGGACCTCGTTGACGTTCATGTTGGCCGAGGTCCCGGCCCCGCCCTGAAGCGCGTCGGTGATGCCGATCCCGGGCAGGCGGCCGTCCAGGGCCTCGTCGCAGGCGGCCACGACGGCCTCGCCCACATGCAGGGGCAGATGCCCGGTCTCCATATTGGTCCGGGCGCAGGCCCGCTTGACCAGGACCAGGGCCCGGGTCAACTCCGGATGCACGGGCCGGCCGGACAGCGGAAAGTTCGCCAGGGCCCTGGCCGTGTGGATGCCGTAGGCGGCCTCGGCCGGAACGGCCAGCTCGCCCAGGAGGTCGCGCTCCACGCGGACCTCCCCGGGACAGTCCGTGGCCGGGGGCTGGATTTTCACGACAGTGGAACGCATCGCCACTCCTTGAAACAGCCCGCGCATGAGGCGCCCGCGCGGTGTCGGCGGCTGTTATGCGCCGGGTGCTCCCGGCACGGTCTGGTCGAAGAGCACCATCTTGCTTTTCACCGCCGGCACCATGCCGAGCTTGCCGCTAAACGCCCCGAGCTCATCCGTGGAGCCCTCCACGATCATGGCGATGACGCTTATGCTTTTTTGCCGGTAGGGCACGCCGATGCGGCCGATGACCAGTTCCCCGTATTCGCTGATGAGGCGGTTGACGGCCTCGGCGGCCTCGGTGCGGTTTTTCACGGCCAGGGCCAGGATGCCCATGCGCGCCTCGCCCGCCAAGGTTTCGTCCGTGTCCTTCATGGCCGCTTCCCCCGCGTTGTGTCGTGAAGGTTAAAACCGTATCCCGAGCCAGGGGACGGCGTACAACCGGTCCGGGACATGGCCGGCGGGCCGGTCGGCCCCGTTGCGCTCCAGGAAATCCGCCGCGAGATCCACGGCCCGGCGCACGCCCCGACGGACCGGTCCGGAAAGGCCGGGGCCCTGGCCATCGCAGGTCGGGGCGGGCTCGATGAAAAGAATAAGCAACTTCCGGGGCAGTCTGTGGCCCACCTCGATCCAGGTCAGCGCCTCGGCCAAGGCCCTGGGCTGGGAGGGCACGCGCTGATCCATGGCCGCCAGGGTCCGGAAGCTGGGCAGGTCCAGGGCATGGACGTCTCCCGGGCGGCCGTGCGCCTCGGCGGCCTGGACGATCACCGCCGCGTCGGCGTCGTAGAGACACGAGACCAACGTCCGGTAGTCCCCGACAATATGATTCAGGGCGACATGAGAGCCGAAACCCGCCTGATCCAGGGCCTCCAGGACGTAGAGGCCGGCTCCCCGGTCGCCCCGGAGCGCGTTCCCGAAGCCGACGACCGCGAGGCGCGGCCGGGTGGCCCCGTCACAGGCGGGGACCACGGATGGGCCGGGTGCGACAGGCCGGGACGATTCGAGAAGACGTGTCACGATGCGCTCCGGTGGGACTTTTCTCCCGCCAGGAGGACGTGTCGACCCTGCCGTCCGCGACGGCGTCTCGCCCCGACTGCCGCGCCCGGCCAGGAGGCGGGGAGTCGGCCGGGCGTGACTGTGGGGGAGGGTGGCAACAAATTTTTTGTCATAGTCTTTGTTACATACGAATTACAAAAAGTTGCTACTGTGGAGTCCAATACCCCCAACGGTCAAAAGATGCAACCGGTTTTGTGAACAAAGTCACGTTCTCGACTGGCCGGCCGCTGGCCGGTCTCGGCGGGACGTCGGAGGGACGGGGGCGGGCGATGCCGCTGGGGGACCCGGGCGGCCCTTGCGGGCCGCCCGGAGAGAGGACCATCGTTCGCGGCGGTGGTCACGCCGGAACAGTGGCGGGACTAGTGGCCGTGTTCGTGGGGTTCGGTGGCATGGCCCGGATGGTCGTGCTCGTGGGGGCCGTGTTCGCCCGTATGCATGTGGTCGTGGGCCTGCGCATCCGCGCCGTGTTCGTGGGGGTGCTTGTGCTCGTGCATGTGCCCGTGGCTATGGGTGTGGGTGTGCGGATGGGAATGCTTCCCGATCCCGGGATGTTCGTGTTCGTGGGCGTGTTCGTGGGTGTGCTCGTGGACGTGCTCGTGGCGGTGCTCGTGATCTCCCTTCATCGTCGTTCCTCCGTGATTTCGATCTTGGGGTCGCGTCCGGCCCGTCGGCCGGCCTGGTGGTTACGCCCGTGCCGCTTCAGGCAGACCGCCGACGCCGCGTGGTCGTTCCGACCCGCCGCGTCCGGATGTTCGCGGTCGTCGAAACAACAATAACCAATTGAAATTTCATGTAAATACGGCAAGGCGATTTTTTTTGTGCGGCCGTCCGATGCCGTTTTTTTGGTTTCCTGTCGCGTTTTCGTTGCACATTTCTGGCAAAAGAACACGAAACAGCGTCCGGCCGTTCGAAAGGACGCCGGGCGTGGCACTGCGCCCGCAGCCTCACGTTTTTTTTCACCGGACACACCGGGTGGGGAATCGGGGGGATACGACTTTATGTTAAATATAACATACCATAATCACAGGGAAACTCCGGGGGGGTTTCTTGCCAGATAATGTCAAATCGGGCATAAGTCAGTCACGACATAGGTGGGGAAACGCGACCGCGCTCCGGCCGCCGCTGCGAGACGGCGGATGGCCGGCGGGCGCAACGGGAGGCGGAATCATGCGGAAACCGGGAATGCGCGAGGTGGCAGTGGCCGATGCCGTGGGCATGGTCCTGTGCCACGACATCACCCGTATCGTCCCAGGCGAGTTCAAAGGTCCGGCCTTCCGGAAGGGCCATGTGGTCACCCAGAACGATATCCATGATCTGTTGCGTGTGGGCAAGGAGCACATTTACGTGCTCGACCCCATGCCCGGGTTTCTCCACGAGGACGAGGCCGCCCGGCGCATCGCCCTGGCCGTGTCCGGAGGCAACCTGACCATGACCGAGGTCTGCGAGGGCCGGGTCAATCTGTCCTCGGACATCCACGGTCTTTTGGTGGTGGACCCCGAGGCGCTTCTGACCGTCAATGCCCTGGGCGAGATCGCCCTGGCCAGCCTGCACACATACCAGGAGGTCCAGCCCGGGCAGCTCGTGGCCGGAACCCGGGTCATTCCCCTTGTCATCGAGGAGGAAAAGATTCGCCGCGTGGAGGAGTGTTGCGCCGACAGGGCCGTGATCCGGGTGGCCCCGTTCCGGAGTTGCCGGGTGGGCGTGGTCACCACCGGCAGCGAGGTCTACCACGGCCGCATCAAGGACGCCTTCGGTCCGGTCCTGCGCGACAAGTTCTCCCGCCTGGGAAGCGCCGTCCTCGACCAGCGCGTCACCTCCGACGACGTGGACATGACCGCGAACGCCATCCGCGACCTTCTGGCCGACGGCGCGGACATGATCGCGGTCACCGGCGGCATGTCCGTGGACCCCGACGACCGCACCCCGGCCGCCATCCGGGCCGCCGGCGGCCGGCAGGTGGTCTACGGCTCGCCCACCTTTCCCGGGGCCATGTTCCTTCTGGCCCACATCGGCGACGTGCCCGTCCTGGGGCTTCCCGGCTGCGTCATGTACCACCGGGCCAGCATCTTCGACCTGATCGTCCCCCGGCTTCTGGCCGGGATAGAGGTCACCGCCCGGGATGTGGCGGCCCTGGGGCACGGCGGCTTTTGCGCCTCCTGCCCCGTGTGCCGTTTCCCGGCCTGCGCGTTCGGCAAGGGATGACACCATCCGGCCCGCGTGGCCGGAGGCGATGCCAGAGAGTGCAACATGCCAAGGAGGCAGCATATGATTCAGAAAGAACTTTTCGTCAACGGCGTGAAAAAAAGTATGGTCGTGGCGGCGGACGCCACCCTGGCCGACGTCCTGCGCGAGCAGCTTCTGCTCACCGGGGTCAAGATCGGCTGCGGCCAGGGCCAGTGCGGCGCATGCAGCGTCATCTTGGACGGCAAGGTGGTGCGTTCCTGCATCACCAAGATGAAGCGCGTCCCCGACGGCGCAAGCGTCACCACCATCGAGGGCGTGGGCACCCCGGACGCCCCGCACGCCCTGCAAATGGCCTGGATGGTGCATGGCGGGGCCCAGTGCGGTTTCTGCTCCCCGGGATTCATCGTCTCGGCCAAGGGGCTTCTTGACGAGAACAAGAATCCCACCCGGGAGGAGGTCCGCGACTGGTTTCAGAAGCACAAGAACGCCTGTCGTTGCACCGGCTACAAGCCCCTGGTGGACGCGGTCATGGACGCGGCCAAGGTGCTTCGCGGCGAGATGACCGCCGCCGACCTGGCCTACAAGCTGCCCGCCGACGGCCGGGCCTTCGGCTCCAAGCTGCCCCGTCCATCGGCCCTGGCCAAGGTCACCGGCACCTGCGACTACGGCGCGGACCTGGCCCACAAGATGCCCGAGGACACCCTGCACCTGGCCCTGGTCCAGTCGCCCGTGTCCCACGCCAACATCAAGGGCATCGACGCCTCCGAGGCGCTCACGATGCCCGGGGTGCATTCGGTTCTGACCCACAAGGACGTCAAGGGCAAAAACCGCATCACCGGCCTTATCACCTTCCCCTCCAACAAGGGTGACGGCTGGGATCGTCCGATCCTGTGCGACACCAAGGTCTTTCAGTACGGCGACGCCATCGCCATCGTGTGTGCCGCCACGGAGAAGCAGGCCCGGGCCGCGGCCGCGAAGGTCAAGGTGGAGTTTGAGGAACTGCCCGCGTATATGAGCGCGCCGGCGGCCATGGCCGAGGACGCCATCGAGATCCATCCCGGCACCCCCAACGTCTACTACATCCAGAAAATCGCCAAGGGTCCGGAGACCGCGCCCATCTTCGAGAAGGCCGACGTGGTCGCGCAGGACGACTTCTACGTCGGACGCCAGCCGCACATGCCCATCGAGCCCGATGTCGGCTTCGCCTACCTCAACGACGAGGGCAAGCTGGTCATCCACTCCAAGTCCATCGGCCTGCACCTGCACCTGTACATGATCGCCCCGGGCATGGGCATCGAGCCCGAAAACGTGGTCATGGTCCAGAACCCGACCGGAGGCACCTTCGGCTACAAGTTCAGCCCGACCATGGAGGCCCTGGTGGGCGTGGCCGCCCTGGCCACGGGACGCCCCGTGCACCTGCGCTACGACTACCAGCAGCAGATGCACTACACGGGCAAGCGCTCCCCGTTCTTCATGAACGTGCGCTTCGCCGCGGACAAGTCCGGAAAGCTCCTGGCCATGGAAAGCGACTGGACCGTGGACCACGGCCCCTATTCCGAGTTCGGCGACCTTCTGACCCTGCGCGGGGCCCAGTTCATCGGCGCGGGCTACGGCATCCCGGCCATCCGGGGCGAGGGTCGCACCGTCTGCACCAACCATGCCTGGGGTTCGGCGTTTCGAGGCTACGGCTCGCCGCAAAGCGAGTTCGCCTCGGAAGTGCTCATGGATGAACTGGCCGTGAAGCTTAACATGGACCCCCTGGAACTGCGTTACAAAAACGCTTACCGCAAGGGCGACACCACCCCCACCGGCCAGGATCCCGAGGTCTACAGCCTGCCCGAGATGCTGGACATCCTCCGGCCCAAGTACCAGGCCGCCCTGAAAAAGGCCAAGGCCGGCTCCACGGCCGAGATCAAGCGCGGCGTGGGCATCTCGCTCGGCGTGTACGGCGCGGGCCTGGACGGCCCGGATTCCTCCGAGGCCTGGGTCGAACTCAACGCCGACGGCGGCGTGACCGTGTACTCCTGCTGGGAGGACCACGGCCAGGGCGCGGACTCCGGGGCCCAGTGCACGGCCCACGAGGGTCTTCGGGCCCTCGGCATTCCGCCCGAGAAGGTCCGCCTGGTCTTGAACGACACCAGCAAGGCCCCCAACAGCGGCCCGGCCGGCGGCAGCCGCTCCCAGGTCATGACCGGCAACGCCATCCGCGTGGGGTGCGAACTCCTGGTCAAGGCCATGCAGAAGCCCGGCGGCGGGTACCGCACCTATGACGAGATGGTGGCCGAGAAGCTGCCGCTTCGTTACAGCGGCAAGTGGACCGCCCCGGCCAAGGATTGCGATGCCAACGGCCAGGGCAGCCCGTTCTGCTGCTACATGTACGGCCTGTTCATGGCCGAGGTGGCCGTGGAAGTGGCCACGGGCAAGACCGCGGTGGAAAAAATGACCCTGGTGGCCGACCTGGGCACGCTGTGCAACAAACTCGTGGTGGACGGCCAGATGTACGGCGGCCTGGCCCAGGGCATCGGCCTGGCCCTGACCGAGGACTATGAGGACATCAAGAAGCACGGCAGCATGGTCGGGGCCGGATTCCCGTTCATCAAGCAGATCCCCGACGACATGGAGCTGATCTACGTGGAGTCCAAGCGGCCGGATGGTCCCTTCGGGGCCTCGGGCTCGGGCGAACTGCCCTTGACCTGCCCCCACGCGGCCATCTCCAACGCCATCCACAACGCCTGCGGCGTGCGCATCACCAAACTGCCGGCCCTGCCGGAAAAGGTGCTGGCGGGCTTGAAGGCCTTGGGGTAATCTGGAGGCGCGATCCCGCCGCCATTCCCTCCGGGATGGCGCGGACGGATGATACAACGGGCCATAGGCCCATATGACGAACGGGCGGGCGCGACAC
>JBMONM010000213.1:0-707 GCA_049324675.1 Thermodesulfobacteriota bacterium
CCCCAGGTCCATGGGGGCCATGTCCCAGGTTACGCTGCCCGACTCCAGGTCGGTCAGGTCGATGACCTTGTCGATCAGTTCCGACAGGCGCTCCCCCTCCTCGATCATGATCGGCAGGTTCTCGGCGATCTGGGACACGGAGCGGCCGAAGTCGTCCCGGCGGCCGAGGACTTCCGGGAGGATGTCCCGGGAAACGCGCCGGGACATGAGCCGGGCGAAGCCCAGGACCGCGGTCAGGGGGGTCTTGAATTCGTGGGACACCGTGGACAGAAACACGGTCTTCATGCGGTCGAGTTCCACCAGCCGGCGGTTGGCCGCCTCCAGTTCGGCGGCCTTGCGGGCCAGATCCCGGGTGCGCCGGTCAACCAGCTTTTCCAGGTCGCGGTTGAGGGCCGCAAGCTTGCCCTCGGCCCGTTTGCGGCCGGCCACCATGGTCGTCAGGTGCTCGGACAGCCGGGAGATTTCATCGTTGCCGCCCACGTCGAAGCGCACGTCCAGGTTGCCCCCGGTGACCACCTCGGTCTTGGCGGTGATGGCCGCCACCCGGGAGATGAAGGCCCGGTTGATGTAGTAGAGCAGGCCCGCCAGCAGGGCGGTCAGGGCCAAAAACAGGAAGACCGTGCGCTCGAAATGGAACCGGGCCAGCCGGTCGTACTGCTCGCTGACGTCCTGGAGCATGACCAGGGAGCCCAGGATGGCCCGGGACG
>JBMONM010000213.1:717-5116 GCA_049324675.1 Thermodesulfobacteriota bacterium
GAGCCGTGGCAATGGTGGCAGGAGGGCGCGTTCCGGATGGTCTTTATCTCGGCGAAATGGGGCCTGTCGTCGATGCGCAGAAGGGAGCTGCGGTCCAGGGGCCGGGTCAGGCCGAGGTCGATGATGTCCTTGAACGAGCCGGGCGGGATCAGGTCGGCCACCTGCCGGCGCAGTGCCGCGCTCCGGTTGGAATAGGTGACCCGGCCCTTGTCGTCGGTCAAAAAAAGGGTCAGATGGTCGTATCGGGACAGGTTTTCGAATTGCCGGATGGTGGCCGCGTCGTCGCCCTTGCGCATGGGCTCCTCCACGGCCATCTGCAACAACTCGGCGCTGAAGTCCGAGGAGGTCTTGAGTTCCAGGAGCAGATTGTCGTGGTACCAGGAGAAGTCCACGGCAAAAAGTCCGGCGAAGACCAGGGCGGCGGCCAGAAAGGCGGCCGCGGCGATTTTCACGCCAAGCGAGTGTCGAAACGGGTTCATGGACGCGGGGAACCTCATCCCGGGCGGAAAGAAGCCTGGCACACGCCCCGAGGGTTGCGCCTTCAAAGCATGAAATCATGAAAAGCGCAAATCGCTTGCCAGGGCGTCGATGAGCTTGCGGTGGCCGGCGGGGAAGGCCAGCCCGTCGAGGTCGGACAGGGCGGCCCAGCGCGATTCCACGGCGGCGGTCAGCACCGGGACCGGCGGATCCGGTCGGGGATCGGCGGGCGCAAGCAGGTAGCAGTGCAGGGTCACCCGGTAGGTGGTGTAGCCGTGGCGGATGACCCCCAGGGGGGCCTCGATCGTGGCCGCAAAGCCCGTCTCCTCGAAAAGCTCGCGCACGGCCGCGTCCTCGGGGGCCTCGCCCGGCTCCACCCGGCCGCCGGGAAACTCCCACAGGTTGCCCCAGGCCCCGCCCGGCCGGCGGCGCTGGATGAAGAAAAGGCCGTCGTGGCGCAGGACCGCCGTGGCCACGGTGATGGGCGTGATGGCCCGGCTTGGGCTTCTGACCGGCCTCTCGGCCACGATGTCCAGGTGCCTGGCCTGGCAGATGTCCGCCACCGGACACGTGGCGCAGGACGGATTTTTCGGGCGGCAGACCACCTCCCCAAGCTCCATGAGCGCCTGGGTGACATCCCCGGCCCGGCCCGCCGGGGCCAGCCCCTCGGCAATCTCGCGGACCCGGGTCCGGGCCGGGCGCTCCTTTATCGGGGTGTCGATGTCGTGGCTGCGGGCCAGAACCCGCTCCACGTTGGCGTCCACGGCCACGTGGTCAAGGCCCAGGGCCAGGGCGGCCACGGCCCTGGCGGTGTAGGGGCCGACCCCGGGCAGGGCCTGGATGTCCTCCAGGGTCGCCGGGAAAAAGCCGTCCCCCCGGGCGGCGACGATCCTGGCCGCGGCCTGGAGGTTTCCGGCCCGGGAGTAGTAGCCCAGCCCCTCCCAGGCCTTGAGCACCTGGTCCGGGTCGGCCTCGGCCAGGGCCGCGAAGTCCGGAAAGCGCCGCACGAAGCGTTCGAAATACGCGGCGGCCCGGCCGGCCTGGGTCTGCTGGAGCATGACCTCGGAGACCAGCACCCGGTAGGGGGTGGGGTTTTCGCGCCAGGGCAGGGGACGCCGGTTTCGCGCGTACCAGGACAGAAGCCTTTCGGTGAAGCTCACGCGTTGTTTCCGGATTCCTCGGCCTCGTCCAGAAGGGTCTCGAAACGGGCGTCGTCCAGGACCTCCTTGTCCAGAAGCTCCCGGGCCACGCGTTCCAGGGCCGGGCGCTTGTCCGCGAGCAGGGAGGACACCCGCTCCATGCGGTCGTCCAAAAGGGCCTTGATCTCCAGGTCGAGCTTCGCCGCCGTGGCCTCGCTGTATTCCCGGCCGGCCAGGGGGGCCTGCTCCGGGGCGAGGAACACGGGGCGGTTCTGGCGGGGGAAGGTGGCCGGCCCCAGGGTCTGGCCCATGCCGTACTCGCTGACCATGGCCCGGGCGATGTCCGTGGCCCGCTGCAGGTCGTTGTGCGCGCCCGTGGACACGTCCCCGAACACGATTTCCTCGGCCGCCCGGCCGCCCAGGAGCACGTCGATGCGGCCCAACAGCTCGGCCTTGGTCATCAGGTAGCGGTCCTCGGTGGGCAGTTGCTGGGTGTAGCCCAGGGCCCCGATGCCCCGGGGCACGATGGAGATCTTGTGCACCTTGTCCGCGCCCGGGGTGAAGTGGGCGGTCAGGGCGTGGCCGGTCTCGTGGTAGGCCACGATCTCCTTTTCCTTGGGATTGATGACCCGGTTCTTTTTTTCCAGGCCGGCCACGATGCGGTCCACGGCCTCGTCCAGGTCGTCCATGTCCACGGCCTGCTTGTTCCGCCGGGCGGCCAGAAGGGCGGCCTCGTTGACCGCGTTGGCCAGGTCCGCGCCGGAAAAGCCCGGGGTCTTCTTGGCCATGACCGAGAGGTCCGCCTCCGGGGCCAGCTTGACGTTTTTGGCGTGCACCTGGAGGATGGCCAGCCGGCCGGCCACGTCGGGCTTGTCCACCAGCACCTGGCGGTCGAAGCGCCCGGCCCGAAGAAGCGCCGGGTCCAGGGTCTCGGGCCGGTTGGTGGCGGCCATGATCACCACCCCCACCCGGGGGTCGAAGCCGTCCATCTCCACCAGAAGCTGGTTCAGGGTCTGCTCGCGCTCGTCGTGGCCGCCGATCACGGCCATGCCCCGGGCCTTGCCGATGGCGTCGAGTTCGTCGATGAAGATGATGCACGGGGCCTTTTCCCGGGCCTGGGTGAAAAGCTCGCGCACCCGGGCCGCGCCCACGCCCACGAACATCTCCACGAACTCCGAGCCCGAGATGGAGAAAAACGGCACCCCGGCCTCGCCGGCCACGGCCCGGGCCAGAAGGGTCTTGCCCGTGCCCGGGGGACCGACGAGCAGGACGCCCTTGGGCATGCGGCCGCCCAGGTTCTGGAACCGGCCGGGTTCCTTGAGGTAGTCGATGATCTCCTCGAGCTCCTCCTTGGCCTCGTCGCATCCGGCCACGTCGGAAAAACGCGTCTCGATGTCCTTTTCGGCGAAGACCTTGGCCTTGTTGCGGCCGAAGGCCATGACCCCGCCGCCGGGGTTCATGCGCTGGATCATGAAGTACCAGATGCCGAAAAACAGCAGGATGGGCACCACCCAGGACAGAAGGTCGCGGAAAAAGGTGCTTTCGGGCTGGCCCCGGAAGGTCACGTTGTATTTGGCCAGCTCGTCGGAGAGGCTGGGGTCCACGCGCCTGGTGACGAACTGGGTCTCCTTGGCCTCGCCCTTGTCCGCGGTCTTCATGGTCCCGGAGATGACGTCCCCGGTGACGGCCACGTCCACGATCTCGCCGTTTTTCAGCGCGGTCAGAAAATCGCTGTAGGGCAGGTTCTTCGGCCCGTAGGCGGAGACGATGAGGTTGTTGAGCAAAAAAACGCCCCAGATGGCGATGATCACGTACCAGATGGAGAATTTGTAATGCTTTTCCATGTTCTTCACGGGCTTCTCGTTTGGCGCGGTTGCGCGTCGGACGGGTCGGCGCCCGGACGCGGTCGGGGGGACGGATCACAATAGCGCATGGCGGCGATTCGGCAAGGGGAGGCGGGGCAGTCCGCCGGAGCCGGCGCGCCGGGATACGTGCGGTGTAGAATGAAACGGCGTGGGTTTCAATGCCGGGGCGGCCGGGGAATTTTTTTGAGGAGGGCGAAAAAAGATGTTTTCAACCCCCGGGATTTCGTTTAGGTATCCCCTCTTGCCGCCCGTTGGAGCCGGGCGTGGAAACAAGGCGAAAGAAATCTTGACACGCAAGTGCCAATCCGCTAACCGTCCATCTCTTGGGCCGCTGGCGTAGCTCAATTGGCAGAGCAGCTGATTTGTAATCAGCAGGTTGCGGGTTCGAGTCCCATCGCCAGCTCCATGACGCGGAGGGGTTCCCGAGTGGCCAAAGGGAACAGACTGTAAATCTGTCGGCGTCAGCCTTCGGAGGTTCAAATCCTCCCCCCTCCACCATAAGGCGAAAAGTGCTGTAGGAGACAGGGAAGCCTGTCGCCTGGACTACAGGTGACATATCGCGGGAATAGCTCAATTGGCTAGAGCATCAGCCTTCCAAGCTGAGGGTTGCGGGTTCGAGTCCCGTTTCCCGCTCCACTCGTTCCTGCCTCCGTCCGGCACGCGGATAGGCCCACGTAGCTCAGTCGGCAGAGCACTTCCTTGGTAAGGAAGAGGTCACCGGTTCGAATCCGGTCGTGGGCTCCATACATTTTCGGCGACACGCCGCAGGTACAAAGTTAAAAAGCACTCCTAGGGGGAAACCATGGGCAAGGCGAAATTCGAGCGGACCAAGCCGCACGTGAACATCGGCACCATCGGCCACATCGACCACGGGAAGACCACCCTGACCGCGGCCATCACCAAGCTGGCCAGCATGAA
>JBMONM010000214.1:0-5080 GCA_049324675.1 Thermodesulfobacteriota bacterium
GCTCCGTTTTGATGGGGCGGCATGGCGAAAGGCCGCCCCGGGTCGAGTGGCTAGCGGTTCAGGGGCGGGATGGGGCAGGGGGTGATCAGCTTGTCGATGTCCACCTTGTCCAGTTGGAAAAACGGGTCCCGGGTGGCCGGATCGAGCAGCTTGGCCGGCTCGGTGTTGCGCCAGCCGAAATTGCAGCGGGCGCATTTGTAGATTTCCCAGGCCCCGCTTCCGTCCGGGGCCTTGGCCACCACGGAGGCCTCTCCGCTCAAGCAGCGAATGCATTTCATCGGGTCTCTCCTTTGATTGTCGCTGAAGGTCGCGTTCGTGTCGTCTCTTCGCATATCCGCGCGATGGCGCTACCGCGCCCCGGCCAGGGCCTGGTGCATCGCGGCCAACTGCTTCTGGAAGGCCAGGGCCTCGGGCATGGGGTCCACCATCTTGACGTCGCGCATCTTGGGTTCGGGGGCCACCGGGGTGGTGCAGTCGATGATGACCTTGCTGCCCATTCCCGGAGGTTCGGACCCCGGATCGAGCGGCATGCCCGGGGTGTTGGGGATGACGATGACGTCCTTCTCGCCGCGCACGCGGGTGGACATGGCCCACATGACCTGGACCAGGTCGAAGGGGTCCACGTCGGCGTCCACCAGGATGATGTTCTTTACGTAGGAGATGCCGTGAGGCGTGGACGCGGCCCGGAAGGCCACGGACTTGGCGTAGCCGCCCAGCCGGCTCTCCATGGCGATGATCACGGTCAGGCCGTGCTGGTACAGGGCGTTGACGGCCTTGACCTCGGGCATGGTCTCGCGCATCTGCTTGTAGATGGGGATGCAGGTGTTAAGGCCCAGCAACGTGTCGATCTCGGTCCAGGGGCGGCCGAGGTAGAGGTTCTCGAAGATGGGATCGCGGCGGTGGGTGACCCGCTTGATCTTGATGACCACCTGCTTGCGGGCCCCGGAATAGCTGCCCGGGAACTCGCCGAAGGGACCCTCGCACACCCGCACCCGGGGCAGGATCTCGCCTTCCAGGACGAATTCGGCCCCGGCCGGGACATCCAGGAAGCCGGTGGTGGTCTTGGCCAGCTCCATGGGGATGCCGTTTATGGCCGCGGTGTACTTGTATTCGGACTGGTCGTAGGCGATGGGCGTGCTGGCCATGAAGCTCAGCATGGGGTCCACGCCCAGGCAGATGGCCACGGGCAGGGCCTCGCCGCGCTGTTCGGCCTTGCGCATGTGGATGGCGATGTCATGGAAGGGCAGGCCCTGCATGGCGATGGTGTCGGCGTCCTGGACCTGGAGCCGGTAGATGCCCACGTTTTCCTTGTCGAAGTTGTCGGGGTCCTCGGGGTCCTTGGAGACCACCGAGGCCTTGGACAGGTAGAAGCCGCCGTCGTGCTCGTTGACCTTGTACATGGGCAGCAGTTCGAGCAGGTTGAACGAGTCGAGGATCACCTCCTGGCAGGGCGGGTTGTCCACCCACCTCACCTCGCCGGGATAGCTGTCCCAGCGGCGGGCCAGCTCGAAGAACTGTTCCTTGAGGCTGGTGGTCTTGGGCATGCCCATCATCAGGGCGTGGTTGGCCCACGAGCCGTGCACGTTGACCACGACCTTCTTGCCCGTGTAGCCCTTGATGTTGTCGATCACCACGGCCGGTCCGGTGGCCCCCATGTCGGCGGCGGCCCGGCTGATGGCCCGGATGTCCGGTTCGGGCATGACCTCGTCCGTGTAGCGGACGAGTTGCCCTTCTTTTTCGAGTTTGTGCAGGAACTGTCTCAAATCCTTGAACATGGGAACCTCCTTTCCGGGGTGCCGTGTAGCGGGTTGCGAGGCCGGAAGGCGCCTCGGTTCGTAAGCCTTAGCCGAGCGGCGAAGCCTCGAGGGCATGGCGGCCCCCGGTGGGGATGCTCCGCCGGAAAGTGACTTCGTCGATCAGGTCTTCGGTCATGGCCGCGACCGTCTCGGTGATGTTTTCGGTGGTCCTTTCCGAGGCCCCCTCCAGATGGATGCCGCAGGACACGATGACCACCGCGCCCAGGGTGGAGGCCAGCCTGGCGGCCATCCTGCGGGCGATCTGGTCCTCCTTGTGTCCGACCACGGCCAGCACCGAGGTCGTGGCCGTCGTGGTCCCCGCGCCGTCGGGACTCGGCCGCGGCCGGCTTACGGCCACGGCCCCGATGTGCGGCCGGCCGTGGCCGGCGAGCGCCACCCACAGGTCGTCGCCCATAAGCATGGCCGAGATGGTGAGCCGCATGCGTTCCCGATATTCCGTGATCTCGATCATGGCCGTCTCCCTCGTGGAGGATGAATCCACCCGCCGTTACAAAAGCCCGATGATCTTCCACCACGGGATCTGGACCAGCATGGTGGTGATGAACACCACGGCCGTCAGGGGCACGCCCAGCCGGATGACCTGGCGATCCGTGTACATGCCCTGCTTCTCGCCGAGTCCGACGAGCACGTTCATGTGGTGGAAGGGCAGGATGAAGTGGATGGAGATGGCCGTGTAGACCAGAAGCGCCGGCACCAGGGGCGGCAGGCCGGAGGTGGCCCCGAACTTGATCAGGGTGGGGATGGCGATGCCCATGACCGCCATCACGCTGCCCAGGCCCATGTGCATGGCCACGGCGATGACCGAGACGAAGCCGGCGAACAGAAACGGATTGGCCGGGGCGGTGGCCGGGAGCAGGACCGAGGCCAGCCACTGGTTCATGCCGGCGTGGTCGCCCACCTGGCCGATGGCCAGGGCCGCGGTCAGAAAGAACAACGTGGCGATGGGCACGTCGTTCCAGGAGGCCGGGGTCAGGACGGCGCCGATGCGCGGCATGCTCATGGCGATGGCCGCGAACAGGGCCACCCACCCCGGATGCACGTGGTGCACGCTGTCCGTGACCCAGGCCACGATGGCCAGCCCGACCCACATCAGGCACCGCTTCTCGATGGGGGTCAGGGACCCCATCTCGGCCAGTTTTTTGGCGATCTCCTCCTTGTCCAGGCGGAAATCGGCCGGGGCCTTGTACAGGTACAGTTGCAGGGCCAGGGTCAGGGCCGAGGCCACGATCCCCGGGACCCCCATGTACCACAGCCAGCCGAGCCAGCTCACGTTGGCCCCGGCCATGCCCACGGTGACCACGTTGATGATGCTGTCGCCGGTGAGCAGGATGGAGGAAGTGGGCGCGGAGCCGGCGAATACCGCCAGTCCGATGTTGGCCGCGTCCTTGAGCGGCAGGTTGGCGCTGCGGATGATCATGGCCATGACGGACATGATCAGGAAGCTGCGCGGCCAGGGATGCGGAATGAGAAAACTCAGGAGGAAGCCCAGGACGTAGGCCCCGACGATGATACTGTTGTAGGACCTGATGAAGCGCAGGATGTACAGATAGGCGATACGTTTCCCAAGGCCGCTGTCACGCACGGCCGAGGCGATGAGGTAGCCGCCCACGACCAGATAGACCAGGGGGGTCGTCCAGAGTTTGAAGACCACGTTCCCCGGGGCCACGCCGAAAAGGACGTAGCTTCCCAGCAGAAACAGCGAGATGTAGCCGGGATGGGCCACGCCGAGCGCCCACCAGACGACCGTCAGCAGACTGAGCGCCAGGCATTTCTTCCCCTCCGGGGACAAGCCGTCTAGCGGCAATCCCCATACAAGAAGAGCCACGGCGATTCCGCCGACGAATCCGATAAGACTTTTGTTTTTTCCCACAATCCCCTCCTTGCCTGTTTGAATTAATGATCTTTATGGAGAACTCATCATCATGGCGTTGTGAGAATCCACGACGCGGCGATTGGCGCATCTTTCAGGTGTCATGGTAAAACACTCCGTGAATCAATGCGCAATATCAATTAGTGGAAGACGGCTATACGTAAAATGAAATCGCATTCGGCTGGAGTTCGCGGAGTCTGGATTGCGTCGGAAGCGTCATGTCAAGCACGTTGCGGGAATACTTGGTATTCAAAAATAGAATACGGTGTGCCTTGGCTTTTGTTCCATTCTTGAGTAAGGAATATAAGGCACAATAATATTTGGCGGGGATGAAGCCGCAAGGATGGCGGAGCACGCGGAAGCGTGCGCAAAACGCGCGTCAATCGGAAGGAGATGGAAAGAAATGCCTAGCTGAACGGATGAAGCGGTTTGTGAGACAAAATGGAGGCGTATATGCAAAGACTCGTCAATCTGTCAAAACTGAATCTTAATCTTCTTATATCCCTCAAAGCACTTCTGGATGAACGCAATGTAAGCTCTGCCGCTGAGAAGTTGAACTTCACCCAGCCGACAATGAGCCGAAATCTTTCCCAGTTGCGTGCCTATTTCAATGATCCCCTCCTTGTGCGCTCCGGAAAGGAATACATTCTGAGCTCGTCGGCGCAGGAACTGAAAGACAAGCTCGACATGGTCATTGAAGGAATAACTTCGCTTTTCACCGTTTCCTTCGAACCATCCGTGGATGAACGGGAGTTCGTCCTCGCCGCGCCCGATTACGTGGTCCAGCACGTCTTAAGCGACGTCCTGGCGTTCCTTTTCACCATGGAAAGCCACCTGTGTTTCTGTATCAAGAACTGGGACGCGGTGGCCAAGGAACAACTCATCGCCGGGGATATCCACCTGGCCATCAGCATCGACAGCAAGTTCCCGCCGAACATGTACCAGCGGGTCGTGGACGAGGACTATCTGGTCGTGGCCGCCAGATGCGACCATCCCCTGGCCGCCAGGGCCGCATTCGACATCAACGAGTTCGTCGCCTACCCGCATATCTGCGTCATGACCGGGGGAGGCTGGAACGACATCATCGAACGCCCCCTCCGTGAATTCGGGGTCCGGCGGAAGGTCAAACTCAAGGTCTCCTCCTACGCCGCGGCCCTGGACATCGTGAAGCGCACCGACCTGCTGGTGGTGCTGCCCCAGCACGTGGCCCGGAACAGTATGGACGACGGCCGCCTGCGCATCCTGCCGCTTCCCTACCCGAGCCCCAAGGTGAAAATGTCCCTGTGGTGGCACGAATGCCACCAGAACGACCGCGCCCACAAGTGGCTGCGCGAGGAACTGTTCCCGAAAATCCTGCGCCACCCCCATCAACTCGGCCTGTCCAGCGACCGCC
>JBMONM010000215.1:0-5042 GCA_049324675.1 Thermodesulfobacteriota bacterium
GGGCCTTCTTGAGCCTTTTTTTCAGATCCAGTCTCCACTTCGGGCCGCCATGAAGTTCAGCCAGGTATTCCAAAGCGTGCCGCACCTGGTTCTTGCGGCCGATTTCGCCCAGGCAGCGGGCGATGCCCATGCGGCAGGAGGGGCAGCCGACCACCACGGGCACGGTATCATCGGAGAGTTCCGTTTGCAGGGTCGCGGTCTTCACGGCCCGGATCCGGTTGTGGATATCGGGGGAGGTCAACGCCCCCAGACCCGATTCGCCGCAACAGCCCGGAGAAATGGCCACCGTCGCCCCGGTGAGGGAGGCCAGGGCCGCGCGGTAGGCCTCGGAGGCCTTGAGCGTCGGGACGCCGGCCCATTCGGCATGGCAGGCGGCGTGGTACAGGATGCGCCCGTCCGGGGAGGATGCGGCCGGCAGCCGTTCGGCCAGAAACTGCGTCACGTCCCGACGCCCCATGGGGCCGTCCGGGCCGGCCAGATCATAGCCCGCCAGGGCCTCGCGGCAGGTGCCGCAGGAGGTCAAAAGCATGGTCGGGGAAAATCCCTTGCCCCTGGCCGTCTCCATGAGCTGAGCCAGGGTCTTGAGGGTACGCTCCCTGTTGGCGGCAAAGGCCTCGGCCATCCCGGACACGGCCAGGGGATAGCCGCAGCACAGATGGGCCGGGGGGATGACCACCCGGACCCCGGAGCGCAGCAAGAGGTCCAGGGCGGCCATGCCTATACCCGAAGTGAACAGTCCCGCGCCGCATCCCGGAAAATAGAGGACGGTTTCGGCGTCCGCGGCGGCCTCCGGGGGCGAAAACAGACAGCCCTTCTCCAGACGCAGCCGCTCGGCCAGGTTCTTAAGCCCGATGGCCGGGTTCGGACCGCGCAGGACCGGATTCTCCAGCCGTCCGCGCCAGACCGCCGGGACCAGACCCATGACCCGGCCGTGGAAGGCCTGGCCATAGGCCATGAGCCTGGCCGCAACCGGCAGCCGCCCGGAGGGATCCTTGGCCAGATAGGACAGGACCCGGGTTTTCATGGGGTGGCCGCCGGCTTCCTTGGTCTCCAGGTAGGCCCGCATGTCCAGGGCCACCTGGGCGCTTTGGATCTTGACCGGGCAGGCTGCGGCGCACTTGCCGCAGGCGGTGCAATGTTCCATGAGTCGGCGCAGGTGCTCCAGAAGCCCCGGGTCCGGCTCCCCGGAGCGCAACTGCGAATAGTGGATGGCCTCGATCAGTGCCCCGAGGCTGATATTTTTGTTGCGCGGGTGGTACAAAAGCCCCTGGCTTGGGGCGTACATCGGGCAGACCTGCTTGCACTTGCCGCACCTCGTGCAGAACTGGATGTTGGCCAGCATGGCGATGAGCCGATCTTTCTCCGGCAAAGCGGTCTTCTTGATGTCCCGGATGAGCCGGTTGAAGGAGAAGGTGTAGGGCTCCACGTCCAGGGTCTTTGTGACCAGCTTGCCGGGGTTGAAAATATTCTTCGGGTCCACGGCGGCCTTGTAACGCCGAAGGGCCGCGATTTTCGCTTCCTCCAGAAAGGCGATCTTGGTGATGCCGATGCCGTGCTCGCCGGACACCGCCCCGCCCAGGCTCATGACCTTGGTGAACACTTCGTCGGCGGCCTCCATGGCCCGGCGCATCATTTCCTGGTCATTGGAATTGACCGGGATGTTCACATGGCAGTTCCCGTCGCCGGCGTGCATGTGGTTGGCCACCTCGATGCGCGTGGCGATCATGTCGTTGTAAATCTCGCGCAAGGGGTCGCGCAGGCGCGGATAGCGCGAGGTCAGGTCGGAGAAGAAGTAATAGGTCTGCACCTCCACCTCGGCATCGCTCAAATCCTTGGCCGAGAGGCCGCCGCGCAGGATGCGGTCGGCGAACTCCAATTCCATGGCCAGAAACTCGTCCGAGGGGGAGACGCCGTGCAGCCTGCTCGCGTTTTGCAGGGCCTCCTTGTACGCCCGGCCCAGGCACCTGAGGTTCAATTCCTCGATGAAATCGGAAAATTCCGGCACGACCCCCAGAGGAATGACCACGTCCTCGTTGATCTTGAATCCGCTGGTGCGCTTGGAGATGGCCGAAAGCTTGTGCCGGTCCTCCCAGAAAACCTCGGCCTGCTTCTCGTCTTCGGCCACGAAGATGTCCACGTTCTCGTACGGCGTGGCGATGTCCACGATATGGGCCACGGCCGCGTCAAGGGCCGTTTCGTCGGCGGAATCGAGCTGCAGGAGCAGGACCGAAATGGGGTCGCCCTCGTAGCTCGCGGATTTTTTGGCATAGTTGATGGCCCGCACGTATTTGGGGCCGAACTCCTCCAGGGCCGATATCTTTACCGCGTCGCCTTCCAGGCGGATGCGGTCGCGAAGCCCCACCACGTCGCGGATGACCAGCATGGCGCTTCGCATGGAACGCCCGAAGAACTCCAGACACAACACCCGCGAATGGGGCAGGCGGTCGTGCAGGATGAAGCAGGCCTCGGTGACGATGCCGTCCACGCCCTCCTTCTGCACCCCGGGCAGCCCGCCCAGGTACTTGTTGGACACGTCCTTGCCCAGACCCGGCCCGCGAATCTCGCCGCCCGCAAGGGAAATGGTCTCGGTGAGGGTCCCGGCCTCGTCGAAGATGTCGAAGACGGCCGTCTCCTCGGGCAGAATCTTGTGACGGGGATGGTCGCGGCGGCGCACCTCGATGACCCGGGCGTCGGGCAGGACCATGGTGTAGGAGTGGATGTTGTCCAACGTGGTGCCGTATTCGAAACAGAAGGGGCCGCCGGCGTTCTCGGCGATGTTGCCGCCGAGCGACGAGGCCGCCTTGGATGCCGGGTCCACGGTCAAAAGGAGATTTTTCCTGGCCGCCGCGGCGATGGCCGTCAGGGTGATGACCCCGGTCTGGGCGCACAGGAGCTTTTTCTCCGCGTCAACGGAGGTGATGGCCTTCATCCGGGACATGCTCAGGATCACCGAACGGCGGCGGGCCGGGATGGCCCCACCGGTCAGTCCCGAACCGCCCCCCCGGGGAACCACGTAAAATCCCATCTCCCCGGCCAGACGCACGATGCCCTGAATGTGCGCCGTGCTTAAGGGGGACAGGACCAGCATGGGCAGCTCCATGCGCAGGTCCGTGGCGTCCGTGGAGCATTCCACCAAACTTCCGGTATGCTGGGTCAGACATTCGTCGGGTAAAAACTCCGACAGGCGCAACAAAACGCGCTCCTTGAACCGCATATCCTCGTCGTACTGCCTCCAAAACCGGTCCACGGCGGACCGGAGCGTCCCGGGGTAGTCGCCCCAGGCCGTCGGCCGGGCGGCGGCAAGACGCGCGTCCACGCTTTGGCGCACCTCCTCGGGATTGACGAAGGGATTGTAGCGCACCAGAAAGCATTCCGCGGCCAATGATACCGCCAGTTCCCTGGCATCATCCGGCCAGGAGGAAAGCTCCTCGGGGGTGATGCCCAGGACCCGTGGCACCAGGCGTTCGATGGGGAGGGAGATATGGGGATTTTTTTCAAGCATGGGCACGTCCAGAATTGGTTTGCGTCGCGAAGGGCGAAGAAGCGGCAGGCCGCCCCGTGAGGATAGCGGGAGGGTGTCAGATAATGCCATGAACGCGCTTTGGCAAGTGGGGTCGCCGGGAGGTCACCCGATTGTCATGTCCCGCCACTTGGGATAGTTTCGCTCCATTCTTTATCACCCCCCCCCACGGAAGGCTCCATGTCCGGCATCCTGACCCAAAGTCTGAGCGTCCTGGCCGTGATTTCCCTGGTCACCCTCACCCCGGCCATCGCCGCTCCGCCGGCGGCGTCAATCGAGGCTCCGCCCACCCTGCGGGCCTCGGCCATCCTGCCCCCGAACATGCTCTCGGCCCCGAACTGCCGCGTGGACGAAACCGTCCGCAACGACGGCTATTTGAACACCTATACCCTGCATACCCGCGACGGCGACCTGCGTGTGGTCTCCACCGCGCTTCTGTCCGAAAGACTGCGCGAATGCGCGGCCATCGTGGCCATGGACAAGGTGCAGCCCGCCGGGCAGTTCGGAGACGCCGTGGCGGAGAAGGGGAGAAACACGGTCAAGGGCGCGGTCAATCTGGTGACCAAACCCCTGCGCACCGTGGGCAGCGCGCTGTCCGGCGTAGGCAAGATGTTCCAGCGCGCCGAGGAAAGCCTGGTGGAAAGCACCTCCAGCAAATACGAAGACTCGGCCGCCGCCGCCCTGGGCTATTCCCGCTCCAAACGGGAGATCGCCAAACACTTCGGCGTGGACCCCTATTCCACCAATCCCTATCTCAAGGACCGCCTGGACCGTCTGGCCGGAGCGGACTTCGCCGGCAGCCTGCTGGCCACCGGCGCCAGCGCGGCCATCCCCGGGGCCGTGGGCGTGGGCGTGTCCGCGGCCGGCACCAGCAAGTGGCTCACCGATATGGACGTGGCCGTCCCGCCCGCCGACCTGCGCCGCCAAAACCGTGAAAAACTCAAGGCCATGGGCGTTCCCGACGATCTGGCCGAGGCCTTCATCAACAACGGCAACCTTTCCCCCGTGCACCAGACCCTCACTGTCTCGGCCCTGGCCGCCATGCCCAAGACCGCCAACCGCGACGCTTTCGTCGCCTTCGCCACCCTGACCGATACCGAAGACCTCGCACTTTTCCGCGAACGCATGGCGCTTATGTTCTCCGCCTTCAACTCGCGCATCGAACACATCGTACGCTTCGAACGCGTCGGCAGGTTCGTGGCCGGCCGCACCACCGCCAATACCCTTGTCTTCTGCTTCCCCTTGGACTGCTTGGCCTGGACCCGGACCATGGCTTCCCTGTCAACCCACCTCCAGGCCGCACTGCCCCGCCTTAACGCCTCAAAGGCCGAAATCTGGACGACCGGGGTCCTCACTCCCCTTGCCGCAAGATCCTTCGCCTCCCTCTCCATCGCCACCCACCCGAACAGCGCCGCAACCCTGCTCGGCGGCAGCGTCCGGTAAACAAATCGCGGAGGTGGGGGCGCCGCCCCCATGCCCCCGGCAGGGGCATCATGCCCCTGCACCCCGACACGCGGCGGTC
>JBMONM010000216.1:0-5036 GCA_049324675.1 Thermodesulfobacteriota bacterium
CCCTTCCCGGCCCGGGACGGCCCGGCCGGGACATGGACATTCAGGCCGCCCTGGACGCGGTGCTGGCCGGCCGGAACCTGGACCCCCGGGACGCGGCCCTGGCCTCGGAGCTGGTCTACGGCCACGCCCGGCTGCGGGGCCGCACGGAGTTTCTGGTCTCCCGCCTGCTCAAAAACCCGGCCGGATTGCCGCCGCCGGTCTTCGCCGCCCTGACCCTGGCCGCCCACGAGATCCTGCACCTGGACCGCGTCCCGGCCTACGCCTCGGTGGACTGGGCCGTTTCCCGCATCAAGGCCCTGTCCGGGGCCCGGCTGGCCGGGGTGGCCAACGCGGTGCTGCGCCGGCTGGCCGACGAGGCCGCCCGGGGCCTGGGCATGGACGCCTGCCGCACCCCCGGGGCGGCCACGGCCACGGTGTGGAGCCGGCACTATTCCTGCCCGGCCTGGATCGTGGAGTTGTGGCGAAAGGCCTACGGCGACGCGGCCGCCGAACGGTTCCTGGCCGCCCAGGCCGCGGCGCCGCCCATGGGGCTGCGGGTGAACATGCGCCGGCCCGGGGCCACGGGGCTTTTCGAACGGCTGGCGGCCCTTCCCGGCGTGCTCCTGGCCGCCCCCCCCGCCCTGGCCTTTGCGCCGGGCGCGGACCTTGCGGCGGCCGGGTTCGATCTGGAGGCGGCCCAGGCCCATGGGCTCGTGTCCCGGCAGTCCGCGGCGGCCCAGCGGGTTCTGGCCGATCTGGACCCGCCAGGCTGGCCCGGCCCGGTGTTCGACGCCTGCGCCGGGCGCGGCGGCAAGACCGCGCATCTTCTGGAGGCCACGGACCACACCGTGTGGGCGGCCGACGTGCACCGGGGCCGGCTTCGGGCCCTCGGCCGCGAGCTTGTCCGCCTGGGCCTGCCGCCCATCCCGGTCTTTGCCGCCTCGGGGACGCGTCCGCCGCTCAAAAAAAGGCCCGGGACCATCCTCCTGGACGCCCCGTGTTCCGGCCTGGGGGTCCTGTCGCGCCGGCCCGACGCCAAATGGAAGCGTGCGCCCGACGATCTGGCCGATCTGGCCCGGCTCCAGGACGGATTGCTCCGGGCCGCCTGGGACGTCCTGGCCCCCGGGGGCCTTTTGGTCTACGTGACCTGCACCCTGGCCCCGGAAGAAAACCAGGGACGGGTGGACCGCCTTCTGGCCGAAAATCCCGGGGCGCGCCTTGCGACCCGGGTCGATCCGGACCCGTCCTCGCCGCTCGGGGAATTTTTTTTCGCCGCGTCCGTGCGCAAGCCCGGCTAGGCCGCCGAAAAGTGCCTCCGGCCGATTGACGCCGGCCGGGGCATGTGAAAAAAACAGTCGGCTATGGCGAAAAGACGTTTCCCCTTTCCCCGCCGTGACCCAAAGGAGCCCGCATGAGCTGGCCCCACAAGGATCTGCTCGACGTTTCGCAGCTTTCCCGGGACGATGTGGCCGTGGTCATGAGGACCGCCGCCTCCTTCCGGGAGATCAATTCCCGCCCGGTCAAGAAGGTGCCCACCCTCAAGGGCCGCAGCGTGGTCCTTTTTTTCGCCGAACCGAGCACCCGCACCAAGACCTCCTTCGACATGGCCGGCAAGCGCCTGTCCGCGGACACCTTCGCCCTGGCCAAGTCCGGCAGTTCCCTGGTCAAGGGCGAGAGCCTCAAGGACACCGTGCTCACCCTGCTGGCCATGAACCCCGACGCCCTGGTCATCCGCCATTCGGAAAGCGGCGCGGCCGACTTCGTAGCCGCCCGGGTCTCCTGTTCGGTGATAAACGCCGGCGACGGCCGCCACGCCCATCCCACCCAGGCCCTGCTCGACGCCTTCACCCTCCTGGAGAAGTGGGGCGACGTGCGGGACAAGACCGTGTGCATCCTGGGCGACATCGCCCACAGCCGGGTGGCCCGTTCCAACGTGGTCCTTCTGTCCATGCTCGGGGCCAATGTCCGGCTGTGCGGGCCGCGCACGCTTCTGCCGCCGGCCGTGGATTCCTGGGGCGTGGAGGTCCATTCCGACCTGAAAAAGGCCGTGTCCGGGGCCCACGCGGTCATGTGCCTGCGGCTGCAGCTCGAACGCCAGCAGGCCGGGCTTCTGCCCGATCTGCGGGAATATGCCGGACGCTACTGCCTGTCGTCGCGGTCACTTACCGGGGCCGCCCCGGGCGTCAAGGTGCTGCATCCCGGCCCCATCAACCGGGGCGTCGAGATTTCCTCGGAACTGGCCGACGCCGGCGAAAGCCTCATCCTCGACCAGGTGGCCTCGGGCGTGGCCGTGCGCATGGCCCTTCTGCATCTGTTCATCACCCGCAAGGACCGGGGTGAGAAGGAGTAAGCCATGGCCCTTCCCGATCTCGTCGTGACCGACCTGGCCTTCCCGGAAACGCCCCATCCCGTGGACCTTTTGTGCGCGGCCGGGCGCATCCTTGACGTGGCGCCCCACGACGCGGGCGCGGCCTACGAAAACGCCCGGGTCCTCCCCGGCCGGGGGCTGACCCTTCTGCCCGGCCTGACCGACGCCCACACCCACCTGCGCGAACCCGGCCAGGAATGGAAGGAGGACATCGCCTCGGGTCTGGCCGCGGCCGCGGCCGGCGGCTTTTCCAACATCATGTGCATGGCCAACACCATCCCGGTCAACGACACGGCCTCGGTCACCGAGCACATGGTCAAGCGCGCCGCCGAGACCTGGCCCAAGGGCCCGCGCCTGTATCCCGTCGGGGCCCTGACCAAGGGCCTTTCGGGCACGGAACTGGCCCCCATGGCCGAGCTGGCCCGGGCCGGATGCATGGCCTTTTCCAACGACGGCCGGCCCGTGGCCGACGCCGGACTTTTCCGCCACGCCATGGAATACGCCTCGGACCTGGGCCTTCGGGTCATCGACCACTGCGAAGAGCCGACCATGGCCCCGGCCGCGGGCATGAACGAAGGCCGGGTGTCCTCGCGCCTGGGCCTTCCCGGCCAGCCCGACGTGGCCGAGGCCATCCAGGTGGCCCGGGACATCCTTCTGGCCGACTATCTGCGCATCCCCATCCATCTGGCCCATATAAGCTGCCGCCGCTCCGTGGAGCTCATCGAGCGGGCCAAGGCCAAGGGCGTCCCGGTCACGGCCGAGACCTGCCCCCACTACCTGCATTTCACCGAGGCCGAGGTGGAGGGCTACAACACGCTGGCCAAGGTCAATCCGCCGCTTCGCACCCGCGACGACGTGCTGGCGCTCATCCAGGCCCTGCGCGAGGGGGTCATCGACATCCTGGCCACGGACCACGCCCCCCATGCGGCCCACGAGAAGGAGACCCCCTTCGGCGAGGCCCCCTGCGGCATCTCCGGCCTGGAAACGGCCCTGTCCCTGGCCTTCGTGCTCACGGACAAGGGCATGCTCGACGCCTCGGACATCGTCCGGCTTTTCGCCACAACCCCGGCGGCCCTCTTCAACCTGCCGGTCAACACCTTCAATAGCGGCGACCCCGCCGACTTCGTGCTCTTCGACCCCCGCGAAGCCTGGACGGTCACGCCCGGATCCCTGTTCTCCAAAGGAAAAAACACCCCCTGCCTGGGCCGGACCCTGACCGGACGCGTCGCGGCCCTGTTCATCGGGGGAGAGCCGGTCTTCACCCGCGCGGATTTCGCGCCCGCCGCCACACCCTCCGCATCACGCCGCAAGCACGGGAGACATTCATGAGCCAGTCCTTCAAGGAAGCCGCCACCATCTGCAAAACCATCATGCGCAACGGCTACGACGCCTACGTGGTCAACGCCAGGTTGCAGGAAAAGGCCCGTGGCGCGGGCAGCGTGGAAATCGACATCTGCACGGACATGACCCTGGCCGATCTGCAAAAGATCTTTCCCACCACGGAAAAGACCGGCACGGACACGGCCTTCGCCACGTACAGGGCCGAATCCTGCGCCATCCTTTTCTATCCGGCGGACACCGAGGACGGCTCCCATCCCGAGGACTGCGTGGCCATGGTCACCCCCAGGCTCTTGAAAAAGCTCCAGGATACCGGGGAGATTCCCCTGCATCTGGCCTGTCCCTACCTGCCGCGCCCCAAGGACGACCACGACGGATTCGCCGACCTGGAAGCCGGGGAGATACGCCTGCTGGGCATCCCGGATCAGGCCCTGCGCCAGAACTACCTCCGGGCCGTGCGGGCCTTGCGCTTCTCGGCCAACTACAATCTCCCCATTGAGCACAACACCTGGATGGCCATCCTGCGCGCCGCCCGGCGGGTCCTGGACTACGTCTCCATAAACGACATCATCGACGAATGGCGCAAGGTCGAGGCCGAAAACATGGCCGCCTTCGTCAAGCTGCTCTACGAATCCATGATCCTGCACGGCCTTCTCCCCGAGATCGCGGCCATGGCCCGCATCCGGCAGCAGAAAAACGAACACGAGGAGGAATCCGTCTTCGACCATACCCTGGCGGTCATGGCCAACTACCCCCACGAACTCCCCTACGACTGGTACGGCACCCTGGCCTGCCTGTTCCACGACGTGGGCAAGCTGCACACGGCGGAATTCTTCGACGGCCGCTGGACCTTCTACCAGCACCACCGCGTCGGGGCCAAGGTCACCCGGAAGCTCCTCTCCCGGCTGCACTTCCCCCCCGAGGAGATCGATCTGGTCTGCTTTCTGGTGCGCCACCACATGCGCTTCCACTTCATGCTCACGGACCGGGGCATCCGCCGCTTCAAGGCCCTGGACGAATACCCCCGCCTGATCGAGATGGTCCGCGCCGACATCAAGGCCCGGGGCGGCAGCTACAAGGAATTCAACCACAACATGAAGATGCTCGACCGCTCCGACACCCCGGAGGACATGCTCGAACCGCTTTTAAACGGCGGCCGCATCATGCAGCTGACCGGGCTTAGGCCCGGCCCCGCCGTGGGACTTCTGCGCGACGCCCTGCTCAAGGCCCAGATCTCCGGCGACGTGACCACCGTGGACGAGGCCGTGGCCTTCGTCACCCGCCACCGCGCCGCGGACAACCTGTAGCGGGTGAAGAAGCAAGATTCGGGGGAGGGCGGCGCCCTCCCCCG
>JBMONM010000217.1:0-5001 GCA_049324675.1 Thermodesulfobacteriota bacterium
AGTGGGCCCTGGACCCCGAGGGCCGGCTGGTGATCCTGCAGTCGCGGCCCCTGGCCATGGCCGGCGGGGCGGGAGCGGCCGCGGCCGGGCGTCCGGACCTGCCCGAGGTCACGGGGCACGACCTCCTGGCCTCGGGCGGCGAGGCCGCCTCGCCCGGGGTGGGCGCGGGGCCGGTGGTCCGGGTTCTTCGGGACGAGGACCTGGAGGGTTTCCCCCAGGGGGGGGTGCTGGTGGCCGGGCATTCCTCGCCGAAATACATGGTGGTCATGCCCCGGTGCGCGGCCATGGTCACCGAGCACGGCAGCGTCACCGGGCACATGGCCTCCCTGTGCCGGGAGTTCGGGGTGCCCACCCTGCTCGGCGTGCCGGACGCGCTTTCGGTCCTTCCGGCCGGGGAGGAGGTCACCGTGGACGCGTGGTCGGCGCGCGTCTACCGGGGCCGGGTGGAGGAGCTGGCCGGGTTGGGCGCGGCCCGGGAGATACTTATGAAGGACACGCCCGTGTACGGCGTGCTGACCCGGGTGATGGGGCTCATCGCCCCGCTGCACCTGCTCGACCCCAAGTCCAAGGATTTTTGCGAGGCCTCGTGTTCCACCATCCACGACGTGATGCGCCTTCTGCACGAGCGTTCTTATGCGGAGATGTTCCGCATAAGCGACATGGCCTCCGGGCAGGCCGGGGTGGCCATGCGCCTTGCGGCCGTGACCGGGCTGGACCTGCACGTCATCGACCTGGGCGGGGGCCTGGCCGAGGGCGCGGGGAAGGGCGGCAAGGTGGCGGTGGAGGAGATCGTGTCCCGGCCGTTTCTGGCCCTGCTTGCGGGCTTGGTGCTTGACGGGGAGCAGGTGCGCACGCCCCGGCCGGTGCAGCTTAAGGGCTTCATGTCGGTCTTGGGCGAGCAGATGCTGTCCTCGCCCACCTCCGGCGGGCAGCGCTTCGGGGACAAGAGCTACGCGATCATCTCGGACAAGTACCTCAATTTCAGCTCCCGGGTGGGCTACCACTACGGCGTGCTCGACTGCTACTGCGGTACGACCGTGAACAAGAACTACATCACGTTTTCGTTCATGGGCGGCGCGGCCGACGACGTGAAGCGCTCGCGCCGGGCCCGGGGCATCGCGCTGATCCTGGAACGGCTGGGATTTGCGGTGGAGGTGGTGGGGGACCGGGTGGCCGGGCGGTTCCAGAAGTTCGAGGCGGCGGTCATCGAAAAGCGGCTTGCGGCCATGGGGCGGCTTTTGCAGTTCACCCGGCAGACGGACATGCTCATGGTGGACGAGAAAAGCGTCGCGGCCATGGCCGACTGCTTTTTTTCCGGGGCCTGCCAGTTCACCGGGGAGGCGGGGGAGTAGCCCGGGGCCGGACGAAAAGTATGGGGATATGCCTCCGGCGGCCAACGGGCTTCGCCTTTTGGAATCCCAGGCCGGCCCCGGGCCTCGGCCCTACTTCGGCCCCACGGCCTTGCGGCGGTCGTACACCGCCCGCACGCACCCCACCAGCTCGTCCAGCGGGCAGGGCTTGAGCAGGTAGTCCGCCGCGCCGCCCGCGATCATCTGGGCCGCGATGTCCACCGAGGCATGCCCGGTCAGGACCAGCACCTCCGTGCCGGGCGCGATCTCCTTGATGCGCGGCAGCACCTCCTGGCCGCTTAAGCCCGGCATCTTGACGTCCAGAAGCACCACGTCGAAGGGCCTTTCCGAAAGCAGGGCCAGGGCCGCGGCCCCGTCCGGGGCCGCCTCGGCGACAACGCCCTGGGTCCCCAGAAGCTTGACCAGCGTGGTCCGGAAACGATCCTCGTCGTCCACGACCAGGACGCGGATGGGGTCGGGCATGGCTTTCTCCTCCGGCTATGCGGGCAGGGTCACGGTGAACGCGGACCCCTTGCCCGGCTCGCTTTCCACCGTGATCGCGCCGCCGAGTTTGTCCACGATGCCGTGGCACAGGGACAGCCCGAGTCCCGTCCCCTGGCCCGGCGGCTTGGTGGTGAAAAACGGATTGAAGATTTTGGGCAGGTTTTCCGGGGGGATGCCCACCCCGGTGTCGGTCACCACAATGGCCACCCGGCCCTCGCCCGCCCTCCTGGTGGATACGGTGATCGCGCCCTGGCCTTCGATGGCCTGGAAGGCGTTGAGAAGCAGGTTCAGGATCACCTGGCGCAGCAGGGGCACGTCGGTGCGGATGGGCGGGATGGCCGTGTCGTAGTCGCGGGCGATGGTCACGCCCTTCTGCCCGGCCTCCTTCTCCACCAGAAGGACCATGTCCTCCATGATCCGCTCCAGGCGCTCCTTTTGGGGCACGGGCTCCATCTTGCGCGAGAAGTTGAGCAGGTTGTGGGTGATGGTCTTGCAGCGGTCCACCTGGCGCACGACCTCGGACAGGGAGTCGCGCAGCTCGGCCAGGTTTTCCGGGGTCGGATCGGGCCGGCCCATGAGGTGGGTCATCCAGTCCGCCTCCTGGGCGATGACGGCCAGGGGGTTGTTGATCTCGTGGGCGATGCCCGAGGACAGTTCGCCGATGGCCGCCAGCTTCTGGGACTGGATGAGCTGGGCGTCGAGGCTGGAGCGCTCGCGCTCCGAGGCCCGCACCCGGGAGGCCATGTCCACCGCGGACCAGGCGCACAGGCTGCCGGTGAAAAAGGCCAGGATCACGGCCAGGGGCGCGGGCAGGAACACGGCCGCCAGGACGGCCAGGGCCGCCAGCCCGGGAAACGCCACGGTGTGCGGCCACAGGGGGCGGGGTTTCTCCCGCCGGGACGCGGACGCGGCGGATGCCTCCGATCCGGCCCGCGCCCCGGAATCAGTCCGCGCTCTGTCGTCCTTCATTGAGCTGCTTTCTCTCGTAGGCCTTGCGCACCTTGTCCAGAAGTTCCTCGAAATCCACGGGCTTGAGCACGTAGTCGTAGGCCCCGAGCGACATGCCGCGCATGCCCGATTCCACCGAGGCATGCCCGGTGAGCATGATCACCTCGGTGAGCGGGGCCCGTTTCTTGATCTCCTTCAGGGTCTCGATGCCGTCCTTGCCCGGCATGCGCACGTCCATGATGACCACGTCGAAGGCCTCGGCCTCCAGGAGCTTCAGGGCCTCGATGCCGCTCGTGGCGGCCGTGACCGGCATCTTGCGGAAGGTGAAGCGCTTGACCATGGTCTCGATGAAATCGGGCTCGTCATCCACGATAAGGATCCTGATGCTCATGCTCGACCTCTCTGCCCGGGCGGGTACGCCGTCATCCCCGGCTTTTCACCGGGAGGGTGATGGTGAAGGTGGTTCCCTTGCCTTCGGTGCTCTTCAGGGCGATCGTGCCGCCGAGTTTCTCGATGATGCTGTAGCTGATGGACAGGCCCAGGCCCGTGCCCTCCCCGACCTTCTTGGTGGTGAAAAACGGGTCGAAGATTTTCTCCGTCATTTCCTTGGACATGCCCTTGCCCGTGTCCGCGATGGAGATGACCACCGCGTCCGCCCCCGAATCGTGGCGGGTGGTCACGGTGATCACCCCGTCCCGGTCGATGGCGTCGATGGCGTTGTCTAAGATGTTCAAAAAGACCTGCTGCAGTTGCGAGGCGTCGCTGGTGATGCAGGGCAGCCACTTGTTGTAGTCCGTGACGATCCGTATGCCCCTGAAGCTGGCCTCGTTCTCCAGAAAGGACCTGGTCTGGTCCAGAAGGATGTTCACGTTGACGTCGTCGCGAAGCGGCTCCATGCGCCGCGCGAAACCCAGCATCCGGTGGGTCACGTCCTTGGCCCGGCGCACGTGGAATTCGATCTTCTGCAACGCGTCCTCGTATTCCTTGAAGTTGGGGCTGGCCTTGATGTCCTCCTCGCTTAAGAGGTCGCGCATCCATCCGGCCTTTTCCAGGATGATGGCCAGGGGGTTGTTGACCTCGTGGGCCACCCCGGCGGCCAGCTTGCCCAGGGCCGCCATCTTGCTCGACTGGGTCAGGGAGGCGTCCAGGGCCGCCTTCTCCCGCTCGGAACGCACCAGCTGGCCGACCATGGAGTTGGTGATGAACACCGCCCCGCCGGTGATGACCAGCATGCCGCCGAGCAGGATGAAGCCCAGAAGCCAGCGCGCCCGGTACAGCGGCAGAAGCTCCTCCCGGGGGTCGTCTTTTATGACCAGGAGCCAGTCCGTGTTGTCCAGCCAGGCCAGGGCGTACAGGCTGGTTCTGCCCTTGACGCTGAATTCCTCCACCCGGCTGCCCGAGAACCTGGCGAAGCGCGGGAAACTGATCTCGTCCAGGACGGAGTGGTCGAAGCGCGGCCGGGTCTGCAGCACGTTGTCGGCGTTGATCAGAAACGCGTCCCCGGTCGCGCCCAGGTGCACGCTGCGCACCAGGGAATCGAAGATGTCCGAATCGATGGCCGCGCGCAGGATCCAGGACCGGTCGCCCTCGCGCCGGGTCACGGCGATGATGAAGTGGGGGTATTTGCGAAAGCCCAGAAAGACGTCGCTGACGTAGAGCCCCCGGGCCATGGCCATGGCGAACCAGGGCTCCTGGGCGTAGTTGACGTCTTGCAGGTTGTAGGGGCCGCAGTAGGCCACGGTGTCGCCGTTCTGGTCGATGACCTGGAGGTCCAGGAAGGATTTGGAATGGATCTGCAGGATGGCGAAGGCCTTTTCCAGGTAGCCCTGGTCGGAGAGCTGCTCGAAGGTCTCGGTGAAGGCCAGGGTGGTCAGTTGGGAAATGCGTTCGTTTAAAAACAGGTCGATGGTGGTCTTCTTGTTTTCCACCAGGGTGCGCAGGTTGCCGTAGACCTTGCCCACGTACACGGACTCGGTCTTGACGTGGATGGTCACCCCGAGGACCAGAAGCGGCACGAAGGAAAAGGCCAGGATGGTGGCGATGATCTTCAGACGAAGGCGCTTGTAGTCCTCTTGTCGCATCATGTCCGTCGGCTCCCGAGGAATGTGCGCGCGGCCGCGGCCCGGCCGAAAGGAGAGGTCCGCGCGGCCCGGGGTCGGGCCCGGGATTATCCCCCCTGCATGGACAGGAATAGAGCGGG
>JBMONM010000218.1:0-41220 GCA_049324675.1 Thermodesulfobacteriota bacterium
GCCGCGACACAGCACCCGCACCGTCCTGCCGGCGAAAAAGGCGTCGGCGGTCACGTCCCTGGCGGCCTTGCGGACCACCGCCGCCAGGTTCACCGGAACCGGCTCCAGGGTGTAGGTTCCCGTCTCTAGGCGGTAGAGGTCGAAGGTGCGGTTGATCATGTTCAGCATGGTGATCCCGGCGTCCTCGATCAGGTGCACCAGCTTGACGCCCTCGGGATTCAGGCCGTAGCCCGAGGCCAGGAGGGGGGGGATGCCCACCAGGGCGTTGAGGGGGGTCTTCAGGTCGTGGCGGGAGATGCGGTCCACGTGCTCGCGCAGGCGCACGTTCTCCTGAAGCAGCTCGTTCCGCCTGGCCAGTTCCCTGTTCTTGAGGGCCAGTTCGGCGTGGGCCTCGGCCAGCCGGTTCTGCGCCTCCTTGAGTTCGGTGATGTCCACGGCGATGGAATACTTGACCACCCGGCCGTCGGGCCAGCTCATGCTCTTTTCCTGGAGCTGGTACCAGCGGTCGTCCTTGTCGTTGAAATGCTCGAAGATGTAGGTCTTGCCGTTGGGCAGGCCGTCCCGGTCCACAAGCTGGCGGATCTTGCAGAACAGGCAGGGCTGGGGCGATTCGTAGATGGCCTCGTGGCACTTGCGCCCGGCCAGATCGCCGAGCCGGTCGCGGAAATGCCGGTTGACGAAGATCAGATCCAGGGTGGCCACGTCCACCACGTAGATGCCGAACGGGATGACGTCGAAATGCGTCTCCAGCAGGGCGCTTTCGAGCATGTCCCCGGTCATGGCAGGTATTTCCCGGCCACGGCCTCCAGGTGTTCGGCCAGCTTCTCCATCTTGACGGGCTTGAGCACGTAGCCCTTGGCCCCGGCCTCGATGGCGTCCATGACCATCTGTTCCTGGCCGTGGGAGGTGACCATGACGATGACCGCCCCCGGGTCCTTTTCCAGGATGCGCCGGGTGGCCTCGATGCCGTCCATGTCCGGCATGGTGATGTCCATGGTCACCAGGTCCGGCCTGATCCCGGGATAGTCCTCCGCGGCCTGGCGGCCGTCCCTGGCCACGTGGACCACCTTGTGCCCCAGGTCCTCGATCATCTTGACCATCTTCTTGATGGTCAGGTTGGAGTCGTCCACGACCATGATGTTCAGGGCCCGCATCGCTTACGCCTCCACATAGTCGAGTTTGTCGTCGAAGAGTTCGCCCGGGCCGATGAGATGGATGTTCAGGCCGCCGTGGGGGGTGTCCAGATTGGCCGAGGCGAATCTGGCCCCCCGGTTGCGCAGGATGCTCTTGGCCTCGGTGATCACGATGGGCGGGGACAGGCCGATGGCCCGGCCCTGGGCGTCGAGGTCGGCCAGGGCGTTGCCCACGATGATGTTGATGATGTCCCCGGCGGTTTCCTCCACGTAGGCCGCGCGCTCGTCCTCGGGGATGTCCAGGTCCTGGCTGTAGGCCTCGAAGGCCTTGGCGATGAGCGACTCGTCGAAGCTGTAGGCCAGGTAGAGCTTGGTGTCGCCCGTGGCGCTCATGATCGAGGTCAGGTGCTTGAGGTTGAGGCGCTGCACGTCGTCGAGATGCTGGGACTGTCCCGTCACCGGGATGCCCAGTTCGTCGCGCAGGAAACCGACGGTGCGGCGATGCAGGGCCTGAAGAAGTCTGCTGACGTCCACCGGGGCGGCGTTCATGGCTGCTCCTTGGAATGATCGTTGCTCACAGCGGCGCGCGGACGGTGAAGGTCGTTCCCTGTCCGGGCCGGGTTTCGATGGAAAGGTCCCCGCCCAGGCGCTGCGCCTCCTCGAGAACCGCGGCCAGTCCCACGCCGCGTCCCGAGGCCTCCGAGGCCTCGCCGGAGGTGCTCAGGCCCTGGGCCAGGACCAGCCGGGCCACCTCTCCGTCGTCCATGGCCGCCAGTTCCTTTTCGCCGGCCAGCCCCAGTTCGGCGGCCCGGCGCCTGACGGCCCCGGAGTCGATTCCGGCCCCGTCGTCGGACACGGCGATGGCCACGCTCCCGTCCCGCGTGGACACGGTCATGGAAATCGTCCCGGCCTCGGGTTTGCCCGCGGCCAGCCGGGCCTCGGGGGTCTCGATGCCGTGGGCCACGGCGTTGCGCACCAGGTGCACCATGCGCCTGGCCAGGGGGCCGAAGCGGTCCGGGTCCACGGGCACGGACGGGCCGGCCACGGGCGGCGCGACCACCCTCTTGCCCAGGCGTTCGGCCAGGCCGGACGCGGTCCCCAGGGCCACGCCGAGCAGGGATTTGATATCCACGTGGCGCAGGGTCCTGGCCCGTTCCAGCAGCCCGCGCACCCGGGGGTCCGGGGACGGGAGGGAGGCCAGAAGCCCGTCGGCCATCTCCTGGAGGTCCCGGGCCAGGCCCTCGCCGATGCACACCTGGCCGCGCCGTTTGAAAAAGTCCTCCCCCAGGGTCTGGCGCACAAGCCTCAGATCCTCGTCGAGTCCGGTTCCGGCCGCCTCCCCGGCGCAGGCCGCGCGCAGCGCGGCGGGGGAAATCCGGGCCTCCCGGTTCAGGGCCGCAAGCCGCGATTCCATGTCGTGCAGGGCCGCGGCCACATGGCGGCACTCGAAAAGCAGAAAAAGCCCCTTGAAGGTGTGCACCCGCCGGTACAGCCGGCGAAGCGCGGCCTGCGGGGCCTCGCCGGCCCCCTCGGCCTCCGTCCCGATCCGGTCCAGGAAGGCGGCGAAGCCGTCCAGCACCTGGAAGAAGTCCCGGGGGTCCCTGGCCACGGCCACCACGCCGGCCAGCCGCCGGCGTTCCCTTTCCACCTCGCTTTCCAGGCGCCGCTCGTCCGTGACGTCGGTGAGGATCAGCATGAGCCGGCCGGGGTCCAGGACCCGGTATTCCACCTCCAGTTCCCGCGCTCCGAGCCGGACCGCCCCGGGCATGAGCGAGAGGTACAGGGACCGCCGGAACTCGTCGGGTTCGGCCAGGATGCGTCCGATGTTCTTTTGAAAGTTCGCGGCGGCGGCCGGGTCCCCGGGAAACAGCAGAAGGTGGATGGCCTTGCCGGCCGGGTCCTGGCCGAAGATATCCCGGCATTCGCGGCTCGGACGCGGCTCCACCGCGCCGTCCGGGCCGAAGGACAGAAAGCCCTGGCCGGAATTGTCCAGGAACGCGGCCAGTTCCGCATGGGCCTGGCGGATGGTCCGGTTGAGCCGGGAGAGCTTGCGGTTCCACCACACGATGACCAGGATGACCAGGGCCGCTCCCGCCGCCACCCGCCAGACCAGGTCGTAGTCGAAGCCGTGTTCGAACTTCACGGCCACCCAGCGCTTGAAGATGGCGTCCAGTTCGGCGGCGGTCAGGCTGCTGACGCCCTTTTGAAAGATGGACAGGGCCTCGGTCCTGCCGCGCGGCACGGCCACGCAGAGATCCAGGTGCTCGTCCAGGCGGCCGGCGATCTTGAGCCCCGTCAGGCGCTCCTTGCCGATGCGGTAGGCCATGACCGGCAGCACGCCCACGAAGGCGTCGAGCCTTCCCTCGGCCACCTGGGACAGGCCGTCGGCCTCGCTTTGCACGTCCGTCACATCCATGCCCGGGTGCCTGGCGCGCAGGACCTCCGCCGTGGCGTGGCCCCGGGCCACGCCGACCCGGCTGTTCTCCAGGGCCTTGGCCCCGTCCACGAAGGGATGGTCGGCCCGGGTGACCGCCACCAGGGGCAGGCGCAGGTAGGGGCTGGTGAACTCCAGAAAACGACGCCGCTCCGGGGTGTCCGCGGCCGCGGCGATGAAGTCGCACCCGCCCTTTTCCGCCGCCTCCAGGGTCTGGGACCAGGAGGCGGTGGGGGCCAGCCGGACATCCGCATCGAGCCGCTCGGTCAAAAGCCCCAGCACGTCGGCCACCATGCCCTCGTACCGGCCGGCTTCGTCCACCCGCTCCACGGGCGGCCAGTCCGGGTCCACGCAGTACCGCAACGCCCCCTTGCGCGACAGGTATTCGCGCTCCCGGCGGTTGAGGACGACCTTCGCGGCCTTGCCGGCCTCGCCGCCGGCCGGACCCGCCATTTCCCGGTCCGGGGCCGCGGCCCCGCCCCTGGCCGTGGCCTGCCCCGGGGCGTACAGGGGCAGCCACCTGGCCATGACGGCCGCCTTGTCCCACACCGGGATGGCCGCAAGGGCCTTGTCCAGGATGGAGGCCAGTTCGGGCATGTCGTCGCGCACCAGGGAATAGATGTCGAAGGCGTAGTCCGTCAGCCCCGAGACCTTGAGATTGGTCAGACCGGACTTGCGGATGCCGTAGGTGACCACGGCCAGGTTTTCGATCATGGCCTGGGCCTGTCCCGAGGCCACGGCCATGAGGGCCGCCGGGGGGTCCTCCACCACCAGCAGGTCCAGGTCGGGATGGTTGTCCCGGACGTATTCGTAGGCCGTGGAGCCGCTGGCCACGGCCACCCGCTTTCCCTGAAGCTCGAAGAACGAACCGGACATGACGTCGTCGCGGGAGACGATGGCCAGGGGAAAACGCAGGAACGGCCCGGCGAACAGGGCGTATTTCTCGCGGTCGGCGGTCTTCCCCGTGCCGTCGATCATGTCGATGCGCTTGTCCCTAAGCGCGGCCAGCACCTTGCCGAAATTCCGGGAATCGCCCTGGGGCTCGAACTTGAAGGCCAGGCCGGTCATGGCCGAGACGATGCGGAAGAAATCATGGAACACGCCCTGGTAGGTCCCGTTTTCCACCACGGCCAGGGGTTCCCAGATGGAGTCGCTGAAGGTCACCACCGGATGGGCCTCGATGAAGGCCTTTTCCCTGTCGGTCAGTTCGATCTGGGGCGGGGGGGCCTGGGCCGCGGCGACGGCGGCGGAAAAAAGCAGGAACAGCGCGGCCAGCGCGGCCAGGGCCAAACCGGGCGCGCCCTTTCCGAAGGCCGGCGCTTCGCATGAACGACGACGTCCGTTCCCGGTCCCCGGGCCTGATGCACGGCATGACATGGCACTCACCAAATATCCGCGTTGGGTGGCTGAATCAGAGGAAAACGTCTACCACCCCCGCATGCGGCAGGCAAGCCGCATATCCGAAGGTTCCGGACGCCGTTCGGGCTCCGGCCCCTTGCCAGGTTCCCGGCCAGGCCTTAGGCTGGCCGGGATGAAACGCTACGACGCGCTCTCCCTTTTTTCCGGCGGCCTGGACAGCGTCCTGGCCGCGCGCACGCTCATGGACCAGGGCCTTTCCGTCCTGTGCCTGCACCTCGTCAGCCCCTTTTTCGGGAAACCCGGACGCCTGCCCCACTGGCGCGAGACCTTCGGCCTGGACATCGCGGCCGTGGACGCGGGCGAAGACATGGTGCGCCTGCTGCGCCAGGGGCCGCCCCACGGCCTGGGCAAGTTCTTGAACCCCTGCATCGACTGCAAGATACTCATGATCGAACGGGCCATGGCCCTTCTGCCGGAATACGGGGCCCGGTTCGTGGCCACCGGCGAGGTGGTGGGACAGCGGCCCATGTCCCAGCGACTGGACGCGCTCAACGTCATCCGCCGCGACTCGGGCGCGCGCGACGTGCTTCTGCGGCCGCTGTGCGCCAAGCGTCTGCCCGAAACCCCCATGGAGCAAAGCGGGCTGGTGGACCGCTCGCGGCTGCACGCCATGGGCGGCCGGGGCCGCAGGGAGCAGCTTGAGCTGGCCGCGCGCATGGGCCTGCCGGAGATACCCACCCCGGCGGGCGGGTGCATGCTTACGGAGCTGGAATCGGCCAGGCGATATTTTCCGGTCTTCGCGCACAAGCCGGACCCCCTGGCCGCGGATTTCGAGCTGGCCAACATCGGGCGCCAGTACTGGGCGGGCAACCTGTGGCTGACCATCGGCCGCAACCAGTCGGACAACTCCCGCCTGGAAGCGGCCATCGCCGCCCACGACCTGGTCTTCAAGGTCCGGGACCACCCCGGCCCCCTGGCCCTGGCCAGGCGTCTTCCGGACGCGATCTGGGACGAGGCCGCCATGCGCGACGCGGCCGCCTTCGTGGCCTCCTTCTCTCCCCGGGCCCGCGCGGCCGGGCGGGAGACCGCCGTCAGCGTGGGCGGCGCGGTCCAAAGCCCGGTATGGGTGGTCCCCGCCCGGCAGACCCCGCTCGGCTGGAAGGAGCCGTCCTGGAACGAGGCGGCCCAGGGCAAGGCCGCCGTATTCGGCTCCCGGCGCGAACGCGGCGGGCCCCTGTCGCGCGCGGGGGACCGGGTCTCCCCCTCCCGCTTTGTTTGAATCACCAAGAGGGCCCCTGTCGCGCGCGGGGGACCGGGACGCAGGTTGATTATGCCGATGAACATATAACCATCGACAATCCGTACTCACAATCCGTTGCCAATTTTTTGCCATTGCCCTACATCGCCCCCATGAATACACAAGACCTCAAGGGTGTATTCGGCCGGAGGCTTCGACATCTACGCCAGCTCCGCGATCTGACTCAGGCCGCCCTTTCCGAACGTATCGGCATCTCTCTCGATTATCTCTCCAAGATCGAACGAGGGTTGGCCTCCCCGTCTTTTTTCGTCATCGAAAAGCTCTCGCTCTTTTTTTCAGTTTCACCTGCAACCTTTTTTCAATCCCTCCACGACATCCAGGCGAACCAAGTGGATACGGAAACCATCGGCTACAGATCGATCGCCTTCCTGCACTGCGTCGATCCGATCTTCATCACCAATACCGATCTGATGATCGCGGACCTGAATACAGTGGCCGAACGGGTGTTCGGCTGGCCCGCCAGGGAGCTTCTGGGCCGCTCCATCCTCAGTCTGGCCCCGGACGACAGCCGGTCCTACGTAAGCGAAATCCTGGAGTTGTGCCGCAAGGGGAGCGATCTGCGCAACGCCAGGACGGAGCTGCTTTCCCGGGAGGGCAGGCGCGTCCCGGTCCTGGCCTCGGTGTCGCTGCTGCGCGATGCGCAAAATGAACCGGCGCGGCTGGTCGTTGCGGCCAGGACCATGCCCGACGCCACAACGGACGAATGGCCCGACTTTTGCCGATAATCCGGGCCGAGGGCTCACCATGACGGCGTTTTCCAGATGCGGCTTCTGCGGCTGCGCGGAAGCGGAGACGGATGTCTTTCGTTGCCAGGTCTGCGCGCTCGTGTTTTGCGCGCGCTGCGGCCTGGCCCTGTCCGTGAAGCACTTCACCTACTGCCCCCGGTGCGGTTCCATGAAACACCGGGACGAGGTCCTTGCCGGCCGGATCGGCCCGTGCGGGTGAGGCGGCCAGCTTTTTCCCGTCCGGTGGTTGCCCCCGGGCGTCCGCCGGGGTAGACCCGTCTCCATGAGACTCACGGTCCTGACCGACAACGCCACGCTCATCGACCGCTATTTCCTGGCCGAGCCGGGCCTGTCGTTTTTCATCGAGGACGCCGGGACCCGGGTCCTGTTCGACGCCGGGTATTCGGACGTGTTTTTGCGCAACGCCGAAAAGCTGCGCATCGACCTTTCCGATCTGGACCACGTGGTTGCCTCCCACGGCCACCTGGACCACACCTGGGGCCTGGAGCACCTGCTGCGCCGCATGACCGAGGACGCCTGCGAGGGCCGGCCCCCGAGGCGCCCCGTGTTCACGGCCCATCCCGACGTCTTCTCCCGCCGGTCCGTGGGGCCGGTCCCGGCCATCGGCGGCCACCTGTCCCCGGCCGTGCTGGCCGATTTCTTCGACATGCGGCTGACCAAGGATCCGGTGCGCCTGACCGGGCGCCTGATCTTTCTGGGGGAGATTCCCCGCCGCTTCGATTTCGAGTCCGTCCCCGGCCCCGGCGACCATCTGTGCCGCAGGGGGCACGACCTGACCGCGTCCGGGCGCGGCCCGGACGCGGCCTTCCCCGACGCCCTGGCCGACGACACGGCCCTGGCCTACCTGGGCGCCACGGGCCTGGTCATCCTCACCGGCTGTTCCCACGCCGGCATCTGCAACATCGCGGCCCACGCCCGGGAGGTCTGCGGCGAGACCCGCATCGCGGACATCGTGGGCGGCCTGCACCTGCTCGACGCCCCGCACGAGCGCCTTGAGGCCACGGGCCGCGTCTTGGCCGAGATGGCCCCGGCGGCCGTGCATCCCTGCCACTGCACGGACCTCGCGGCCAGGATCGCCCTGTCCCGCTTCGTGCCGGTCCTGGACGTCGGCTCCGGGCTCGTGCTCGAATATCCATAAGAACGCCGGTATCCTCCCCCCGGTTTGCCTCCGCCGGGCACTTCGTCTAGTGTGCGCCGGAGCGGCCGACCCCGCCCCATCATCCGCGTCCCCCAAGGAGCCTCCCCATGCGGCGTCCGCATGAACCGACGTACGGCCCAAGCCTCTTGACCGAACACGACATCTACCTGTTCAGGGAAGGCAACCACTTCGACCTCTACGAGAAGCTCGGCTCCCACCCCATGACCGTGGACGGCGAGTCCGGAACCCTGTTCGCCGTGTGGGCCCCCAACGCCGAGGCCGTCTCCGTGGTCGGGGACTTCAACGCCTGGGACCCGGACACCCACCACCTGCGTCCGCGCCTGGATTCCTCCGGCATATGGGAGGGCTTTTTGCCGGGCATCGGCCACGGAACCCTCTACAAATACCACATCGCCTCCCGCTTCGGCGGCTACCGCGCGGACAAGGGCGACCCCTTCGCCCGGTTCTGGGAGACCTCGCCCAAGACCGCCTCCATCGTCTGGGACCTGGACTACGGCTGGAGGGACCGGGACTGGATGGCCTCCCGGGCCGCGAAAAACGCCCTGGGCGCGCCCCTGTCCATCTACGAGGCGCACCTGGGGTCCTTCGCCCGGGTCATGGAGGACCGCTACCGGTCCCTGTCCTACCTGGAGATGGCCGACCGGCTGGTCGCGCACGTCACGTCCTGCGGATTCACCCACGTGGAGTTCCTGCCGGTCATGGAGCACCCCTTTTTCGGCTCCTGGGGCTACCAGACCCTGGGCTACTTCGCGCCGTCGAGCCGCTACGGCACGCCGCAGCAGTTCATGACCCTCATCGACCGCCTGCACCAGGCCGGCATCGGGGTCATCCTGGACTGGGTGCCCTCGCACTTCCCCACGGACGGCCACGGCCTGTCCTATTTCGACGGCACCCACCTCTTCGAGCACGCCGACCCCAGGCGCGGCTACCACCCGGACTGGAACTGCTACATCTTCAATACCGGGCGCTTCGAGGTGCGGGCCTTCCTCATCTCCAGCGCCATGTTCTGGCTCTCGCAGTACCATGTCGACGGCCTGCGGGTGGACGCCGTGGCCTCCATGCTCTACCTGGACTATTCCAGGCAGGACGGGGAATGGATTCCGAACGTCCACGGCGGCCGGGAGAACCTGGACAACATCGCCTTTTTCCAGAAGCTCAACGAGGCCGTCTACACCCGGTTTCCGGACATCCAGACCATGGCCGAGGAGTCCACGGCCTGGCCCATGGTCTCCCGGCCGCCCTACATCGGGGGCCTGGGGTTCGGCATGAAGTGGAACATGGGCTGGATGCACGACATTCTGCGCTATTTCTCCCGCGATCCCATCCACCGCAAGTTCCACCACGGGGAACTGACCTTCGGCATCTGGTACGCCTTCACCGAAAACTTCGTCCTGCCCCTGTCCCACGACGAGGTGGTCTACGGCAAGGGCTCGCTTCTGGCCAAGATGCCCGGCGACGACTGGCAAAAATTCGCCAACCTGCGCCTGCTCTACGGCCTGTTCTTCGCCCATCCCGGAAAGAAGCTGCTGTTCATGGGCGGGGAGTTCGCCCAGCGGGGCGAATGGAACCACGACGCCGAATGCGAGTGGCGGCTTTTGGAATACCGCCACCACCGGGGGGTCATGGACTGGGTGCGGGACCTAAACGCCCTGTACCGCCGGGAGTCCGCCCTGCACTCCCGGGATTTCGATCCGGGCGGCTTCGAATGGATCGACTGCGGCGACGCCGAGGCCAGCGTGCTGACCTTTCTGCGCCGGGGCGGGGATCCGGGCGACATGGTTCTCGGGGCCTTCAACTTCACCCCCGTGCCCCGGCCCGGCTACCGGATCGGGGTGCCCGCGGGCGGGCTGTGGACCGAGCTTTTGAACAGCGACGCCGAGGTCTACGGCGGCTCGGGCCTGGGCAACGCCGGGGCCGTGGCCGCCCAGGAGGCCTCCAGCCACGACCGGCCCTACAGCCTGGAGCTGACCCTGCCGCCCCTGGCGGCCCTGTTTTTCAAACCCCAGGGCTGGCGATAACGGCCGGCCGCCGGGGATTCACGACAACCGGGCGCGGCCGGCGCCCCTTTCCACGGAGGTTTCCCATGTCCCAGGGCGTTCCAGCGGAATTTTCCAATGTCACGGCCGTGTGCAAGGCCAACCTCTATTTCGGGGGCAAGGTCGTAAGCCACACCCTGGTGGACGCGGCCGGGAAAAAGATCACCCTGGGGATCATCTTCCCCGGGACCTACACGTTTTCCACCGGCGCCCCCGAGCGCATGGACGTGACCGCCGGGGAGTGCCGGGTGCGTCTGGCCGGGAGCGGGGAGTTCACCGCCCATCCGGCCGGGACCACCTTTTTCGTGCCCGGCGACTCCTCCTTCGAAATCGTCGTGGACGCGGACGTGGCCGAATACGTGTGCACCTTCGGGTGATTCCCCCCCCCTCGACATGGCCAGGATTTTATGCTGTAAGGGATCATAGTCGCGTCTTTCCCGCCAAAGGCGCCACACCCGCTTTGGCCGAAACGCTGGTCAAGACACGGACGCGCCCATGATACCCGCCTCCCGCGTCGGCCCTGGGCGGCTGCTTGCGGCCCTGGCCATCCCCTTCGCAGCCCTGGCCCTGCAATGGATGTTCTGGCAGGCCATCTCCCCCTACGTCTGGTTTCTTTTCTTCCCGGCGGTCTTTTTCAGCTCCTGGGTGGGAGGGCTCCCCGGCGGCCTGGCCTCGACGGTCCTCTCCGCCGCCATGGCGGCCGTGTTTTTCATGAAGGCGGATCTCGCCTCCCTGGCCAAAAACCCCATGAGCCTTCTGTCCATCGCCGTGTTTCTCGGCATGGGCGTGCTTTTCAGCCTGTCCCACGGCCGGCTGCGCAAGGCCAACCGGCAGGCCGCCGAGGCCCTGGAGGCCGCCCGGGAGGCCAACGCCAAACTCCAGTCGGCCAATGCGGACATCACCCGGCTCTACGAAAAAACCCGCGAACTCGACGAGCTCAAGACCCGCTTCTTCGCCAACGTCAGCCACGAACTGCGCACCCCCCTGACCCTGATCCTCGGCCCCCTGGACACGCTGCTCAAGGATCCGGCGCTCGGCCCGGCCGCCAGGGCCGACCTCGAACTCGCGATCCGCAACGCCAGGGTCCTGCACCGCCAGGTCTGCGACCTGCTGGACGTGGCCAAGCTCGACGCCGGGCGCATGACCATGCGCTCCTCCCGGGCGGACGTCGCCCACCTGGTCCGGCTGACGGCGTCCCTGTTCGAGATACTGGCCCGGGACCGGCGTATCCGCTTCGCCGTTGACGCCCCCGAAACCCTCTTCGCCCAGGTCGACGCGGAGAAATACCGGCGCATCCTGCAAAATCTCCTGTCCAACGCCTTCAAGTTCACCCCGGACGGAGGCCGCGTCGGGGTGCGCCTTGAGGAGCGGGACGGCCAGATCGTGTGCGCGGTCGCGGACAACGGTCCGGGCGTGCCGCCGGACATGCGCGAGGCCGTCTTCGAGCGTTTCCGGCAGGCCGACGACAGCCAGAGCCGCCGCCACGGCGGCACGGGCCTGGGCCTGGCCATCGTCAAGGAGTTCGCGGCCCTGCACGGCGGCACGGTCCGCCTGGACGAGACGCCCGGGGGCGGCGCGCGGTTCGTCGTGGCCCTGCCCCTTGCCGCGCCGGACACGGCGGACGTGGCGGACCGGCCCGGGGAGGAGGAAACGGCCCCGGACATCATCGACGGCCCGGTCTCCCCGGCCGCACGGCCCGCCTGCCCCCTGCCGGACCGGGCCTCGGCCGAACTGGTGCTCGTGGTCGAGGACAATCCGGACATGCGCTCCTTTCTGGCCGGGTCCCTCGGCCGCGAATACCGCACGGCCACGGCCGGGGACGGCCACGCCGGACTGGCGGCCGCCTTGTCGCTGCGTCCCGGGCTGATCGTCAGCGACGTCATGATGCCCGGCATGGACGGCGAGGAGATGGTCCGCGCCCTGCGCGAGCGCCCGGAAACCCGGGACACGCCGGTGATCATGCTCACGGCCAAGGCCGACGAGGCCCTGCGGGCGAGGCTTTTGCCGGAGCTGGCCCAGGATTTCATCACCAAACCCTTCTCCGAGGACGAACTCCTGGGCCGGGTGCGGGCCATCATGAAGGAACGCCGGCGCGTCGAGGCCGAAAAGCGGGAGACCGTGGTCCGCTTCGAGGCCACCTTCGAGCAGGCCGCCGTGGGCATGGCCCATGTGGCCCCGGACGGCCGGCTGCTGCGGGTCAACCGCAAGCTGTGCGCCATGTTGGACTACAGCCCCGAGGAACTTCGGGGCCTGACCATCCGGCGGATCACCCATCCCGACGACCTGGAGGCCAGCGCGGCGTATGCCTCGCGATTGCTGTCCGGGGAGATCGAGATCTATTCCCTGGAAAAGCGCTATCTTCGCAGCGACGGCCGCCGGATATGGGTCAACCTCACGGTCTCCCTGGTCCGGGACGCGGAGGGCCGGCCGGACTATCTCATCTCCGTGATCGAGGACATCGACCGCCGCAAGGAGACCGAGGCGGCCCTTCGGGAGACCCAGGAGCGGTTCCGGGTGCTGGTGGAAAACGCCCCGGACGCCGTCTTCATCCTGGAGGACGAGGCCTTGATCTACGCCAACGCGGCGGCCGAGGCGCTTTTCGGCGTGTCCCCGACCCCCGGGGACGGCCCGCCCATCCTCGATCTGGTGTCTCCCGAAGACCGGGGCAGGTTCCGGGAATGGCTCGTCCGGCAGGAGGGCCATGCGGGCGAAGCCGCCGGGGACGCGGGGTCTTCCCTGGAGGAGTTCCGCCTCTCCCGACCGGGAGGCGACACGACGCACGTCGAGGCCTCGGCCGTGCCTTTTTTCATGAGCGGCCGGCAAAACCTCCTGGTGTTCGCCAGGGACATAAGCGAACGCAAGCGGGCCTACGAGGAGATCGAGAGCCTGGCCAGGTTCCCGGGCGAAAATCCCAACCCGGTCCTCCGGGTGGCCGGGGACATGACCATCCTGCACGCCAACGCGGCCAGCGCGGCGTTTCTGGACCACTACGGCAGCGGCCGGGGGCGGCCCTTCCCCGCGCCCTTCCGGGAGGTCGTGGCCGCGGCCCTGGCCGCCGGGGAGCAGCGCGGTTTCGAGGCCGCGACCGGGGACAGGGTCCTGGCCATGACCGCGACCCCGATTTCGGAATGCGGCTACGTCAACGTCTACGGGCTGGACGTCACGGCCCGCAAGCGGGCCGAGGCCCAGCTCACGACCGCCAAGGAGGCCGCCGAGGCCGCCAGCCGGGCCAAAAGCGAATTCCTGGCCACCATGAGCCATGAGATCCGCACCCCGTTAAACGGCGTGCTGGGCATGCTCCAGCTGGCCCGGACCACCGCCCTCGATCCGGAACAGGAAAGATACGTGTCCACGGCCCTGACCGCCGGGCGGGGCCTCTTGCGCATTCTGGCCGACATCCTGGACATCTCCCAGATCGAGGCCGGACGCATGTCCCTGGACGAGGGCAGGTGCGAAACGGACGAGATCGTCCGGCCGATCCTGGCCGCTTTCGTCCCCGAGGCGGACAAAAAGGGCCTGAGCCTGGCCGGCGAGGTGGCCCCGGACACGCCGGCCGCCTTTCGCGGCGACGCCGGGCGCATCCGCCAGGTGCTCTACAACCTGGTGGGCAACGCCATCAAATATACCGAAACCGGCTCGGTGCGGCTTTCGGTCTCCCGGTTCCCGGCCACGGCTTCCCGGGCCGCTCCGGCGCTGTGTTTCGATATTTCGGACACGGGCATCGGCATCCCGGCCGACAAGCAGGCCCGGATGTTCGAGGTCTTCACCCAGGTCGACGGCTCCTACACCCGGAAATACGGCGGCCCGGGCCTGGGCCTGAGCATCGTGGGCCGGCTCGTGGACCTCATGGGCGGGACGGTGTTTCTGTGCAGCGAGGAGCACCGGGGCACCCGGGTGCGGGTCATGCTGCCGGGTCCCGAGGCCGACGCGGCCGAGCCCGCGGTCGCGCCGGTTCCGGAGGCGCTCCCGGCCGAATCCCCGCGCCGGGCCGGCCGCATCCTGGTGGTGGAGGACGATCCGGTGAGCCGGCTCGCGGCCGAACAATTCCTGTCCAAGCTGGGCTACGACCACGCCAGCGCCGAGGACGGCAGGCAGGCCCTTGACGTCCTGCGGCGCGAGGAATTCGATCTGATCCTCATGGACATCCAGATGCCGGTCATGGGCGGCCTGGCCGCGGCCAGAACCATCCGGGGCGACACGGCCTTCCGGGAAAAGGCCTCCATCCCCATCATCGCCATGACCGCCCACGCCATGCCCGGGGACCGGGAGGCGTTTCTGGACTCGGGACTCAACGGCTACATCGCCAAGCCCGTGGACATGTCCGAACTCAAGCAGGCCATCGAGCAGGCCATCCTCCCGGCCGCCGGGGACATCCGCCAATAACCCCGCGCCGCGCGGGGACGCCTCGACGCCGGGCGTTGCCTCCGGCCCGGCCTTGGCGTATCCGTGTGCCCACCCGGGGGCGCGTCCCCCGGGAATCCACTTCGCGAGGCCGGCCTTTCGTGGCAAACCCCACTTCGCGTCCCATCGGCATCTTCGACTCCGGCGTGGGCGGGCTGACCGTGACCCGGGCGGTCATGGAGCGCCTGCCCTTCGAGCGCATCGTCTACTTCGGGGACACGGCCCGGGTGCCCTACGGCGTCAAGTCCCCGGAGACCGTCTCCCGCTACGCCTCGGAAATCGTGCGCTTCCTGCTCGACAAGGACGTCAAGCTCCTGGTCGTGGCCTGCAACACCATGGCCGCCGTGGCCCTTCCGGCCATCACCGCCCTGTCGCCCGTGCCGGTCCTGGAGGTCATCGACGCCGGGGCCGGATGCGCCCTGGCCGCCACCCGCACCGGCCGCATCGGGATCATCGCCACGCCCTCCACCGTGCACAGCGGGGCCTATCCGGCGGCCATCGCCCGGCGCGGCGGCGACCCGGCCCGGACCGTGTCCCGGGCCTGTCCCCTGTTCGTGCCCCTGGCCGAGGAGGGCTTCCTCGACCATCCGGCCACCCGGCTGATCGCCCGGGAATACCTGGCCCCGGTCCTGGCCGAGGACCCGGACACGCTCATCCTCGGCTGCACCCACTATCCGCTTCTGCGCCCGCTCCTGCAGGACGTCGCCGGCCCGGGCGTGACCCTGGTGGACTCGGCCACGGCCGTGGCCGCCGACGCCGCCCGGGTGCTGGCCGAGACCGGGCTTCTGGCCCAGGCCGGCCAGGCCCCCCCGGCCCACGACTTCTACGTCACCGACGCCCCGGACCGGCTGCGCGGCATCGGGGAGCTGTTCCTGGGCCGGCCCCTGCCCGGCGCGCATCTGGTCGGCCTGGGCTGCTGATCCGCCCGGCCGCCTCCCGCGCCTCCCGCCCCGTCGCGAAAATGACACCGCATCCGCGCCGATCGGTCACCTTCGCGTGGTGCATTCCTCCCAACCCAACCCATCCCGGAGGATGCACCCATGGAACGACATTTCGACCGCCGCCAGTTTCTCGAACTCGGCGCGGCCTTCGGCGCGGTCCTGGCCGCCCAGGCCGTTTTCCCCGTGCTGGCCAAGGCCGCCCCGGCCCAGAAAACCCTGGCCGACTGTCTGGCCATGACCCCGGTCCAGATGGCCGACGCCTCGCCCAAGGTCCAGGCCTCCTGGAAATACCTGCGCGAGACGGCCGGAACCATCGCCGACCCCACGGTCCGCAGCGTGGTCCAGGCCATCCTGGACACCCCCGCGCCCACCCTGGCCGCCCGGCTGGCCGACCCGGGGAACCGGGCCGCCGTATATGAGGAACTTACGGCCAAGGGCTACCTCAAGGACGCCGCGCCGGACACCTTCCTGCCCCCCCTCGCGGCCGGCCCGGACGCCGCGCCCCAGCCCTTCCGCTCCGCCCCGGGCAGCGGCTACCAGAGCCACCATTCCTATCCCGGCGGCCTGGCCACCCACACGGCCTGCAACATGAGGATCTCGCTTTCCATCTTCGACGCCTACCGCGACGTCTACGGCTTCGACCTGGACCGCGACGCGGTGATCGTCTCGCAGATGCTCCACGACCTGCACAAGCCCTGGGTGTTCCAGTGGGGGGAGACCGGCGAGTCGCGCACGGAAAAGACCCTGGCCGGCACCGGCGAACACCATCCCTTAAGCGTGGCCGAATCCATCGTGCGCGGCCTGCCCGCGCCCATGATCGTGGCCCAGGCCTGCGCCCACAACCACCCCGGGTCGGCCAAGGACGAGGCCGAGGTGCTGGGCTGGATCAAGGCCGCGGCCATCGTGGCCGGCGTCGATCCGGTGGCCAAGGGGCTTCTGGCCGCCGGCGGCGGGACCCTGCCCGAGCCCCGGCGCATGGAGGGCTTCGTGTGCCACCTCGGGGACCACGACTGGGTGCTGTCCGTTCCGGCGGCCAAGTGGAGCATCCCGGTCCTGTCCGAGATCGCCCGGGAGCGCTACGGCATGGCCGAGGCCGATCTTGCGGGCCGGCCCTTCAACACGCTGCGCAACTACGTCTTCTCCCAGACCTCCATCATGCGCCTGTACGAGGCCTACGCGCTTCGGGGCAAGGCCGGCCTCGCGGCCCTCACGGAAGAGCTGGTCAAGCCGGCCTGACCGTCTCCGCGCAAATACCGACAGGGCCGGGGACGTGTCGCCCCGGCCCCGAAAATCGCGAGCCGGTCGCGGCTTCGCCGCGCCGGAAGCGAGGGATTTTCGTGCCTTTCCGCCCGGCGGCACAGCCGCCGCGGGCGGCGCGACGCCCCGGTTTTGAAAAAACAGGGGCGTTGTCGTCAATCCGAAGTCCGGGGTGACAAGTCCCCGGCCTTTTTTTATACCTCGCGTCCGGCCCTCGGGCCGAAACCACCGCACCGGGCAGGCATGGACATCAGGGCCGGAGACCGCATTTCCTCGCGACGCCACAAGGGCGAACTGGTGGTGGCCGTGTGCGGCCGCCGCATCCTGGTGTGCCGCAAGGTGAAAAAGGACGGCGCGCCCGGGGACCAGGAGGTGCTGGTGGATCGCGCCGACGTCGCCGCCGTGCGCCTGACCCTGCCCCTCGGCTAGCCCCACAGCCCTCCCTTCTTCCCTTGCCTCCGTTCCGCTCCCCCCACGCGGGTCTGTTCTCCCGATCGATTTGGGGATATAGGAAGCCGTCCGGGAACCGCGCCCTTCTCCCCGCCCGGAAAAAGGAGTCCGCCATGGCCTTGCCGCCCGCCCCGCGCCGGGTCCCGCGCCTGAGCCGTCCCCTGGCCCTTCTGCTCCTGTCCCTGGCCCTGTTCCTGCGCATCCCGGCCTGGGCCGGGGACGCCGAATTCCCCCTGACCATCCTGCACACCAACGACGTGCACGCCCACATCCAAAGCTTCGACGCCTCGGGCCAGGAATGCCCCGACGACAAAAAGGCCCAAGGCAAATGCCTGGGCGGCGCGGCCCGGCTGGCCACGGCCGTCAGGGCCGAACGCGCCGGGAACCGAAACCCCCTGCTCCTGGACGCCGGGGACTGGTTCCAGGGCTCGCCGGCCTATTCCCTGCTCAAGGACCGGGTCATCAGCGACATCACCACCCGCCTGGGCTACCAGGCCATGGTCCCGGGCAACCACGAGTTCGACGACGGCCCGGCCGTGCTGGCCTCGTTCATCAGGGGCGTGCCGTTCCCCGTGGTGGCCTGCAACCTGGACGCCTCGGCCGAACCGGCCCTGGCCGGCCTGATCGCGCCCTACGCCGTCCTCGACGTGGCCGGCCGCAAGGTCGGCATCGTGGGCGTGGCCAACCAGGACACGGCCGATCTGTCCAGCCCCGGCCCCAACGTGCGCTTCGCGGACCCGGACGCGCCCCTGCGCCGGGCCGTGGCCGAGCTCGCGGCCGCCGGGGCCAACATCGTGGTGGTCTTGAGCCACGCCGGATTCGACCGGGACAAGGCCCTGGCCGCCACGATCCCGGGACTGGACGTCATCGTGGGCGGCCACAGCCACCTGCTGCTGGCCAACGGCGCGCCCGACGCCGTGGGACCCTATCCCCTGCGCATCTCCGGCCCGGACGGCGACACGGTGTGCGTGGTCACGGCCGGCTGCTGGGGCAGATACCTGGGCCGGCTCGTCGCGCGCTTCGACGACCAGGGCCGGCTGCTCCAGGCCTCGGGCGACGCGCTGCCCATGGACGCGGGCGTTGCCGAGGACCCGGACATGGCCGCCGTGGTGGCCTCCTACGAAAAGCTCCTGGCGCCCTTCCGCGACGCCGTGGCCGGAACCCTGGCCACGGACCTGCCCATGACCCGGGCCGAATGCCGCAGCGGGGAATGCCTGATCGGGGACATGGCCGCCGAGGCCATGCTGGACGCGGCCGCCCGCTACGGGGCCCGGGCCGCGCTTTTAAACGGCGGCTCCGTCCGGACCGGGCTGGCCGCCGGGCCCGTGACCCACAAGGACCTCCTGACCGCGTTTCCCTTCGGCAACACCCTGGCCGTGTGCGAGATCATGGGCGCGGACCTCCTGGCCGCCCTGGAGCACGGCGTGAGCCAGGCCCACGACGCCCAGGGCTCGGGCACGGGCCGGTTCCTCCAGGTGGCCGGGCTGCGCTACGCCTTCGATCCGTCCCGGGAGCCCGGGTCGCGGATACTGTCGGCAACGATGCGCGGCGAGGACGGGAAATATGCCCCGGTGGACCCGGCCACGACCTACACGGTGGCCGTGAGCGACTATCTGCTGCGCGGCGGGGACGGATATGCGGTGTTCAAGGATCGCACGAAAAACGTGCGGTACGACGGCCGGACCATGGAGGAGCTCGTGACCGGGTACCTCGGGGCGCGTTCGCCGCTCACCGTGGCCCTGGACGGGAGGATTGCACGGAAGGGGGCGGGGGAGTAAGGATGGTCCCCACATGGGAACGGCTGAAAAGCCTGAGGCACTCCGGCATGGACACCCAGGACCACCCGAGCGCTCTGCGCCTCGAACGGTTGCGCCGGGATATTCGCGACGAGATCGACAGCGGCGAGGCCACGCCCTGTGACCCGGAAGAAATCATGCGGGAAGGCCGGAAACGCCGATCCGAGCGGGATGGAAAAGCCCTTTTCGGAACGGACGAATAAGCCCCCTCACTTCCCCCCGCCCAGCGCCTCGTAGAACATGGCGTTGGTCAGGACCTTGCGCACGTAGTCCCGCGTCTCCTCGTAGGGGATAAGCTCCACGAACAAATCCTGCTCCAGCCCCCCGATCCCCTGCAGCCACACCGCCAGCTTGCCCGCCCCGGCATTGTAGCTGCACAGCGTATGGGCCGCGTCGCCGTACTGGGCGTGGCGCGTCTTGTAATACTCCACCCCCAGCCGGATGTTCACCGCCGGGTCCGTGAGCATCGTCGGCGAAAAGGGCTTCAGCCCGATCCGCGCCGCCATGTTCGCCGCCGTCTGCGGCAGAAGCTGCATCAGCCCCACGGCCCCGGCCGACGACCGGGCCTTCTCGTTGAAAAAGCTCTCCTGGCGGATAAGCCCCAGAATCAGGTGCTCGGACACGTCCGACCCGGCCAGGGCGGCCCGGACGGCCCCCTCGTGCCGCCTCGGATACAGCGCCTCGGCCAGGGGGCCGAAACGGGCCGGATCGCCGCGCGACAGGCAGTCCCCGAAGCTCCGTCTGGCCGTGGCCGTGGCCGGCCCCAGGCGGAAAAGCCGCGTGGCCAGCCGGATGTGCTCCAAGGCCAGGTCCGCGTCGTCCGGATGCGCGGCCGCAAGCCAGGCCAGATCAAGCTCCGCCAGTTCGGACAGCCCCGAACGGTCCAGAAACCCGGCCCGCTCCATCATGGCCCGGACCTCCGGGGTCCTCACGGCCGGGGCCGCCTCCCCGGGACACATGGCCGGCGGCGGTTCGGCCCCGGGCGTCCCGGCGGGCGCGACGCCGACGGACGGCGCGTTCCCCGCCGTCGCGGACTCCCCGGCGGCATTGGTCGCGGCCACGACCACGGCGGCCCCGGGCGTCCGCGTCCCGGACGGCGCGACCCGGGCCGGTGGCGCGGCGGCCGGATCGAGGCCGGTCGACGCGGCCAGGGCCCTGGCCTCGGCCGCGCTGCGCAGGCCGTAATAGCTGTTCGTGCTCCACGCCGTGTTGACCCGGTACCAGCCCATGGCCCCCCTGGCGTCGCCCCGGGCGGCCAGGGTCCGGCCCAGCCAGTGGCGCGCCCCGGGCAGCCAGTCCGACTCCGGATAATCCCGCGCGAACCCGGCCAGATGGGCCTCGGCCTCGGCATACCGCCCCAGGGCGAAACACAGGACGCCGGCCAGCCCCCGGGCCTGCTCGGCCAGCTCCCCGCCCCGGCCGAGTCCGGCCAGTGTCTGCGCGGTCTCCAGGGCCTCGGCCAGCCGGCCCTGCTCCGCGCGCAGAAGCATCAGGTGCCGGGCCGCCACCTCCCTGGCCCGGACCTCCACCGCCGCATCCTCGACCACCTGGCGCAAAACCCGCTCCATGGCCGCGGCGCTTTCCGGATCGGTCCGCCGCCACAGGCACCGGGCCTCGTGATAGGCCGCCCACGGCGCGATCAGCGAGGCCGGATACCGCTCGCGCACGCCCCGGAACCGGGCCAGGGCCTCGTCCGTGCGCCTCCTGGCGAAATCGATCTTGCCCCGCAGGTACTCCAACCGGGCCGGATCGTTGTCCCCGGGCGCGGCGGCCAGCCGGTCCAGGATGCGGCCGGCGGCCTCGGTCCTGCGCGCGTCGATGGCCCGCTCGGCCTGGGCCAGAAGCACCTGGGGCGCGTCCGGGCTCCAGTCGATGCCTCCCGAGGCGAAAAGCGCCCGGGCCAGGGCCGCCCCGGCCCCGGCCTCGTCGGTCCAGGGCCGCGTCAGGCAGAGTTTCCGCAGGAAATCCCCGGCCCGGCGGGTCTCCCCGGCCTTCGCGGCCACGGCCCCGGCCCGCAGCCAGACCGTCTGGGACAGGAGCATCTCCGGCCCCGCCGCCATCCAGCCCTCGTAGGCCGCAAGGGCCCCGGCCGGGTCACCGGCGGCCTCCCGGGCGTAGCCGGCCAGAAGCAGGGCGTCGCGGGCCAGGAATCCGGCCAGGGGATGGGCCGCGACCGAAGCGAACGCCTCGGCCGCCTGCGCGAACGCGCCCGAGTCGAGCAGGGACAGCCCCCGGAAAGAGGCCGCCAGGGGGGCCATGGCCCCGTCATCGGCCAGGGAGTCCGCGAACCCCGGGGGCACGGCCAGGGTGGCGCTGCGCGGCCGGGGCAGGGCCGAGGGCGTAGCCGGCGGGTCCCAGGGTTCGGCCCGGGCCGGACCGGCCGGGATCAGGCACGCGGCCAGGATCAGGCACGCGGCCATGGCCCGGGACACGGCCGGGCCGGCCGAAAGAACCGGAAAGAGGCGTCGGGGCATGGGCAAGGCTCCGGAATGGTCGAGATTCCGGACACCGTACCGGGGAACCCCGGGGAAGGGAAGCCGGCCCGGCCCGGGCGACAGCGACATCCGGACCGCCCACGGGGCGACGTCCGGCGCAACGTCATGGCGACATCCGACGCGACATCATGGCGACATCCTGCACAACATCATGACAACACCACGTGAACATGTCCTGCCGCCCGCCCGGGACCGCCGCATGACCCGCTCCCGGGCCGCCCCCGCCGCAATATCATAGCAAATGCCTATGCGATTCATCCGGAAACGCGCGGCCGGCGGCCCGGAATCCGCCTCCGACATGCCCGCGCCGTGCAACACACCGTCCAGGCCGGCCATTCGTACTGTGGCCCCCGCCTCGGACGCCGTCGCCCCGGAACATGGTCGCGCCCGCCCCTCCGGCGATCCGGCGTCCGGCCCGCGTCCTGCGTCCCCCCAAAAGGCCCGTCCCCCCCGGCCCGCATCCCCGATCCGCCCAGGCCGTGGGTTCTGGAGCCCGCGGCGCCCCGCATCGCGGATCATTTCCGCCGGGAGTACCGAAATTTTTTTTCAATTCCCCTGGACATCTTGCCCAATACGCTGGATATGGGGAAAAGAAACCGAAAGGGACCGGCCCGCGGCAGGCCCGAGGGCGAATGTCCCGTCGTTTCGTTTTCCGGACAGCCGCCTGTTTTGGGGAAACCGGCACACGGGTGCGCTCCAAAAAAACGCCCATGACCCGCTTCGTGATACCCACGATCCGGGTGCGGTCTGATTTTTCGGTTGAAATTGTGAAATATGAAACGAAGAAAAAAACTTGACACAAAACCGCCTCGGTGGAAAATCACTGACGGATCAGAAAAACGGAACCAACCCAAAGAAATGTTGGATGATACGAGGACGTTTTTTTGATTTAACCCCTTCCCGCCGGGAGGCCAGTTTGCGTACCCCACTGGACGGCACAGACGCCGAAAAAGCCCGCGTCGCGGGAAAACCGGTAAGAATCACGGCCGGTTGCCCGCTACCCGTCGCGGCCCCCTCCTCCCAGTGTCGTCACAAACACCTCCCGCCTTCGCTTCTCTCCTCGGCGCACTCCCGCCGCCGCATTGGCCCCGTACTGGTGAAAACCTCCCCACAAGGTGGCGTCACGGCATGAACATGGAACTTTTCGCACGGCTGGCGTTCGGCATCTACGCGGTGGTCATCCTGGCCGGAGGGGCCCTGGCGGTCAGCTCCCCCAGCCTCATCCGGGCCATGGTCGGCCTGGTCACGGCCCTTTTCGGCGTGGCCGGCATGTACCTGCTCATGGACGCCACCCTGGTGGCCTTCATGCAGATCCTCATCTACGTGGGCGCGGTAAGCGTGCTCATCTTCTTCGCCATCATGCTCGCCCACGCCTCGCCCGACGGCGACGAGGCCGCGCCGGCCAGCATCTGGGAATACGTCCGCTCCGGACTGGTGTTCGTCGTACCGGTGGGGGTCGTGGCCCTGACCGCGACGGTTTTCCCCGTGGACAGCATGCCCCTGCCCAAACAGATCGGCCCCGAAGCCCTGGGCGAAGGACTCCTCGGTCCCTACACCCTGGCCTTCGAACTCATTTCCGTGGTCCTTTTGGCGGCCATGGCCGGGGCCGTGCTCGTGGCCTTCGAGAGGAGGAAGCCCAGATGAGTCCGCTTTCCTGGTACCAGCTCGTCGCCGCCCTGCTTTTAGGCATCGGGCTCTACGGCGTGGTTTCGCGCAAGACCCTGATCGGCATGCTCATCGGGGTGGAGCTGATGCTCAACGGCGCGGGACTGTCCATGGTCGCCGCCGCCCAGCTCACCCCCATGGACGGCGTGCTCGGGCAGCTCGGCACGCTCTTCGTCATGGGGCTGGCCGCCGCCGAGGCCACCCTGGTCCTGGCCATCGTCCTTGTGGTTGCCCGGCGCATGGGCAACGCCCGTAGCGACACCGTTTCCGAACTGAAGGGATAAGACATGACCGCCCGACCGGAATTCACGGAAAGCGCCCTGCTGCTTGTGCCTCTGGCCATCACCTGTGTCGCGCCCCTGTTCATCTGGCTGGCGCGCAAGAACGAAAACGTGCGCGAGGGAATGTCCTTCGCCGCCGCCATCCTGACCTTCCTGTCGGTCCTGGCCATGGTCCCCGACGCCCTGTCCGGGGTGATCCGCACCTACACCCTGGCCGAACTTCTGCCCGGAGTCACCGTCAGGTTCTGCGCCGACGGGCTGGCCCTCATTTTCGCCATCGTCGCCTCGTTTTTGTGGATCTTCGCCACCAGCTACAATATCGGCTACATGCGCAGCCTCAAGGAACACGCCCAGACCCGCTACTACTTCTGTTTCGCGGTGGCCATCTTCGGGGCCGTGGGCGTGGCCACCTCGGCCAACATCTTCACCCTCTACCTGTTCTACGAGATCATCACCGTCTTCACCTATCCCCTGGTGGCCCACCACCAGGACCGCGAAGGCTACCACGGGGCCCGCAAGTACATCGTCTACCTCATGGGCTCCTCCAAGCTGTTCCTTTTGCCGGCCATGATCCTGACCTACGTCATGTGCGGCACCCTGGACTTCAACCTGACCGACGTCCAGAACGGCATGTTCCCCAAGGACGCCAATCCGATCATGGTCTCGGTCACCTACTTCCTGTTCCTGTTCGGGCTGGCCAAGGCGGCCATCATGCCCCTGCACAACTGGCTGCCCTCGGCCATGGTCGCGCCCACGCCGGTCTCGGCCCTGCTGCACGCCGTGGCCGTGGTCAAGGCGGGGGTGTTCTCCGTGTCCCGGGTCATGCTCTCGGCCTTCGGGGTGAACATCCTGGATTCCCTGGGCCTGGGCATGGCCACGGCGTATCTGGCGGCCTTCACCATCCTGGCCGCCTCGATCATCGCCCTGACCAAGGACGACCTCAAGGCCAGACTCGCCTATTCCACGGTCAGCCAGCTGTCCTACGTGATCATCGGCGTGGCCATGCTCACCCCCCTGGCCGTCCAGGGCGGGCTGATGCACATCGCCCACCACGCCTTTTCCAAGATCACCCTGTTCTTCGCCGCCGGCGCCATCTATGTCGCCACCCACTTGAAGAAGATCAGCCTCATGGGCGGCATGGGCCGGCGCATGCCCTGGACTTTCGGGGCCTTCACCGTGGCCTCCCTGTCCATGATCGGCGTGCCCCCGGTCTGCGGCTTCGTCAGCAAATGGTTCATGGCCAACGGCGCCGTGGAGATCGGCAAAATCGGACTTCTGGCCACGCTTCTGGCCAGCACCATCTTAAACGCCTCCTACTTCACCCCGGTCATCTTCCGGGCCTTTTTCTACAAGCCCGCCGAGGGCATCGATCTCGCCCAATACAAGGAGGCGCCGCTGGTCATGGTCGTTCCCCTGTGCCTGACCGCGGCCATCTCGGTGTTTTTGGGGCTGTATCCCGAAACGTTTTTGCAGTTCGCCAGGGCCTTCGGGCACTACTAGCCGGACGCGGCGGCATTCGTGCCGGTGAGGCGCGAACGGACGGAAAAAACTGATATTTCGAAACGTCAGAGCGGGGAGAGGGACATGCGCGAAAACGAAACCCTGGGACGCCTGCTGGACATGGCCCGGGACGCGAGCGGGGGCTTCAGAAAGGCCTTATTCCTGGTGCTCGCGGCCATGGTGGCCCTCAACTTCGTCATCATACCCCACCACCCGCACTTCGCCGGCGAGGAGATCCCCGGCTTCTGGGCCGCCTTCGGCCTGGTCTTTGCCGTGCTCATGTCCTTTGTCCTGAAAAAGATCATCTTCCCCTTCATCTCTCGCGCCGAGGACGAAAATGACTGATGTCAGCTTCTTTCATCCGAGTCTGGCCTTCATCGCCCTGGCCCTCCTGCTTCCGTGGCTCAAGGCCGAGCAGCACGCGGCCTGGCGCTGGCTCCTGCTTGTGCCCCCGGTGGTGGCCATCGCCTCGGTGGTGTCGCTGACCCTTGGCCCGGCCGGGGCCAGGACTGTCGAGCCCCTGCGCTACCTGGGCCTGAACCTCCAGTTCGGCCGCATCGACGCCCTGTCCCTGGTGTTCGCCCACGTCTTCGCCGTGCAGTCCCTGATCGGCATGCTCTTCGCCCTGCACCTGCCCGAGCGCCGCCAGCACATCGCGGCCTCCCTGTATGTGGGCGGGGCCTTCGGCTGCGTGTTCGCCGGGGACTACCTGACGCTTTTCATCTTCTGGGAACTGATGAGCGTGGCCTCCACCTGCCTGGTGTGGTTCAACGACAATCCCCGCTCCACGGCCGCAGGCTTCCGCTACTTCCTGTTCCACGTCCTGGGCGGGCTCCTGCTCCTGGCCGGCCTGCTCCTGCGCCACCAGGCCACGGGCAACTTCGACTTCATCCCCGTGACCCCGGACGCCGCGCGCTACTACGACTGGCTGATCCTGGCCGGGTTCGCGGTCAACGCCGCCGTGGTGCCCCTGCACGCCTGGCTGCCCGACGCCTATCCCGAGGCCACGGTCACCGGCGCGGTGTTCATGAGCGCGTTCACCACCAAGACAGCGGTCTACGTCCTGGCCCGGGCCTTCGCCGGATTCGAGATCCTGGCGGTCATGGGCGTGGTCATGTGCCTGTGGGGCGTCTTCTACGCGACCATCGAGAACAACGCCCGGCGCATCCTCTCCTACCACATCGTCTCCCAGGTGGGATACATGGTGGCCGGCATCGGCATCGGCACCTCCATGACCATCGACGGGGCCTGCGCCCACGCCTACGCCCACATCCTGTACAAGGGCCTGCTGTTCATGGGCGCGGGCTGCCTGCTCTACGCCGCGGGCACGGCCAAGCTCTCGGAACTGGGCGGCCTGGCCTCGCGCCTGCCCCTGGTGATGATCGGCTACATGGTCGGCGCGGTGAGCATCTCGGGCATGCCCCTTTTCAACGGCTTCATCTCCAAGACCATGACCATCGCCGGCGCCGCCGAGGCCCATCGCACCTGGCTGGCCCTGGGCATGGAGGTGGCCGCCGTGGGCACGTTCCTCTCCGTGGGCATCAAGCTCCCTTACTTCGCCTTCTGGTCCAGGTCCAAAAACGACATGCCGCTTAGGCCCATCCCCTGGAACATGTATCTGGGCATGGGCATCGCCTCGTTTTTGTGCCTGTTCATCGGTCTTTTCCCGCAGACACTGTACTCGCTGCTGCCCTTCCCGACCGATTACGTCCCCTACACCCCCTGGCATGTGCTCCAGGCCTCGCTTCTGCTCGGCTTCACCGGCCTTGGGTTCTACTTCATGCGCAACGTGCTGCACCCCAAGCCCGGGCGCAACCTGGACTTCGACGCCCTGTACCGGATCGTCGGCATGGGATTCTACAGGTTGGTGAGCGTGCCCCTGGCCTTCCTGGACGGCATCTGGAACGACGTCTACGAGAAGATCGGGCTGAAGGGGTTGTGGGAATCGGCCAAGGCCACGATCGTTTTCGACACCAGAGGCATCGACGGTGTCCTGGACGGTTCGGCGCGCGGCGTGCGCGACTTCGGCGGGGTGACCGGGAGATTGCAGACCGGCCGCCTCCAGGACTACCTGACCGGCGTGGCGGCCCTGGGACTGGCGATTTTCGCGCTGGTCTGGGCCTTGTGGTAGACGGACCAAACTCCACGGGAGCGATTCATGGCGGACGCGGGATATCCGGTGCTGACGAGCCTCATCTTCATGCCCCTGGTGGCGTCGGTGGTGCTCTTTTTCATCCGGCAAGACGGATTCGTCAGGGGATTCACCCTGGTCGTGGGCATCCTCGAATGCCTCCTGGCCCTCCCCCTCTTCGGGTACCAGCCTGACGGCGGCTACCAGTTCGTGGAGAAGGCGGCCTGGATTCCGGCCTGGGACATCACCTACCATCTGGCGGTGGACGGCCTGAGCCTGTTCATGATCATGCTCACGGCCGTGCTTCTGCCGCTGTGCGTGCTGTGCTCCTGGACCTACATCAAGATCCGGATCAAGGAATTCCACTTCTGTCTCTTGCTTATGACCTCGGCCTGCGCCGGCGTCTTCACCTCCCTTGATTTCGTGCTCTTCTACATCTTCTGGGAGGCCATGCTGGTCCCCATGTACCTCCTGATCGCGGTCTGGGGCGGTCCCGAACGCAAGTACGCCTCCATCAAGTTCTTCCTGTACACCCTGGCCGGGTCCACCCTGCTCCTGGCGGCCATCGTGGCCTTCCGCACCGTGGGCGGGACCTTCGACCTCACGATCCTGACGGGCAAGACCTTTTCCTTCCAGTTCCAGTTCTGGACCTTTCTGGCCATGGCCCTGGCCTTTGCCGTGAAGGTGCCCATGTTCCCGCTGCACACCTGGCTCCCGGCGGCCCACGTCCAGGCCCCGAGCGCCGGTTCCGTGATCCTGGCCGCCGTGCTCCTCAAGATGGGCACCTACGGCTTCCTGCGGCTGTGCCTGCCCCTGGCCCCGGCCGCCAGCGTCTACTTCGCGCCCATGATGATCGCCATCTCCATCGCCTCCATCCTCTACGGCGGCCTGATCGCCCTGGGCCAGAAGGACATCAAGAAGCTGGTGGCCTATTCCTCGGTGGCCCACATGGGCTTCGTGACCCTGGGCATCTTCGTCTTCACCCAGCGCGGCGGAGACGGGGCCATCCTGCAGATGCTCAACCACGGCATCACCACCGGGGCGCTGTTCATGCTCATCGGGCTCATCTACGAACGCAGCCACAGCCGGGAGATCGCCGCCAACCAGGGCCTGGGCAAGTACATGCCCGCCTTCCTGTTCTTCTGGGGCCTTTTTTCCATGTCCTCCCTGGCCTTCCCCGGCACCAACAGCTTCGTGGGCGAGGTCCTGGTCCTGGCCGGAACCTTCGAGGTCAACAACTGGGCCGGCTTCCTGGCCATCCCCGGGGCCATGCTGGCCGCCGCCTACATGCTGCGCCTGTTGCAGCTGGTGGCCTGGGGGGAACCCACAGCCTTCAAGAAATCCTGGCTGGATTTGAACGGCCGGGAATGGATCTACCTGCTGCCCCTGGCCTTTCTGGTCTTCTACATCGGATTCGTGCCTGGTCCGGCCCTGCGCATGATCAGCCCCTCCATCAAGACCGTGCTGACCACCGTACAGGACAAGAACCAGGTTCTGGGGTACCGCCAGGATATGCCTCTGGCCGAGTGCATGAAGCTTGAACCGGCCGCCAAGGTCGCCGATGGCGCGGCGTCCGGCGTGTCCCTTCCCGGAAAGGAGCGCCTGTGAACCTCGATCTCGTGATGCCCGAACTGTTCCAGCTTCTTGTGGTGGCCGCGCTGTTTGTGCAAAGCGCGGTTCGGGGCCGTGACGATACGGGTCCCCGCTGGCTTCCCGTGGCCGCGATCATCGGCGTGGCCGTGGCCGCCTCCAAGCTCGGCGCCCAGGGGACGCTTTTCGCCGAGGCCTACCGGGTGGACGCCCTGTCCCAGTTCTTCAAGCTGGCCATCAGCCTCGGCTTCTGCGTGGCCGTGATCAACGCCCAGAGCCAGCCGACCCTGGAAACCGGGAAGCGCACCGACTACTTCATGATGCTCGGCCTGTCGGCCTGGGGGCTCATGCTCCTGGCATCCGCCGCCGAGCTCATCACCCTGTATCTGGCCCTGGAACTGTCCTCCTACAGCCTCTACGCGCTCATTCCCATCCGCGGCAAGGACAGGCGCGCGGCCGAGGCGGCCATCAAGTACATCATGTTCGGCGCCGTGGTCACGGCCGTGGCCCTCTACGGCCTGTCGTTCATCATGGCCTCCCAGCACACCACGTACATCCAGGCCCTGATGGGCAAGGCCTGGAGCCTGGCCGACAACCCCATGGCCGTGGTCGGCCTGACCATGTTTCTGGCCGGTTTCTTCTACAAGCTGGCGCTGTTCCCGTTCCACTTCTGGTGCCCGGACGTCTACGAAGGCACGAGCAACGAGACCGCGGCCTACGTGGCCACGGTGCCCAAGCTCGGGGCCGTGGTGGTGTTGGTGCGGCTGTCCTCGGTCCTCACCCCGGGCATGGAGGTGACCAACATCCTGGCCATCCTGGCCGCCCTGTCCATGACCCTGGGCAACCTCACGGCCCTGGTCCAGCGCGACGTGAAAAGGCTCCTCGGATATTCCAGCGTGTCCCACGCCGGCTACGTCATGCTCGGTCTGGTTTCGGGCACGGCCGAAGGCTTGTCCGCCGCCACCTTCTACGCCCTGGTCTACCTGCTCATGAACCTGACCTGCTTCTACGTCCTGTGCCGCATCTCCGGCGACGGCCGGAACGTGACCCTGACCGGCTTGAACGGCCTGCACAAGAGAAGCCCGGGACTGGCCCTGGTGCTGGCCGTGGCCGCCTTCGCCCTGGTCGGCCTGCCGCCCACGGCCGGCTTCGCCGGCAAGCTGTTCCTTTTGGCCTCGGCCTGGGACCACGGCTACAACTGGCTGGTCATCGTGGCCGTCCTGAACACGGCCATCGCCATCTACTACTATCTGAACCTGGTGCGGCACGCCTACACCGAGGAGGCCGTGGAGGCTCCCACGGCGGTCGTCACCGCCCCCCAGGTGGCTGTCGGCGGCATTCTGGCCGCCTGCGTGCTGCTTTTGGGGGTTTTGCCCGCGCCCATCTACAACCTGGCGCTCACGGCGGGCAAGGCGCTTCTGCCCTAGCCGGTCCGTCTCCCCATGCCTTGCGCGCCCTCTCCGGCCCCGTGCCGGAGAGGGCGTTTCGTTTCACCCGAAACGGCCTGAAGACCGTTATCTCAGTCCCAGACCGTGGCATCATAACGCTGGAATCGAACTTGCATTATCTTCATATTCAGGTTTCTTGGAACCACAACTCCGACGGAATGCCCATGCCCGACGTGTTCCAGCCAAACCGCTCCCCGGCATCGTCCAATGCCGTCCCTCCCTTACGGGATTCCAAAGGGCGAAGCCCTTTGGCCGCCGGAGGCATCTCCACAGCCCCCTTTTGCACGCGCCTCGCGGCGTTCGCCATCGCCCTGCTCCTCACGGCCTTCCCGGCCGGCCCGTCCCTGGCCCAGTCCGCCGCCCCGGAAGCCGGGCAACCCATCCCCCCGCAGGTGAAATCCGATCCGGCCGGAACAGACGCCGCCTCAGGCCCGGCCATGCGTTCGCAGGTCCGTGACGACCTCCTGTTCACCGTGGGCCTGACCTGCGCCTTCGGGCCGCAGGTCTCCGAGGCCGACGCCCGCAGGCAATGCCTGCTCAAGGCCCGCACCAGACTGACCGCCAGGATGGCCGGACAGATGCGCAGTACCGCCGAAGCCCTGGGGCTCAAGCTGTCGGACGAGGAGCTGTCGGCCTTCGCCCTGGGTGTGGTCCGCGTGGATGCCGATCGCGAGGAAATCGAACCCGCAACGGATGGGTTCGTCATCAGATTGACGGGCCGGGCCGTGGCCGACCTGGCCAGCCTGCGTCAGAAACTGCCGTTTTTCGCGGAAAACGCCGATGTGCGGGCCGCCGCCGTGGCCCAGTGGCGGGCGGCCATGTCCGAGGCGGAACTGGCCGCCAGATCGGCGGGCGACCCCGCCGAGGAGCAGGCCGCGAAAACCAGAAAAGCCATGGCCGACACGGCCCGTTTCGCGGAAAGGCAGTTGCGCCTGGGCATGTCCCAGGCCGAGGTGCGGGCGCTTCTGGGCGAACCCGGGTCCTGGGCCCAGGGCGCTCCGGGGGAGAATTTCACCTGCCTGGGATACGGGGACGTGTGGGCGGTGTTCCAGAACGGGGAATTGGCCTGCCTGCGCACGCGCCTGGAATACAGCCGCCGCCATGAATCGCAATGCCACTGTTCCGGCCGTCTGGCCACCATCATCATGGGCATCGAGCCGCAATAATACCAGCCGACGCAAAATACCATTGCCCGCGCCTTGACAGAACCGCTTTTCGCCCTGTAGGGAATACTCCATTCAACATATTGTCTTTCTTGACTTTCCCTGAAACCCCACAGGGAGGCAGGCATGAGGGCGCTGATCGTTGACGACGACTTTTACAGCCGGAGTTTTCTGGAATACATTCTGCATCCTTATGCGTATTGCGACGTGGTCGTGAACGGGGAGGAGGCGGTCATGGCCTTCCAGAAGGCCATGGAGGAAGACCGCCCGTATATGTTGGTCTTCATGGATCTGCTCATGCCGGTCATCGACGGTCCCAAGGCGTTGCGCGAACTCCGCGAGATCGAGCGCGATTTCGGCGTGGAGAAGGACAGACAGGCCAAGGTGATCATCACCTCGGTCCTGGAGGATGCCGAGGACACGCACAACGCCATGTACCTGGGCGAGGCCACCTCGTTTTTGCAAAAGCCGATCGATGAAAAATCCGTCCTGGCCGAACTGCGCCGGCTGGGGCTGGTGGAGGCGGAACAGGTCTGAGCCCCCGCCGGTTTTTTCGCATTCATCACAAGCCCGGGCCGTCCCGGGCTTTTTTGTTGCCCGGGATCACATCCGGCCGCGGCCCGGCCGGAGTCAGGACGCCGTGGGCACGGGGCCGGCCTTTTCGGCCAGCACGCGGCGGATGTCCCCGTCGATGCGTACGCGATAGGCGGCCACCAGGCCCCGGTTGTGCATGATCATGTCCAACTGGCGGGTGTGCATCAAAAGATAGCCCACGATGCGCAGGGCCTCCTCCATCTCCTCGGACGGCCCCCCGCTTCGCCTGGCAAAAACCGAATCCTCGTTGATCTCGATGGCGAAGCCGTGGTCCTCCAGTATCCCGGCCACGAATTCGGCGCGCAGCCGGCGGCGCAAAAACTCCGCGGCGCCGCCCTTGAACTGGAAGCTCACGTAGTTTTCCTGGGGACGCTCGTCCACCAGGGCCTCCACCGTGCAGAAATGGAACCCGAAGCGGGAACTCAGGCACATGTAATGTCTGGAGATCATGAAAAAATTGCGTTCACTGAAGGCCGACTGGGCCGATTCCTCCAGATGCGGATTGGACGCGGCCCGCACCAGGATGGACATGAATCCCTTGGCGTCCACGGGCGGCGGTCCCTGCCAGGGCACGGCCGTGAACCCGGTCCACAGGGCGTGCACCGGCTCCGAGGAAATGTCCTCCAGGGTCACGAACCTGTCCGGGACGTCGTGCGCGAATCCGTCGTCAAGATTGATGAACCACCACTTCATGGCCGTCTTCTTGTACTTGAGCTGCTTGGCCGCGCGCTTGGAGAAATGGAAATCCTCCCCGAAATGGAACATCTCGGACACGGATTTCTCGTGGGCGAACCGGGTGATGTCGTGCAGGGTGCGACATTTCTCCGGGCGAAATCCAACGGCGTCGGACGGGTCCAGAAGGTGCAGCGGGGTGATGTGGTCCATGACCCGGCGCAAAATGGCGTGCATGGGCGTCTGATCCCCGGGGGACTTGCGCGGCCGGGCATGGGCCAGGACCTCCTGCACCCGGCCCCGGTACACGGCCCGCCCGTCGGCGTCCACCGTGACCTCCATGCCGTTTTCCAGGGCCGCGAGCACCCCGGGCACGGCCATCAGGGCCGGAACCTGAAATTCCCGGGCCACGTTGGCCAGATGCCCGGCGGCCCCGCCCTTCTCGGTGACGATGGCCGCGGTCTTGTTGATGACCGAGGCCCAGCGCGGCGGGGCCTCCAGGCTCGCCAGCACCGCGCCGGGCGGGAAGCGCAGCAGGTCGGCCTCGCGCCTGACCACGAACGCCGGGCCGCAGGCCACTCCGGGGCTGGCCGTGGTCCCGCCGCAAAGGAGCACCTCGGCCGCGACCCTGCGCCGGGATTCCCCGCCCTCCGCCGGGGCCTCCATCTGCACCAGATGGCGGCATTGCAGGAAATACAGGCTCCCGGCCGCGTCCGCGGCCCACTCGATGTCCACCGGAGAACCGCTCATCCGCTCCAGGATCAAGGCGGCGTCGGCCAGCCGCATGGCCGTGGCGTCGGAGATGCTCGGCTCCTCGCGCTTGTCCGTCAGCGTCTCCAAGAGGCACACGCCCTCGCCCTCGTGGCACACGAACACCCGGTCCTTGCTCCGGATGCGCCGATCCGCCAGGGTCAGGTCCCCGTCACGGGAGACCACGAACTCGTCGCAGGCCACGGAGCCGTCCACCACGGTCTTGGGCAGGCCCCAGGAGGAATGGATGAAAATGGAGTCGTCGCGGATGTCGATGGGGTTGCGGGAATAGATGACCCCGCCGGCCTCGGCATTGACCATGGCCATGCAGCCCACGCACATGGCGATGTCCTCGTCGGGGATGCCCCGATTGAGACGGTAGGTCATGGCCTGGGGGCTGTACTTGCTGGCCACCACCTCCTTGTAGGATTCGAGCAGGTCGTCCGCGGCCACGTTGAGCTTGGAGGCGAACTGCCCGGCGAAGGTCTGTCCGGCCGCATCCTCGCCAAGGGCGCTGCTGCGCAACGATACGCGGGCATCCCTGCCGGCCTCGGCGCACAGTTCCCGGTAGGACCGCAGGATGGCCTGGGCCACGTCCTGCGGGACCTCGGCCATGGCGATCAGGTTGCGGATGCGGGAGCTTAAGGCCAGGAGGTTTTCCTGGTCGTCGGGGCCGGCGGACTGCAGGAGGCGGTTTATCTCGTCGCGCAGGTCGTTGTGTTCGATCAGGCGGCGGTAGGCCAGGGTGGTGATCACGAACCCCGGCGGCACGGGCAGGCCGGTGCTTTTGACGATCTCCCCGATGCCGGCCATCTTGCCGCCGACCTGGTCGGCCATGTCCCGGTCGATGGCCCGAAGCGGCAACGTCAGTTCGGTTCCCGGCGGCGGGGCGGTGTTCTCCAAAATCGCGGCCACATGCCCCTGGATGTCCTTGAGCCTGGCGTACAGCTCGGCATATTTTCCGGGAGCGATGACCTGGAGATGTTCGATGATCTTGTAGACATTGACCGAGGCGGCCGTGGAATGGGAACGGATAAAGGCCATGCCGAACGCACTCCCGCCGTGCAGGGCCTCCTCCATCCGGGACATGACCTCCAGGGCCTTCTTGTTGGCGGTAAGCAGCAGCTTGAAATGATGGTAGCGCTTTTTGAATTCGGCCTGGATCTCCTCCTCGGGAAGTCCGGACGCCGAATCAGGCTCTTCCTCGCGGAAAAGGCCCCGCACAGCATTCGCAATCTTTCGCAGCACCCGCGCCCCCGCTCCGAACGCCCCGGCCCGTGGCGGGCGACCGGGTTGCCGCCGTGCGGGTGAGGTCATGACGACTTTGTATCTTTCCGGGACAAACTTTGCAACGGCGCGGCATCCCCCGGGGCTGCCGCCCCGGACCCCGCCCGGGGGGGAATCATTCCCCCCGGACCCCCTGGAAAAACATGGAGGGCCATACGAAGGAGGAGAACGCTGTCAGCACGTGCCGTGACCGTGAAAACGGTATCCGCCGCGTCCGGCCCGCTTCACCTCGTACATGGCCGCATCGGCCATGGCCAAAAGGTCCAGCGTGGCCTGGTCCGGGCAAGGGGCGGAACAATCGTCAGGATACATGCTGATGCCCACGCTGGCCCCGATCCGGCAGGACTTCCCGGACATCCGGAACGGCCGGGAGAGCGAACGCACGATCTTCGCGGCCACCCCGGCCGCGTCCGAGGCATCCGCCAGATCGGCCAGCATGACCACGAATTCGTCACCGCCAAGCCTGGCCACCAGATCGGACTTGCGCACGCACCGCAACAGACGCTCTCCCACCGCGATCAGCAGTTCGTCCCCCGCCGCGTGCCCGTAAAGATCGTTGACCGACTTGAAATCGTCCAGGTCCACGAAAAGAACCGCCACCTTGGCCATGTTCCTGTCCGCCCGATACATGGCCTGCTTCATGCGCACGGCGTAATGTTCGCGGTTGGGCAGCCCGGTCAGGGCGTCGTGCATGGAGAGGCGGCGAATCTGTTCCTCGGCCTCCTTGCGCGCGGTGATATCGGTGATGATGCCGTCATAGCCGGTCACCCCGCCCAAGACATCCCGCCGCAACACCGGCGTGTTGCGCACCCAGCGCACGGACCCGTCCTTGTGCACGATGCGATGCTCAAGAGATGGCGCGTCCGTGCCGCCAAGAAGCGTCCTGGCCTGGAGAAGCACCGCCTCCCGATCCTCCCCGGGCACCATCCTGATCCACAACAGGGGGTCCGCCTCGTATTCGGAAGGCGCATAGCCGGTGACCCGCTGGCATTCCGGGCCATGGACAGTGGTCAACGACCCGTCGGAATTTTTGCGGACAGTGTAGATATAGTCGGTGACCGATTCCAGAAGCCGCCGATAGCGGCCCTCCCCGTCGTGTCCCTCATCCTGGCAGGGACCGGTCGTCGGCCCCCCTTCTTCCAGGGCCGCCAATCGTTCGCGCAACGCCCGAATTTCCTCAAGGAGTTGGGCCTTGGTCTTGCGATGATCGTCCATGCCCTTCATCCTCCTTCTTCTCTCCATACCCCACGCCATACCCCTTGTCATCCAAAGGCCGTTCTCCCGGAGAACGTCGCGGGATGTCCGGCCCGCTTGCAAACGCCGGGGTTCCCCCGTAAAAAACACGTGGCGGACATCACCCTGGAGACCATCCTGAAGGCTTTCTTCTTCGGACAAGGCCGCCCGGATGTCTGCACCCGACAGGTTCCAGGCGATCCGCCGCCATCCCGCCGGCGCAAGCCGATCCCGCCTCACCCGGAGCAGCCTATGAGCGCCGACCTGCAAGACGATCTGCACTCGGAAATCATGATGGAGATGGCGGAGAATTTCTTTTCACGCCGCCGCAACCTCGAGGACAGGCTGGATCAATTCTACCGGCTGGTGGTCCGGGTCAGACGGGTGGGGATGGCGGTCCTGGTCAAATGGCACACCCTGTTCCGCCTGCTGTTGTGCGACGACGCGGCCAAACGGCTGTTCGAATCCCTGGGCGCGGTCCCGGCGGACATCCTGTGGTACTGCAAAAACGTCAACGAAATAGGGCCGATGCGGCGCCCTTTGGCCCTGACCGGGCTCGGACGGTATGTCAAGACCGTGGAGCGCCTCTACGAACAGGTGCGCCAGGCCGCCGCGAACTACAACCACGGGGCCTTTTCCCCGGACCCCGTGGATGGCCGCAAGATGCGCTCCATCCCCGGATATCTCCAGGTCAGGGACATGTGCGCGGAGGTCAATGCCGAGATCGCGGCGGTCAACGAGGGACAGTCGCCCTACAGCGTCCTGACCTTTGCCAAAAGCCTCGACCCGGAAGGCCTGCAACGCGAAACCATCGCCGGGGCCACCCTGTCGGATACGCAAAAAATCGACCGGGATCTGGCCTTCGTGCCCATCGCCTTCGAGGACCTGGGCCTGCCGCATATCCCGGAACTCCCGCCCTTGTCCGGGGTGCGCGACCAGTTGGAAAAGGTCTGCCGGCACCTCCACAAGACCCGCACACACGAGGTCGAGACCATGCTTGCGCAGGTCTGGGCGGCCTGAGGTCTCATCCCTTCGCGGACGCGGTCGTGTTTGTGTGGTGCCATTCAGGCCTGGGCTCGGAGTTCGAGGCCCCGCACTAGGTCCGGGCTTTTTTCCCGCGAGCGGCCTCCGACATTCCGGAGGAGTAGAGGCATATCCGATCCCGGCCCGAGGCCTTGGCCCGATAGAGGGCCTTGTCCGCCGCGTCCACAAGGTGGGCCAGATCGGCGGCCATGCCGCAGTCGGTCAGAAGCTCGGCCACGCCGATACTGACCTTGATCTTGATCCCGGCGCTGACGACCTGGCCGGACAGGTCACGGATCACGAAATTATAGCTTCCGATCTTGTTCCGCAGGACCTCGGCCATATCCCCGGCCTTGCCCTTGGGTACCCCCGGGAGGATCACCGCGAACTCCTCGCCGCCATAGCGGGTCGGAGTAACGTTCAGACCGTCCCGGGACGAGGCCTCCCCGGCAAAGGCCTTGAGCTGCGAGCCGACCGTGGCCAGGGCCTGATCCCCGATGCGGTGGCCGTGCTCGTCGTTGAAGTTCTTGAAATGGTCGATGTCGATCATCAGCAGGGACAAGGGGTCGTGAAGACGTCCCGCCGTTTCCAGGGCTTCCTCCGCGGCCTGATCAAAGGCCCGGCGGTTGCCGATGCCGGTCAGGGCGTCGGTGAGGCTCAGTTCCTGGAGAACATCCGCATCCTTCTCCATGCCCGCGATCATATCTCGAAAACCCGTCCGGATGGTTCCGATGACCTCGTCAATGGCCTTGCCGCTCTCCACGGCCTGGATCGTGGCCGCCTCCAGGTCTTCCACGCCCTCGCGCCGCCGACCGATAACCCGGTACATTTCCCCGACGAGCCTGGCCGTTTCCTTCAGGGCCGCGGACATCTTCTCCCGCCAGGGATCGTGCAGGATGCGCTCGTTCTGGCGCACCACGTCACGAAACTTGGCCTCCGAGAAGTCCTTGTCCCTCAGCACGCTCATCACGAGCTTCTGGATGAGTTCCTTCTGCCGGGCATCCAGGAAGTCGTATTCCTTGATGCTGCGCATGTAGAGAATAAGCGCGCGCCACTTGGATTCCCGGGGGACGCCCAGGCGGTCCAACGTGGCGCACAGATGTTCCGAGCAGGATTCGGGGCGTGGGGGGGATGCATCATTTTTCATCAGCGTGCTCTCTGTTTCCGGGACACTTTTGCCGGCGGTTCCGGCGCCCCGGGAACTTCCCGCCGGAAACGCGGTCGACGGGAGGTTCCTATGCCTCCCCGGCCACCAGCTTTCCCGTCGTTTGGCGCAATCTGCGGCTTAAAAGCGTGGCGATCTTCATGAGCATTTTCACCCCGATGTCCGGATTCTCCTTGAGGATGGCCCGAAAATGTTCCTTGGAGAGGATCAGGAGGGCGACCTCGCCCCTGGCCCTGGCTGTGGCGGAACGGGGCTCTCCATCCACAAAGGCCATCTCCCCGAGGTGGGTCCTGGGATGCAGGGTGACGATGGCCGCTTCCGTGTCGTCCCCGCCCTCCTTGGCGATGTCCACCTGGCCGGAAACAATGAAGGCCATGAAATCCTCGCGGTCACCCTCCCGAAAAATGCACTCGCCGTCGGCATACTGGGCAAGACTCAGGTGGCCGGCGATGACCTCCACCTCGTCCCGGGTGAAATCCTCCCCCCACTTGGTCATGTCAAAGAGATCCGCCATGTTGGCCGTATTCATGTCCTGGCTCCCTCGCGATTATGCACCGGCCTTCCCGCCGCGTTGCACGGGCTCCCCCACGCGCGAAAAGGGTTCTTTCCATCGAACACTATCCGGCCGGCGGCAGGGAATCAAGCCGCAACAGACCCGGGGCAAAACGTCCGGACGCCCGCCTTCCGGGCCCGGCTTGCCTGTCCCTGTGGGGCGTGCTAACGAGAATACTGACGTTTTCAACATCCACAAGCGAGTCCGCATTCCATATGAAACTTTCCATCACCGAAAAAAACGGCGTGATCCTGGTCGGCCAACTCCCCGAAAAATTCGACTACACCGTGTGCAACGAGGCCCTGCGGCATATCACCCCCCTCCTTGATTCCAGCGACATCAAAAAACTCGCCATCAGCTTCGCGGGCGTGACCTTTCTCGACAGTTGCGGCATCGGGACGCTTATCACCCTGCGCAATCGGCTCATGAAGGAAAAAGGGGCCATGGCCCTGTGCGATATCGGGGAACGGCTGGAAAAAATCCTCAAGATCACGGACCTGCGCAAGGTGTTCGCCTTGTACGGCACTGTGGACGAGGCTGTGGCCGCCCTTTCGGAAACCAAACCCTCCTGAAGCGTACAGGCGCGCCCGGCCACGGCGGACCGGGAGGCCGTCGCCTGAACGCGGGCGGCGTGACAGGCATTTCCAGGGACCCCCCATGCTCATCCGTTACGTTCCCCGCGCCACCTCCCCGGCCCAACGCCTGCGCCGGCTGGCCCGGGCCGTGCTCTACCTGCCCACCCGGGCGCGCCAGATGCTCGATCCGGCCTATCCGTGGATCAACGCCGGGGCGGTCCGCTTCCTGCGCGCCGGACTGCGCCCGGACATGCGCGGTTTCGAGTTCGGCAGCGGCCGCAGCACGCTTTTTTTCTCCCGGCGCGTGGCCTCCCTGGTGACCGTGGAGCACAACGAAAAATGGCGGCGCAAGGTGACGGCCCTCCTTATGCGGTCCCGGGCCGAGAACGTCACCCTGACCTTTCTTCCGCCCGGGGCCGCCACCGCCGTGGACACCCCGAGGCCGGCCGTGTGGAAATCCCTGGGGCTTGCGCCGCGTCTGCCCGAGTTCGCCGCCTATTTCGACCACATCCTGTCCTACCCCGACGAGCACTTCGACTTCGTACTCGTGGACGGCCGGGCCAGGGTGGAATGCGCCATAAACGCCATGGAAAAGATCAGGCCCGGCGGCTGGCTCATCCTGGACAACAGCGAGTGGGAGAAATACGCCCCGGTCTTTCAGGCCGCCGCCGCCTGGAAGCGCCGCGACTACGAAAACGGAGTATGGCGGACCACCATCTTCCTCAAGCCCGGCCGGACACCGTCATGAGCTCTCCAGCAGGCCGCTCCACCTACGCCGTCACCTTCCGCAAGGCCATGGCCGACATCGACCGGGACCAGTGGAACGCCCTGGCCCTGCCCGCGGCCACGCCGTTCCTGGAATGGGAGTGGCTGAACCTGCTTGAAACCTCGGGCAGCGTGTCCATGCGCACCGGATGGTTTCCGGTGCATGTCCTGGTCCTGGACGGTTCGCGGCTGGTTGCCGCCGCCCCGCTGTACGTCAAGGCCCACGGCGAGGGGGAATTCGTCTTCGACCATCTGTGGGCCGAAGTGGCCAGACGCATGGCCGTGCCCTACTACCCCAAGCTCCTGGGGACCTCGCCGTTCACACCGGCCACGGGATACCGTTTCCTCACCGCCCCGGACCAGGACGAACGCCGGATGTGCCTGGTGATCATGGAGGCCCTGGAGCGCCTGTGCGCCACCAACGGGCTTTCGGGCATCTCGTTTCTGTTCGTCGATCCGCGTTTCGCCGCGATCATGCGCGACCAGGGCATGAGTTCATGGCTGCACCAGGGCTACATATGGGAAAACCCGGGCTACCGGACCTTCGACGACTATCTGGCCCGCTTCGGCAGCCAGGGCCGGAAAAACGTCCTGCGTGAGCGCCGATCCTTGCGCGAACGCGGCATCCGGGTCCGCCTGTTCTCCGGAGGCGACATCCCCGGCCACCTCTGCCCGGCCATGTACCGCTTCTATTCCTCGACCAACGACAAGTTCGGGGACTACGGCTGCCGGTACCTGACCCCTGACTTTTTCGACGCCCTGCCCTCGCTCCCCCGGGACCGGCTGGCCTTTGTGGCCGCCTTCCAGGACTCAAGCCCCGACCCCATGGCCATGGCCATGCTCGTGCGCAAGGGCGACCGCTTGAACGGCCGCTACTGGGGCGCCACGCGCCACGTGGACTTCCTGCACTTCGAACTGTGCTACTACACCCCCATCGAGTGGGCCATCGAACAGGGCATCCGGCTCTACGACCCGGGCATGGGCGGCGAACACAAGGCCCGGCGCGGCTTCGTGTCCATCCCGACCACAAGCCTGCACCTGCACCGCGATCCCCGCTTCGACCGCGTCTTCCGGGCCAACCTCACCGAAATCAACCGCCTGGAACGCGAGTACATCGAAGAATTGAACGCCCTTCTGCCCTTCCGCCGCGGCCCGGCCCCGACCGGACCGTAGGGGGACAGGAATGCCTCCGGCGGCCAGGGGGGAAACTTTTTGAAAAAAGTTTCCCCCCTGGATCCCCCTTCAAAAACCCTCATCGCGCTTCGCGTCCCGCACCCTTGCTCCGCCGGGCGGGGTCATG
>JBMONM010000219.1:0-4958 GCA_049324675.1 Thermodesulfobacteriota bacterium
GTTCCCGCTTCGATCGGGCCGGGCGGCCGCGACCGCTATTTGCCGCAGCACTTCTTGTATTTCCTGCCGCTGCCGCAGGGGCACGGATCGTTTCGCCCCACCTTGGGGGCCTCCCGGCGTTTTGGCTCCTTCCTGCGCTCGACGGCCTCGCCGCCGCTGTACTGGATGTCCCCGGCCGGCTCCTTCTTGTGCTGAAACTCCTCCTCGCGCACCTCGGACTTGATGCGCACCCGGCATATCGCGCGCACCGCGGCGTCCTTGATGGTGAAAATGAGCCCCTGGAACAGGGCGAAGCCCTCCCGCTTGTATTCCTGCTTGGGGTCCTTCTGCCCGTAGCCGCGGAGCCCGATGCCGTCGCGCAGGTGGTCCATGCCGAGCAGATGTTCCTTCCAGTTCCGGTCCAGGCTCTCCAGGAGGAAATATCGCGCGATTTCCCGGTAATGCTCCCCGGCCCCGGCCTTGAGCACCTCCAGACGGTCGGCGATGGCCCGGCGGACGGCCTCCTTTTCCGACGCGTCCCCGGTTTTCACCTCGGTCCGGACCGCGAACACCTCCTCCAGCCGGGCCGCGGCCGCCTCCAGTTCCTCGGGGTCGTGGTCCCCCTTGGAAGAGGCCAGAGGCTCGAAAACCTCGTCCAGAAGCTCGTCGATCCAGTCCTCGATCAGGTCCTGGGGGGCCTCGGTGATCATGACCTCGCGGCGCAGGGAATAGATGACCTCGCGCTGCTGGTTCATGACGTTGTCGTAGTCCAGAAGCTGCTTGCGGATGTCGAAATTGTGGGCCTCGACCCGTTTCTGGGCGTTCTCGATGGCCTTGGTGACCAGCCGGTTCTCGATGGCCTCGCCCTCCTGCATGCCCAGCTTGTCCATGATCCCGGCGATGCGGTCCGAACCGAAGAGCCGCATCAGGTCGTCGTCCAGGGCCAGATAGAAGCGCGACGAGCCGGGGTCGCCCTGGCGGCCGGAACGGCCCCTGAGCTGGTTGTCGATGCGCCTGGACTCGTGGCGCTCCGTGCCCAGGATGTGCAGGCCCCCGAGGTCCACCACGCCCTCGCCCAAAACGATGTCCGTGCCCCGGCCGGCCATGTTCGTGGCGATGGTCACCCGGCCCTTCTGCCCGGCCAGGGCCACGATCTCGGCCTCCTTCTCGTGCTGCTTGGCGTTTAGGACGTCGTGGGGCACGCCTTCCTTCTTGAGCAGGTTCGACAAAAGCTCGGACTTCTCGATGGACACCGTGCCCACCAGGACGGGCTGGCCCTTCTTGTGCAGCTCCTTGACGTCGGCGGCGATGGCCTTGAACTTGTCCTGCTGGCTTTTGTAGATGAGGTCCGGGAAGTCCTTGCGGATCATGTCCCGGTGGGTGGGGATGGAGATGACCTCCAGGTCGTAGATCTGCTTGAATTCCACGGCCTCGGTGTCGGCCGTGCCGGTCATGCCCGAAAGCTTGCCGTACATGCGGAAGTAGTTCTGGAAGGTGATGGAGGCCAGGGTCTGGTTCTCGGCCTCCACCTTGACCCCTTCCTTGGCCTCCAGGGCCTGGTGCAGGCCGTCGCTGTAGCGGCGGCCGGGCATGAGCCGGCCGGTGAACTCGTCCACGATGACCACCTGGCCGTCCTTGACGATGTAGTCCACGTCGCGCTGGTACAGATGATGGGCGCGAAGGCCCTGCAGGACGTGGTGCTGGAGGCTGACGTTGGCCGGATCGTAGAGGTTTTCCACCCCGAGGATCTGCTCGCAGCGGGCCACGCCCTCCTCGCTGATGAGCACGCTCTTGGCCTTCTCGTCCAGGGTGAAGTGGGTGTCGAGCTTCAGGGACGGGATGATGGCGTCGATGCGCGTATACAGCGCCGTGGACTCCTCGGCCGGACCGGAGATGATCAGCGGGGTCCTGGCCTCGTCGATGAGGATGGAGTCCACCTCGTCCACGATGGCGTAGTTGAGGTCGCGCTGCACGAGTTGTTCCTTGTAGAACTTCATGTTGTCGCGCAGATAGTCGAAACCGAACTCGTTGTTGGTGCCGTAGGTGATGTCCGAACCGTAGGCCGCCTGGCGCTCCTGGTCGGACAGGCCGTGCACGATGACCCCCACGGTGAGCCCGAGATAATTATAGATGTTTCCCATCCAGGCCGCGTCGCGCTTTGCCAGGTAGTCGTTGACCGTGATCAGGTGCACGCCCTTTCCGGTGAGGGCGTTGAGGACCACGGGCAGGGTGGCCACCAGGGTTTTGCCTTCGCCGGTCTTCATCTCCGCGATCTTGCCCTGGTGCAGGGTGATGCCGCCGATGAGCTGGACATCGAAGTGGCGCATGGACAGGGCGCGCTGCGAGGCCTCCCGGACCAGGGCGAAGACCTCGGGCAGAAGCTCGTCCAGGGGACGGCCGTTTTGGACCTCCTGGCGGAAGGCGGCTACGCGGGCCTGCATTTCCTCCTGGGTGAGCGGTTTTATGGCCGCTTCGAGACCGTTGATGCGGTCCACCAGGGGGGCGAGGCTCCGGAGGAACCGGTCGTTTCGCGACCCCAGTATTTTTTTGGCGATGGCCTTGAACATGCGTATCTCCTTGTGCCTCCGGAATGGCCGCAGGCGCGGCGAAATGATCGGGGACAGCCGAGAGGCCGGGGGAGGCTGTATTTCGGATATGCGCCCCGCGCCGGTGCGGCGCGTCGGCGGGCGAAGGATGCTAGCCGGGTTGGGACGCCGGGTCAACAGCGGGCTTTTTCATGGAAAAATCGACCTTGATCTTGAACAGCTTCTCGGCCGGAAGATTCAGGACCGGGGTGCCCGTGGCCCCGGTGATGGCCGCAAGCGTGGCCCGCATGCTGTCCGCGTCCGGGCCGATCAGGGTGAACCAGACGTTGTAGGGGTGGGCGCGCAGGTAGTTGTGGGTCACCCCGGGATGGCGGTTCACCTCGGCCACGAAGGCCTCCAGCCGGTCCTCGGGGACCTGGGCCGCGCACAGGGTGCTTGAAAACCCGAGCTTGCGCGACTGGAAGCTGGCCCCGATGCGCCGGATGACCCCTTTCTGCTTGAGCGCCCGGACCCGGGCCAGGGCCTCGGACTCGGTCAGCCCGACCTTTGCGCCGATGGCGGCGTAAGGGCGCGCGCACAGGGGAAAGCCGGACTGGATTTCGGACAGGATGTCGCGGTCGATGTGATCCATGGCGGCTACATAGGGTCGGGGGGGGCGGCTGTCAATCGACGGCGGGCCCGGCCGCGTCCGGCGGCGTCTCCCCCTCCACGCGGTTTCGCCCGCCGGCCTTGGCCCGGTACAGGGCCGCGTCGGCCCGTTTCACCAGGGACTCCACGGCCTCGCCCGGCCGGTATTCGGCCACCCCGAAGCTGGCGGTCACCCCGGGCACACCCGGAAAGGCGTTCCCGGCCACGGCCTGCCTCAGCCGCCCGGCCAGATCCATCCCCCCCTCGATCCCCACCCCGGGGACCACCACCAGGAACTCCTCCCCGCCCCACCGGGCCAGACGGTCGCTCTCGCGCAAAAGCCCCATGACCAGCCGGGCCATCTCCACCAGGACCGCATCCCCCGCGTCGTGGCCGTAGGTATCGTTGACCCGCTTGAAATGGTCGATGTCCAAAAGGATCACCGCCAGGGGCGTGCCGTAACGTTTGGCCCGGGAGGTCTCCCCGGCCAGGATGTCCGCGAGTTTGCGGCGGTTGAAGGCCCGGGTCAGCGGGTCCACCGTGGCCAGGTCGATCAGGTCCCGCTTCTCGTACTCCAATTCGGTGATATCGGTCAGGGTGAGCATGATCCGCTCCGAATCCGGAAGGCGCGCGGCCGCGGCCTGGAACACGTGGGCGGGCCGATCCGGATGGCGCGGGTGCCGGATGGCCAGGACGTGCTCCCGGTCCAGGGGATCGTCCAATATCTCCCGGGCGAAACGGGCCGGATCGGCCAGGGGGGTCTCGCCGTCGCGCAGAAAATCCCCGAGGTCCAGCCCCGAGGCCTGGAACTCGTGGAAGGACACGAAGCCCATGAACATGAGCAGCCCCCGATTGACGTATTCCAGCCCGCTTTTGGAAAAAATGGCCTGGGGATGGGGCGAGGCGTCCAGAAAAAACCGCACCAGCCGTTCGGATTCCCCGGCATGACGGCGCAGGACCACCACCCGGGCCGCGTCCTCGAAAAGCTCCATCAGCCGCTCCGGGTCGGCCGGAGTGGGCACGAAGCGCACCGACGGCAGCGACAGGGTGGAGAGCAGGGAGGTGATCTGCGCCGGGGAGCCCATGAGAAAAAACGGGACCCGGGGGTCGATCCCGGCCACGGTCATGGCCAGACCGGCCCCGTCGAGACCGGGCAGCCTGACCTTGGCCGCCACCATGTCCGGCCGGTGGCGGCCGTACATGGCCAGGGCCTCGACCCCGTTCTCGGCCTCCAGGACCACGGCGAAACGGCGCCGGAGCATGCGCGCCAAAAGGGACCGGGGCAGGTCCTCGGAGTCCGCCAGGAGCACGGCGGCGTGTTTCCCGGGGGCGGCGTGGAAGAGGCGTTCGGGCATGTCCATGATCCTGGGCCGGCGCGATGCAGACCGCTTTGGACGAACGGCGTCCGGGTCATGGTCCGTCTTAGAACCTGCCCGGGGCTTTGTAAACCGGCCGTGGCCGGACTTTCCCCGGTTGTCATCGGACCCGAAATGGTTACAATGCACATAATAAACAAACGCCTGTGCGCACATGCCGGCCCCATGCCCGGTTCCAGGCGGGCGTCCAAACGACAGCGTCGGCGGGCGTCCAGGCGGGAACGCCCCCGCCCGGCCACCGCCGCGACAGGAGGCCTCCATGAGTCGCATCACGGGCATCTGCGCCCTGGCGTTTTTGCTCTTTTCCCTAGGCGGCGTGGAGGCCTGGGCCCTGACCATCGACATCCCGTTCTTCGTCGGGGTCGGCCCGGTCTACGCCCAACCCTGGTATCCCCCGCCTCCGCCGCCCCCGGCATGGGGGCCGTGGACG
>JBMONM010000220.1:0-4945 GCA_049324675.1 Thermodesulfobacteriota bacterium
TGGCGAACCCGGTCCGGGCGTCGGCGGACAGGGTCCGGGCCAGGACCAGGCAGACGCACAGCATGGCCGCCAGAATGGCGAAGGGAACGCGCCTCCCCCACTCGGCCGCCGTGAGCCCCGCGAAAAAGCGGCCCGAAAATCCGCCCAGGGTGGTGACCGCGATATAGGCGGCCATGACCGCATGGACCCGTTCCCGTCTGGCCGAGGCGGCCACATGGGTCATAAGCGCCGTCAGAAGCGCCGGGACGCTCATCCCCTGGACGAAACGCAGGGCCAGAAACACCCCGAAGGAGTCCGCGAGGGCCAATCCGGCCTGGGTGGCGGCCAGAACGGACAGAGAAACCACCATGGTCTTTCGGGTCGAGACCGATTCGAGCAGATAGCCGTACAAAAGCGGTCCGGCGGCCAGGGGCAGGAGCGTGGCCGTCACGGTCAGGGCGGCCGTGGCCATCCCGAGGTGGAATTCCTCGGCCAGAAGCGGCAGGAGCGGCTGGGGGGCGTAGATGGTGGCGATGGCCGTCAGGGTCATGACCATGGGCACGATCAGGTCGGCCCTGTTCCAGTCGCTTCGAATCATGGCGCGGTCACTCTCCGTAAAGGTCGGACAGGGCATCGTCCCGGCATCCGGGATTCCCGGACCCTCACCACCGGACGGCCAAACGGCACGCCCCGTCATCTGTCACGATCGTCCCGCCACGACAACCTTTTTCCGCCATGACGGCAAAAACGCCCCCCTCCCGGGTTCGCCGTTTTTCCCTCCGACTCCCGCAGAAAAACATCCGCGGCTGACGCCCCGCACATTTTTTTCATAAATAAAACGTTATATTTCTGTTTGTTGACGCTTCGGCGACAAATCCGCGCTTGGCAAGCCCTTTGAATTAGGATAAATCGGGTCTTACTTGTCCAACTTATGTAACCTGTTGAACTTTCTGAAAACTTGAATCGCAAGGAGGTTCTCCATGGCCCTTCTCGAATGGAACGATCGTCTTTCGGTAAATATCCGTGAAATCGACGACCAGCACAAAAAGCTGGTGGACATGGTCAATCGCCTGCACAGCGCCATGAAGGAGGGCAAGGCCGATGCCATCGTCATGCAGATCGTCGAGGAAATGAAGAAATACGCCGCCAGCCATTTCGCCACGGAAGAGCGGCACATGAAGACCCACGGCTATCCGGACTACCCGGCGCACAAGTCCGAGCACGACAAGTTCGTGGCCAAGGTCGTGGCCGTGGAACAGGACCTCAAGTCCGGAAAGTGTGCCATGTCCATGGATATCCTGAACTTCCTTTCCAACTGGCTGGTGAACCACATCAAGGGCACGGACAAGAAATACAGCCCCTTCCTCAACAAAGCCGGGGTCGTCTGATCGGCCATGGAACGTGGACTCTCCCTCTCTGCGGCTGCCGCAGCCATCGTTCTGGTCGTCACGACGGGCGCGACGGGATTTCTCGACGGGCCGTGGGGCTCGGCGGCTCCCTTCCTGGCCATGGCCAGCGTCGCGGCCATCGTGGTCAGCTTTATCGCCAACCGCCGGGCCATCTCCGACCTTTTGGGGAAAATACAGGCGCTTCTGCCCGCCGGGGCGTTTCCCCCCGAGGCCGAACCCGACCAACTGGTGCACCGTCTGGACAAATACCTCGGCGACGCGCGCGAGGAGCGGGGCCGCGCCCTGAATCTCCTGGCGCGCCTGCCGCTTCCGTGCATGACGGTCGTGTGTTCGGGGCGGCTGACGTGGTGCAACGAATCCATGGCCGCCCTCATGGGCGCGGGACGGGCCATGCCGGAGCAGGACGCGATGGACGCCTTCTGCGCCCGGACCAACGCCGGGACATGGGAAAACCTGCGCTCCGGGAACTATGACGGCCCCTTCCTGCGCCTCTCCCGTCCCGGAGGCGGGGAGTCCCTGTTCCGGGTGGATATGCGTGAAATCGACGTGGGCGAGGGCTGCTGGCTCTGCCTCTTCCAGGACATGACCGGGCCGTCCCGGGACTATGACCGGCTCAAGGCGGCGCGGGCGGCCGTGCGGGACGTCAACGCCCGCATCACGGAAGGCGCCGCCGCCCTCGAGGCCTCGGGCCGGGAAATCAGCCAATCCCTGGTCTCCCTGGTCGCCTCCATGCACGATTCCAAGGATCAGGCCGGTCAGGTGGCCCAGGCCATGCAGGAAATGACCGACAACGTGCGCATGATGGCCACCATGGCCGCCGAGACCGCCAAGACCGCCCTGGGGGCCGAAAGCCAGGCCCGGGACGGTGCCGGGACCATCAAGCGGACCGCCGAGGTGACGCACAAGGTGGTGGCCTCCTACGACAACCTGCAACTCATCCTGGCCCAGTTGGTGAACGAGGCCGGCAGCATCGGCAACGTGGTCGGCATCATCTCCGACATCGCGGACCAGACCAACCTGCTGGCCCTCAACGCCGCCATCGAGGCCGCCCGGGCCGGAGAGGCCGGACGCGGCTTCGCCGTGGTGGCCGACGAGGTCCGCAAACTCGCGGAAAAGACCATCACCGCCACCCGGGAGGTGCGCGCGGCGGTCCAGGCCATCGAGGCCTGTTCCCGGCGGGCCGTGGACGCCATGGCCGCGACCAACGAGGACATCGCGTCCTCCTGCGGCCTGGTCGTCTCCGTGGAGGCGTCCTTTGCGGCCATAGCCGAGGCCATGGTCTCCGCCGCCCGGGGGATCGACGACATCGCCCACCGGGCCGAGCAGCAATGCGCCTCCAGCTTCGAGATCAACATGTGCGCCATGAACGTCACCGACAACTCCCAGGAGGTGTACGACCAGGTGCAAAATGCGAGCAGGGAGCTGGAACGGCTGGTCGGACAGGTATCCCTGGTGCGCGATCTGGCGGCCAAGACCCTGGCGGAAGAGGATTCGGCCTCCATGGCCGGAAGCGTCAAGGCCATGGGGCTGTGCCCGACCTCCCACGTCTGACCGGCCGCCTTCCGCCGCCACCGCGAAACGGCCCGTCTCCTCCATGGAGGCGGGCCGTTGCTCTGTCGCGCGCGACCGCACTGAACCGTTGCCGACGCCCCGGGATGGCGTTATGGAGGTATGAGATCGAAAACCTTCGCCATGCGGTTTTCCGGACCCGGCACCGCATACGGACAGCCCCCGCGAAATCCCAACCCCATGGAGTGCGCCATGAACATCCGCGAACAGGTCTACGGCTTTTTCATCCCCACGATCACGCTTTTCGGCATCGGCGCGGCCAACGAGATCCCCGCCAAGATACGCTCCATCGGCGGCAAAAAGCCGCTCATCGTCACCGACAGGGGCATCGTCAAGGCGGGAATCCTGAAGCATGTCGCGGCCCTGATGGACAAGGCCGGACTGAAATACGCCGTGTTCGACGAGACCATCCCCAACCCCACCGACGAAAACGTCCACGCGGGAGTCGCCTTCTACACGAAAAACACCTGCGACAGCCTGATCACCCTGGGCGGCGGCTCGGCCCACGACTGCGGCAAGGGCATCGGCCTGGTGGTGTCCAACGGCGGAAAAATCCACGACTACGAGGGCGTCGACAAGTCGCAAAAGCCCCTGCCGCCCTATGTGGCCGTGAACACCACGGCGGGCACGGCCTCGGAGATGACGCGCTTTTGCATCATCACCGACCTGTCCCGCAAAGTGAAGATGGCCATCGTGGACTGGCACGTGACCCCGACCGTGGCCGTGGACGATCCGCTGCTCATGGTCGGCATGCCGCCCGCGCTCACCGCCGCCACCGGCATGGACGCCCTGACCCACGCCGTGGAGGCCTACGTCTCCACCATCGCCACGCCCGTCACCGACGCCTGCGCCGAGAAGGCCATCGAGCTGGTCTTCAGGCACCTGCGTCCGGCCGTGGCCAACGGCCAGGACCTGGAGGCCCGCGACGCCATGTGCTACGCCCAGTACCTGGCGGGCATGGCCTTCAACAACGCCTCGCTGGGGCATGTCCACGCCATGGCCCACCAGCTCGGCGGCTTCTACGACCTGCCCCACGGCGAATGCAACGCCATCCTGCTGCCGCATGTGGAGAAGTTCAACCTCATCGCCAGGGTGGAGCGGTTCGCCAGGATGGCCGAGATCATGGGGGCCGACGTGACGGGCATGTCCAAGCGCGACGCCGCCGAGGTGGCCCTGGAGGAGATCAGGCGGCTGTCCACCGACGTCGGCATCCCCTCCGGGCTGATCGAACTGGGCAAGCGCTACGGCAAGGAGGTCCGGGCCGAGGACATCCCCATCATGACCGCCAACGCCCAGAAGGACGCCTGCGGCCTGACCAACCCGCGCTGTCCCACGGATAAGGACGTGGCCGCCATCTACGCGGCCGCCCTGTAGGACGGGCCTGCCGCCGGCCAGGGGAAACATCCCCGCCCGCCACATCTCCGAGATGGAGAACGGCAAGCGTCCCATCGGCAAGGCCATGGCCAAGCGGCTGGGGACGGCGCTTGGCGTCGGGTACAAGGTGTTTTTGTAGGATGGGCTGGCGCGTCGCTGGCCGGAAGAGCCCGCCATTGCCGCTCCCCTCATTCTACACTGGCGGGGACCAGGGCGGGACCGATTCAACCACAACGCAAAAAGGGGTAGGCCGTATCGACCTCACCCCATGATTGTCGTGGCTCCCCGGGGGTGATTCGAACACCCGACCTCGTGGTTATGGGCCACCAGTCCTTCGCCATGGTGCAACGCTACGCGCATCTCTCACCGGACACCCTGCGCCGGGCGGTCATGGCGCTGGAGACCGGCATGCGCGCGGCGGCGGCCACGGGGACCGTGGAGCGCCTTGGGGAACGATAGCTCGACGCCTTGACATTTATAAATCAAAGGCTATAAAAGACATGAGCCGATGGACGGTCGAATTTATCAACGGACACGCCGTGGAAGAGTTCGAAGCCTTGCCCGCCGACATGCGGGCCAAGCTGCAACGGACCTTTGGGCTTGTGGAGGAACGC
>JBMONM010000221.1:0-4926 GCA_049324675.1 Thermodesulfobacteriota bacterium
TTCAGGAAGTCCCACCATGGCCCGTTGGGGCCGGTGTCGCCGGTGTAGGCCACGTTGTGCCTTCCGGCGTCGGACCACAGCACGTATCCCGAGGCGGCCCGGGCGTGGTTGACCGGACAGGTGAGCACGTTGAGGCCCGCGACCTGGATTGCCTCCCCCGGCGCGAGGGGCTGGTAGGCCAGGACCGGCGCGTTTTGCGGGATGACCGTGAAATCGGGCCAGATGGTGTCGTTTAAGAGGTGCTCGGCGATGCTGTGCAACACGTCCGCGAGGCCGTGGATGCGCACGGGCGGACGCCGGGTCCCGGCGAAGAACTCGATCAGGTTGTCGGCCAGGAAAAGGATGTCCTTGATGTGGTCGAGATGGGCGTGCGTGACGAAAATATCCGTGATCTTGGATTGTTGGGACAAATCCAGGGAGGACGTGACCGAGCCGGCGTCGAGCAGGATGGTGTCGTTGACCAGGAAGGAGGTCAGATGATGGCCCGGGAGATCCGATCCGGAACAGCCGAGGACCTTGAGGAGCATGCCGGTTCTCCGATGGAAACGGGTGTTTTGAATTCGTGCACAATGCGCGCGCCCGGGGGGCGTGTCAAGCCGCGACGGGGGACCGCGCGGTTCCCGGGCCGGTTTTCCCGCCGCGGGCCTGCGGCCTTGACCGTGGCGGCCGGGGTTGATTAGATATCAAGTTTCGCCGCGCGCCCGTAGCTCAGGTGGACAGAGCAGGAGCCTTCTAAGCTCTTGGTCGGGGGTTCGAGTCCTCCCGGGCGCGCCAGACAATCCACGCCCCCGCGCCGGATATGGCGCGGGGGCGTTTTTGCGTGCCAAGGGGCGGGCGGCGAACGCTCGCGGAGGCCGTCAGGGGAGATGCCTCCGGCGGCCAAAGGGCTTCGCCCTTTGGAATCCCGCAGCGCTGGCCGGACCTTTCCTGTGGGCCGGAGCGCCGTTTTCGGGCGGACGGCCTTCCCGCAACGATCACGAGGTTGTCTTCACCGTGCCCTTTTTCTTGGCCACAATGGCGTTCACGATGGTCTTTTGCGTTTCGTAGTTTTCAAGAGCCGTCGTCAGGGCATCCGTGGTCATGCCGCTGGCCTCGCTGAGCAGGGACAGCAAACGTGTCTTCTGGACGGCGGTCAACGTCCCGATTTTTTCCTTTTCATTCTCGCTGTCCATTCTGTTGATCTGGGTTGTGAAATCGGAAACGAAATTCCAGGCTAAGTATCTCGTTGCCTCGTCCGTTATGCAGCCGGAGTTGATGATCTCCCGTATCTTGCTATGCAGATCGTTGTAGATGGAGGTATTGATGATCTCGGCGGCATAGCCCTTCACCGCGTCGGCCAGATTTTGGCCGGACTCTTGGGCCGCCTGGTTCAATGCCGTTCGCAGGCTCGCATACGTGGTCGTCTGTGTCGGGGCGCCCGCCGGGAAACCGCGTTGCACCTGGAACACCAGATACGTTTCATCCGTGAAGAACATCTTCGGGTTGTCGGCCCACACGAGCCTTCCCTCCTTGGGGTCGATCGTCACCCGGTCCCAGTCGAAGCGGGGGCCTTCCCCTTGCTGCGCCGGCCCCTCGTTGCGGTTTTCCCGGCGCACCAGGACGTAATTGCCGGTCTCCAGGACCGGATAGCCCGCTTCGAGTTCCCCGGTGTTGGGATAGAAGGTCATATGGTAGCACATGATGATGTCGTCGGTGTTGCCGCTTAAGATCGCGGACCCGAGGGAATCGAGCAGGGACAGGATCGGGGCCGCCGGCGCGTAGAGGGAGGAGCCGATGGAGGCCATGGTCTGCAGCAGGGGCTTGAGCTTGGAGTCACCGGCGTCCATCTCGATGATGTAGATCTGCATGGCCAGAGGGTAGCCGTCGTATTTCACCGGGCCGTAAACAGGGATGTAGGCGAAATTGAGGTATTGGTTTTTGCGCACGTCGTCATCGTAGTAGACCAGCCGCCCGGAATTGAGGGCCGTGCCCTGGAAGTTCATCTCGGCATCCTTGAGGGACGAGACGTTGACCACGATGGCGATCTCGCCCCGGCGGCCGCCAAAGAGCGCGAGTTCGGTGAAGTCTTTGATGAACCCCTGGGTCAGGTGGATGGACATGACGTCTTCGCGCGAGGACAGGATGGCCTTGTCCTTGTTGGGCTCGGTGTCGAACTTTTTGACCAGCTCCAGGTTGTCCTGGGCGGCTGCGCCCGCCGGCGTGAATTTTTGCTTGCGGTAGTTGATCGCTCCTTCGTTGAGGATGGCGCAGCCTGGCAGCAGGAGAAGCAGCATAAAAAGGAGCGTGATACGGGGGAAATGAACCCGGCGGCAATCTGGGATGGACATGCGGCCCTCCTTCGGTTGAACGCGGTGTTCGACACGGTGTGGCCATGGGAAGCGGTGCCCGGCCGGCCCATGGCGGCATTCGGGATCGGGAGAGGATGATGAAAAATTTTTACCCAAAATATATACGTGAGTAAATATATATATTGAATATACGAAGAATTCGGCAAGGCGTGCGGTGGTGTCCGGATCGCTATATCTGTTGATTTAACACAATGATATCAATAAAATAATGATAATACGGATTGGCCCGTCGCGCGGGGTGGCCGGGGCGGTTTCCCGATGAAAATCAAACGATAATGTATGGATAACGGATTGCTGAATTATTGAGGGGGGTTCTGAACGCCGACAGAGAAGGGCGGACGGGGCGGTCGGAGGGGCGTTCCGGCAAAGCTGGTGATCCGGGCCGGCCCGGCCCCGTTCCAGACCGCCGTGACCGCCCCCCGGGCCGCCGTGACGTAGACCGGGCAGCCGAGCCTGGACAACTCCCGCAGGACCTTGTCCGACGGATAGCGGAACCGGTTGAACTCACCGCAACTGATAAACGCCGCCCGGGGCCGCACGGCCCGGTAAAACGCCCGGCTGACGCTCGATGCCGAGCCGTGGTGGGGCAGGACCAGCACCTCGGCCGTCAGGTCCCGGCCCGATTCCAGAAGCGCGCGGATGGCCTTTTTCTCGATGTCCCCGCACAGAAGCGCCAGCCCCCGGCCGTTTTTGACCAGCCGCAGGACCACCGAGGCGTCGTTGGCCCCGCCCCGGAACTCCGTCGGCGGATGCAGGACCTCAAGGGAGATGCCGTCTCCGAAGTCAATCCTGTCCCCGGCCGCAAGCGCCCCGGGGCGCAGTCCCGTTGCGGCCAGGGCCGCCCGCAGGGCCGGGTCCGGCTCTCCGGCGTCGGGCGAGGCGCTCTCTCCGAAAAAGCCCACGTCGAAGCGCGCGAGCGGCCAGACGAGCCCCTGGGCGTGGTCGGCGTGGCCGTGGGTCAGGATCATGCCCGTCAGTTCGGGCGGTCGGCCGTAGGTCAGCGCCGGGCCGGTCACGGCCCGGCCCATGTCGAACGCGCCGATGGTCCCGCCGCCGCCGTCCACCAGGATGCGCCGGCCGCCCGGGACATCCGCCACCAGGGCCTGGCCCTGGCCCACGTCGAGCATGGTCAGGCTGGTCCGGTCCGAAAGGTCGAGCAGCCCCCGATAGGCCGCGGGGACCATCAGCAGCGCCAAGCCCAGGCCCAAAACGGCCCGCCGCGACGGGCGGTCCGCCCCGGGGGCGCGCCACCACAGGGCCAGCCCGGCGAGAAGGACGAAGTAGCCCACGATCTCCGGCCACAGGGGCCGCAGCACGGTGATCGCGCCGAGAAGCCCCAGGCCGTCCTGCCAGGCCAGAAGCCCCAGAAGCAGGTCGCAGGCGTATGCCGCCGGGAGGTACAAAAACGAGGCGGCCCACGGGGAGACGAGCGAGATCAGAAGCCCGGCCAGCCCCAGGGGCATGACCACGATCCCCAACACCGGCAGCCACACGGCGTTGAGGTAGAAATGGGGGCTTATTTCCCCGAATTCCAGGGCCAGAAGGGGCAGGATGGCCGCCTCGGCCGCAAGCGAGGTCCACAGGATGCCGAACGCCCACAGGGCCGCCGGCCGCAGGCGCTCGGGAAGGGGCAGGCGGTCGAAGAGCGCCCGGCCCATGGGCCAGAACACGGCCAGCCCGGCCACGGCCAAAACCGAGAGCTCAAGGCTTACGTTCAGGGCCGCCAGCGGCGACACCGCGAGGATGACGGCCAGGGCCAGAAACAGCCCGTCCAGTACGATTCGTTTTTTATCCAAAAGGACCAGCAGCCCGAAGCAGGCGAACATGAGCGTCGCCCGCACAAGGGTGGGGGAGAATCCGCCGACCCACACGTAGCCGAGGACCAGGGGCGCGGCCAGGGCCACGGTCAGCTTGTGCCGGGGCAGGCGCAGATGGATGTCCGGCCGCAGCCGGCCGATCAGCCGGGCCAGAAGCCAGCCGAACGCGGCCACGTAGCCCACGTGCATCCCGGACAGGGCCAAGGCGTGGGCCAGGGAGGTCCGGCGGACCAGATCCATATCCGCGCCGGTCAAAAGGGACCGGTCGCCGGTCAGAAGGGCCAGGAGCATGGCCCCGCCCGGGGTGGGGCGGTCCCGCGACCCCAGGCGGTCGTCCGGGCCGTCCGGAGGCCCGGCGGAAATGGCCCCGGGGTCGGGAAGGCGGGGCAGGGCCGAGACGATGCCCTGGCGCACATATTCGCGCAGGCCCCGGAAGGGGCTGTCCGAGGCCGCGATCAGGCGCACCACGTCGCCCCGGGCGTAGGCCCGCAGGAACACCCCCTGGAGGCGGCGGGAAAAGGCCGCGTCGTAGCCGCCGGGATTCTTGAAGCCGCCCACCGGGCGCACCCGGGCCGAAAATTCCAGTTCGTCGCCGGTGGAAGGCCGCCAGGACGGCAGGTCCCAGGTCAGGGCCAGCCGGCCGGGAAGCCTGCCCGACGAGTGGCCGGGCGGGTTGCCGGGCCTGTCCGCCGGGGCGGGACCGGGCGGGATCGGGGCATACCGGACGGCCTCCAGGATCACGGACAGCCGGTCGTCGGGCC
>JBMONM010000222.1:0-4907 GCA_049324675.1 Thermodesulfobacteriota bacterium
GAGGTGCACGCACACACCCCGTTCTACTCCACCCTGGTGGCCGTCAACCTGTCCGGCCAGGTTTTCGGATGCGCCCTGCCGTCCGCCAAGCCCATCAATGTCGCCGACCGGGAATGGTTCGACGAGGTCAAAAAGGCCGGGACGTTCGTGATCGGCCGTTATCTGATCAGCCGCTCGGCCGGGAAAGCCTCGCTGCCCATGGCCTTTCCGGTCCGGGACGGCCGGGGCCGCATGGATTTCATCCTCGGAGCGGCCCTCGATCTGGAATACTACGCCGGCGTCTACGCCAAGATCAATCTCCCTCCCAACGCCACGCTGACCGTGGTGGACGCCGGGGATACGGTTCTTTACCGAAACCATTCCGGCGCGCAATGGATCGGGGAACCCCTTCCGGACCACCTTCGCGGGCATCTGGACAAGACCGTCCTGGAGGGGACGTTCACCGGGCCCGATTTGGACGGGAAGCCCCGCATTTACGGATTCAAACGCATGTTTCCCGATCATGATCAGGCCACAGGCCCGGCCACCACCGTGATCGTGGGCCTGCCCGAGGATGAGGCCCTGGAAAAACCGCGGCGCATCCTGCTCGAACATCTGGCCGGCCTGGCCGTGGCCGCGCTTGTGGCCATGACCGCCGCCGGCCTTTTCGCCCACCGGGTCATTTTCCGGCCCGTGTCGGCCCTGGCCCAGGCGGCCAGACGGGTCAAGGAAGGACACGCCGCGGCACGGACCGGCCTGACGTATTCCGGGGGCGAGATCGGGGCCCTGGCCAGGGACTTCGACGAGATGGCCGAGGCCCTGGCCCGGCGCGAACAGGAACGGGACGCGGCCAGGCTCGAACTGGAACGGCAACTCGCCTTTGTCCGCACCCTCATCGAGGCCGCGCCCATCCCCATCTACCACAAGGACCGTTCCGGGCGTTTTCTCGGGTGCAACCAGGCCTTTGCCGCGTTTGTAGGCAAGTCCGAGGCCGGGATACGCGGCGACGCCGCATCGGAGACCGGGCATCCGCTGTTTTCCGCGCGACATGTGGCCGAGGATGCGAAACTCATGGCCCAGGGCGGCGTCGAATCCTATGAGGCCACGATCCTCGCGGCGGGCGGCGAAGAACGCCAGGTGGTCTTCCACAAGGCCGCCTACCGGGACGCCTCGGGCCAGGTGGCCGGGCTGGTGGGACTTTTCGTGGACGTCACGCCGCTGAAAAAAGCCCAGGCCGACCTGGCCGAGGCCAGGGACAGGGCCGAACGCGCCAGCCAGGGCAAAAGCATGTTCCTGGCCACCATGAGCCACGAGATCCGTACTCCTTTAAACGGCATCCTGGGGATGCTCCAACTCCTGTTGTCCGAACCCCTGGAGCCACTGCACCGCCATTATGTGGAATCGGCCCTGGACGCCGCCCGGAACCTGTTGGACGTCATCGGCGGGGTCCTGGATTTCTCCAAGATCGAGGCCGGCCGGATCGATCTGGTCGAGGAGGATTTCCGGCCCGCCGGACTGCTTGTGGCGGTCGAGGGGCTTTTCGGCCCCCAGACGAGGGCGGGTGGACTCGATCTGGTCCTGGAAATGTCGCCCGACGTGCCGGAATGGGTGCGCGGGGACGAGGGGCGGGTGCGGCAGATACTCTTCAACCTGGTGGGCAACGCCCTCAAATTCACCTCGGCCGGTCGCATTCTGGTGCGCCTGGACCGAAGGCCCGAGGACGAGACACCGGGCCGGACGGTCCTCGATCTGGTGATCGAGGATACCGGCTCCGGCATCCCCGAGCGGGACAGGCAACGCATCCTGGAACCCTTCGGCCAGTCCGGGGAAGCCGCCGACCAACGCCGGGGCACGGGCCTGGGACTGCCCATCGTCAAGAGGCTGGCCGAGGCCATGGGCGGCTTTATCGTCATTGAAAGCGAGGAGGGTCGCGGGACGCGGATCGTGGTCCGGGTGCGCCTGAAACAGTCCGTGGGAAAGCCTGAAAACCACCGGAAAACGCCTGTCCTTCCCCCTGTTCCCCCCTCCTCAGGGGCCATGGCGCCGGGAAAGGCGGTTTCGACCGGAAAGAAAGGCCCTGTCGCGCAGGCCACGGCGTCCGGTACGGGGAAAACGGCCGACGGCCGGACGGCATGTTCCCTCGCGGGCCTCCGCGTGCTCGTGGTGGAGGACGACGACCTGAACCGGCTGGCGACCATCAAGCTTCTGGAACGACTGGGCTGCGAAGCCGTCGGAGCCGCCGGAGGCCGCGAGGGTTTGGACCTGCTGGACAGCCGGCCCTTCGACGCCGTGCTCATGGACATCCAGATGCCCGGCATGGACGGCCTGGAGGCCGCCCGGCGCATCCGGAACTCGACGCGGCCCGAGGTGGCCGGCCTGTTTGTCGCGGCCGTCACCGCCCATGCCCTCAGGGGCGACCGCGAGCATTTTCTCGAGGCCGGGATGGACGACTATATCGCCAAGCCCGTGGAACTCGAGGCACTCTGCACGGCGTTGGCCCGCGCCCGGAGGCGGACTCCGGAAAAGGATTCGATGTGAGCATTGAAAACCGCGTGGAACCGGGCGTCGCGACGTCCCGGTGCGATTCGGATTTTATACAGGCGCTTTTCGAGGCCACCCCGGAGTCCGTCCTGCTTCTGGACGGCCGGTACCGCATCCTGGCCATAAACGGCACCGGGGCGAAGCGCTTCGGAAGAACCGTGGAGGAGATGCTCGGCCGGGACGTCCTCGGGTTCTACGACCCGGATACGGCCGCGCGCCGCCTGGGCTGCTATCGTCAGGCCCAGGGCTCCGGACGCAAGATCGTGGTCAAGGACAGCCGCAACGACCGCCACTACGAATCCACCATCATTCCCATCCCGGAACCGCAAGGCGGCCCGCCGCGCCTGGCCATCTACGGCCGGGACATGACCGAGCAGATGCGCATGGAAACGGCGCTTCGCGAAAGCGAGCAAAACTACCGCGTTCTGGCCGAGCAATCCACGGACATGATCCTGCGGCATGCCCCGGACGGTTCACTGGTCTATATCTCGCCCGTGGCCACGAAGCTTCTCGGATACGACCCGGACGAGGCCCTGGGCCTTTCGGTTTTCTCCTTTCTGCATCCGGACGACATGCAGGAGGCCCTGGCCATTTTCGCCCAATTGCAGAGCCACCCCGGCACGGTCACCGCCCGCGTCCGGGCCCGGCACGCGGACGGTTCCTGGCTCTGGCTGGAGGCCACGGTCGCGGCGATTCCCGGACCGCCGCCCGGGTTCATCACCGTGTCCCGGGACGTAAGCGCCAGGATCGCAATGGAGGAGGCCCTGCGCGAGAGCCGGGAGAGCTTTTCCCGCATCTTCCGCCTCAGCCCCGTGGCCAGCGCCATCAGCGAATGGAGCGACGGCCGCTACCTGGACGTCAACGAGGCCTTTGTCCAGACCACGGGCTTCACCCGGGAGGAGGTCCTCGGCAGAACCTCGGTGGATTTGGGCATCTGGCGCGGTCGTGCGTTGCGCGCGCACCTCGTGGCCGAACTCGACGAGATACAGCTCTTCTCCAACCGCGAAGTCACGTTTCGCCGCAAGGACGGCCATATCCGCCAGGGCCTTTTTTCCGCCGCGGCCGTGGACTTCGGTGGCCGCAAGTGCCTGTTGTCCCTGGTGGTGGACATCACCGAGCGCAAGGCCATGGAGGAGGAACTGTGCCGGGCCAAGGAGGCCGCCGAGGCCGCCAGTCTGGCCAAAAGCCAGTTTCTGGCCAACATGAGCCACGAGATCCGCACGCCCATGAACTCCATCCTGGGCATGGCCGACCTGCTGCGGGAAACGCAGCTTGACGACCTGCAACGGCGGTATGTGGATATTTTTTGCGGCGCGGGTTCGGATCTGCTGCGCATCATCAACGACATCCTGGATATCTCCAAGCTGGAGTCCGAACAGGTGGAACTGTACGTCGAGCACTTCAACCTCGACGAGCTGCTGGAAAAGGTCGCCGACTATTACCGCGACGCCTGCCGGGCCAAGGGGCTGACCGTGTCCTGCCATGCCGCCGGGGAGGTGCCCCGCATGCTTCGCGGCGACATGGTCCGGCTGACCCAGGTGGCCACCAACCTGCTGGGAAACGCGGTAAAGTTCACAGCCGAGGGGACGGTGGATTTTTCGGTGGAGATGCTGCTTCGGGAGCCGAAACACGTGCTGCTCCTTTTTTCCTGCGCCGACACCGGGATCGGAATAGCCCCCGACCGTCGGGAGGCCGTGTTCGAGAAATTCGTGCAGGCCGAACGGGGCATCGGCCGCAGATACGGCGGCACGGGCCTGGGGTTGCCCATCGCCAAGCGGCTTGTGGAACTCATGGGCGGGGAGATCGGCATCAGGGACCGGCCTGGGGCGGGAATCGTGGTCTGGTTCACGGTCCGCCTGGAGACGATCGGCGACGCGGCCGGACGGACGAACCCCGGCCGGACGGCGGAACAGGGGGCCGGAGAGGACGCCTCGGCCCCGACCGGCGCGAAGCGCAGCCTGGACGGCCTGCGGCTTTTGGTGGTCGACGACATCCAGAGCAACCGGGAGTTGGTCAAGCTGTCCCTGGCCGACACGGGCGTCCGGACCGACGAGGCCGCCAACGGCCGGGAGGCGCTTGAGCTGTTCGCCACGGGAGACTATCAGGTTGTTCTTCTGGATATGGTCATGCCGGACCGCGACGGCTACGACGTGGCCCGTGTCATGCGCCGTCTGGAGCGGGAAAGCGGCAGGCCCCCCGTGCCCATCGTGGCCCTGACCGCCAGCGCGTTCCCCGAGGACCGGCAACGGGCACTGGATGCGGGATGCACGGAACATCTGCCCAAGCCGTTTTCAAAAAAGACGCTTTTGGCTATCCTGTCCGCGCATGCGCTGTCTTGCGCCATGCGGTGATGGCGATCTCGGGCGAAGGCGTCCGGCGCGGCAGCC
>JBMONM010000223.1:0-4884 GCA_049324675.1 Thermodesulfobacteriota bacterium
GTGGGCGAGGATGTCGAGGACCTGGGAGACAAGCTCCTGGCCGATCCCGAGCCCGCGGACCTTGAGGCCATCCACAGGCTCAAGCGGGAGACCGTGTATCTGCGCAAGGCGGTGTGGCCCCTGCGGGAGGTGGTCTCCCGGCTGGCGGAGGGCGAAAGCGATCTTTTGCACCCGGAGACGCGGCTGTATTTCCGCGACCTCTACGAGCACGTCATCCAGATCATGGACACGGTGGAGGGACTTTTGGACATCGTGACCGGCATGGTGGACATCTACCTGTCCACCATCAGCTTTCGCCTGAACGCCATCATGAAGGTGCTCACGCTCATCTCCACCCTTTTCATGCCCATGACCTTCGTGGCCGGGGTCTACGGCATGAATTTCAGGTTCATGCCCGAACTGTCCTGGCCTTTGGGCTATCCCATGGCCATCGGGATCATGGTGCTCATGTCCGGCGGGCTTTTCACGCTCTTCAAGCTGAAGAAATGGATTTGAGTCGGACGGGCCGCCTGGTTACGGAGCGACCCGGGCAACGAGTCCGCCGTATCCCTCACCGGCCATCTCCTCCAGGGGGATGAACCGCAATGCCGCGGAATTGATGCAGTAGCGCTTCCGGGTCGGCGCGGGTCCGTCGTCGAAGACATGGCCCAGATGCGAGTCGGCCAGGGCGCTGCGCACCTCGATGCGCGCCTGGAACAGGCTGGAATCCTCGCGTTCGACCACGGCGCCGGGGTCTACGGTCCGGGTGAAGCTCGGCCATCCGGTCCCGGAGTCGAATTTGTCCCGGGAACTGAAAAGCGGTTCTCCGGAGACCGCGTCCACGTACAGGCCGGGCCTTTTTTCGTTCCAGTAGGCATTGTCGAAGGGCGGCTCGGTGGCGTTTTTCCGGGTCACCGCGAAGGCCAGGGGCGACAGGCGCCGGCGCAGTTCGTCGTCAGCCGGACGGACGTATCCGGAAGGCGGGCCGGCTTGGCCGCCGGAGGAACCCTGGGGGCCGGACCGGCCCCAGACCGATTCCAGGTACGGTCCGCGTCCCGAGGCCCGGTGGTAGGCGTCATAGCGCACGGCGTTTTTCCTGTAATAATCCTGGTGGTGTTCCTCGGCGGGGTAGAAACGGGCCACAGGACGCAGGGATACGGTCAGGGGAGCCTTGAAACGTCCCGAGGAGGCGGTTTCGGCCAATACGGCCTCGGCGACGCGCTTCTGGTCCTCCCCGTCGAAAAAGATGGCTGTCCGGTACTGGCTGCCGCGATCCGCGAACTGCCCGTCCGGGTCCGTGGGGTTGATGTTTTGAAGGAAAACACGGACCAGGTTTTCGTAGGAGATCGTTGTTGGATCGTAGATGACGCGCACGGCCTCCACGTGTCCGGTCCGGCCCGAGGACACGGCCTCGTAGTCGGGGTCCGGGGTATGGCCGCCGGTATAGCCGGACACGGCCGAGAGCACGCCGGGCGTGTTTTCCATGGCCGCTTCCAGGCACCAGAAGCAGCCTCCGGCGAACACGGCGCTTCCGGTTTTTTCGGGTGTCTTCATGGGGGCATCCGTTTGGGCGTTGGAGGGTATGGCCGCAAACCACACCGAGGCGGCCAGGAAAAGGGCTGTCAGGATTCGTCGTTCGGGCATGGGGGGTCCTTTGGGGCGCGGGACAGCTCCGAAGGCGGGTCCGCGCCGCGTTGATCGTGGCGGCCGTGCGGGGGTCGGGATGGACGCGGCCAGGAAAGACGACCTAAACGCTATGGAAATAAGTCGGCAGGCTGAAAAGTCAAAACCCGGGGTGAAGCGGCGGCCCGGAAGGGGACGTTTCAGCCGCGGGAAAGAGAACGACAGCCACCTTCGGCGGACGGATGCCGGCGGGAGGCAAGTCGGACATGATCCGGCGGTTGTCCCGGGCCAGTGTTGCGTCTCTTGAAAAATACGGCCGTATTTTTTAAGAAAAAACTAGTTATTCGAATATGTTACTCTCAAAAAAGGATACACGTTTTTCAAGGACGCGACTCTCGTTGGCCGGTTTGGCCAGGGGGGAAAGATAGGACACCAGATAGGCCCCGTCGGCCTCCAGGCGCACCCGGGCCTTGCCCGTGCGCAGATCGGTTCCGGCCGGACCGCCGTACTCGTAGACGGTGACGGTCAGGATCCCGTCGGGGGCCGCGGATTCGATGTCCATGATCCAGCGCACGTTCCGATAGGGAAAATCCGGATCGGTCCACGGGAAACGGCCGGAGCCCGGGGGCGATTCGACCAGGCCCCGGCCGGTGAAGAGCACCCTGGGGACGAGGTCGCGGGAGAATCGGGTCATGGTGAAGGAACTCACGGACACGTCGGATTGGGGGTCCTGGGCCAGGACCTCGATGGTGCCGTCGCCGTCCAGGTCTCCGACGACCTGGGGCCAGTAGAAGCCGATATGCCGGCAGAAAAAGACCAGGGGGTCGGCCCCGGCTCCCTGGGTCGGACCGCGCCAGACGATGTTTCCGGAGGCGTCGGCCAGGGTGGCCTGGGCCTCCCCGCCAAGGACCGAGGGGATGTCGCGCAGGACCAGGGCGGAAACGCCCTGCCGGCCTTTGGGGATCACCGGGAAGGTCCGGATTGCGTCGGAAGGGCACATGACGACGTCGCGGTTGGCCGGATCATTCAGGTAGGCGGCCTCGGTGCGCAGGCAGGCCGCGTTGATCCATCCGGCGCGGCCGTCCTCGGTGCGCACGTTGGCCCATTTGCCCTGTCGCGACAGGACCGTGACCAGATCGCCCCTGTTCAGGACGGCGATCACGGCGGCCTTCTGGTAGTCGGAACCGCCCGGGGCGCGCAGGTTGTTGCCGTCGTCGGCCACCACGAAACGGCCGGTTGCCTGGGCGTCGGCGGCCAGGGCCGGCGGGGTCGTTGAGAAAGCCGGGATGGCGCTCAGGCAGGCCAGAAGGCACAGGGCGATACGGAGCGGCAGGCGCATGGATGGATTCCTCAGATGGTTTCCACGGCCGCGAAGGACGGCTCGTGCAGGGGGAGAACGATGTCCGCCATGTCGCGGACCGATTTCACGATGTCGTAGGCTTCGTAGGCGTTGACGTGGGTGCCCGGGGGAATGACCTCCATTTCCATGGCCCGGACCTCCTTCGGCGGATAAAAATTCTCCAGGATGGTGCAGAATCCGGTGATGGCCGCCGTGCCCCTGTCCGTCTCCACGAAGACCGTCAGTCCCCCCTCGGTATGGGCCGGCGTATGCATGACCCGGATGCCCGGCAGGATCTCCCGGTCTGTTGTGACCACCTCGATCTGCCCGTTCTCCTCCACATCCAGGATGTGGTCCTCGAGATAGCGGAAATCCAGGGGATGGGGATCGTGGATGCGTTTGAGTTCCAATTCATGGACGAAGAAACGGGCGTTGACGCAGGCAGCGTCGTTTTCGCAGTGGTCGTTGTGCAGATGGGTATGGATGACGATGTCGATGGCTTCGGGGGTCAGTCCGTATTTGGCCAACCCCTGTTCGAAGGTGTGGATTTTTCCCCCCAGGGCCTTTTCCCTGTCCTCGGTGACCACGGGCATCATCTCGCCGGTGTCCACCAGGACCTTCGCGTCGCCGCCTTCCAGGTACCAGCAATAGATGGGGATGATGTACGGCGTGCCGTAGCCGTGCTGGTAGGTCATCATGCCCTTGTCGAAGCGCTTGGTGCCCATGACGATGGGATGGATTTTCCAGGTGGCCATGGCCGTTCCTTTGTTGCGGTGCGATGTCCGGCCGGTTGGACGAGTGGCTTCGGGTGTATCCCAAAGGGAAAAACGCGGCAAGGCGCGGCGGGCTTTTCGGCCAAGATGATCGGCTCCTGCCCTAAAGAATGGGGGAGACCCGGCCGATAAGTCCGCATAAGGTGTTGTGCGCCCGAATATCGGGTTTCGAACAAAAGGATGCCGCCATGACCTCTTCCTCTATTTCCGATATGCCCGAGACAACGGCCGCCGTCAGGCGGAATCAGGTGCTTATGGATTACATGCAGGTCCGTAGCGACATACGGAAAACCCGTGAGCACGACTCCCTGGAGGCGGCCACGACAAAGGTCTCGCTTCTGGAGAGCTCGCTGAAGGGAGCCATGGTCAACGAAGAGGGATGACAGGCCGCCTGCGGCCGTCTGAAGGCGTCGGGATCATCCGGTGGCGTCGGTGATGCGGCCTGTCCGGACCTCCATGACCAGGTCGCGGGAGGTCACCGTGATGCGGTGCGCGGACTGTTCCGTGGTTCTGGTGACGACCGGGGAGAGCGGGCGGATGGTGAACGGCTCTTTCCCGGGCGCGGTCAGGGAGTGGGACCAGGCAATGGATGTGTAGCCATGGGAAAAACCCGGTAAAAAACTCATAGACGCTTCCTCGAAAGGACAGGGGGACGGCCTTTCCGGCCATCCCCCCGTTGTTTATTTGACGGGCGGCTGCCCCAGGCGCATCAGGTTTTCCATGATTCCGGCCATGGCGGCCTTCTGCTCCGGGGTGGTCAGGGTCGGGGCGATCTGCTCGGCCATGCGGGCCATCTGCACCACCTTGTCGGCCACCAGGATCTGGCGGATCTCCTCAGGCAGTCGCGCGGCCCGTTCCTCCACCGCGCTCATCCTGGCCTCCACGGCGGCCACGGCCTGGATTTTCTGCTCCAGCCCGGACACCTTGGCGTCCATGCCGAAATAGGCCGCCCCGGCCATGAGGATGGCCAGAAGGGCCAGGGCCAGTCCGGTCCGGGCGGCTCCGGCGGTTTCCCGCTCCACGGTCTTGGGATTGTCGGCGGCCTTGCCCACCTCGTCTCCGTATAACGCGTGAATACGTTTTTCCATGCCCAACATCGGCGTATCCTCCATGGGGGAAGTGTGATGATGTCACGCTACCGCAACCCGTGGCGGACCGCAACGGGAACAT
>JBMONM010000224.1:0-4793 GCA_049324675.1 Thermodesulfobacteriota bacterium
GCGAAAGCCTGGACGACCGGTTGCGGGCCCTGGGCATGGCCGGACGCCCGGAGGTGGCCGTCCATCTGGCGCTCAGCCCCACCTGCTCCACACCGCAGCTCAAGGCCTACGCCAACCGCTACCGGGCGGCCGCGCCCGCCAGTATTGTCTGGACGAAGCTTGATGAAGCCTGTAATTTCGCGGGACTGATCAATATGGCGTATGCCGCGAAGCTGCCGATTTCAGCCCTGTCGCACGGACCGGGCCTGACCAGGACCCTGGCCGCGGCATCGGCCACCGCCGTTTGGAAGCTCGTCTTCAAGCACCAGCTTCCCGCCGGAGCCGACAAGGACACGCACGCCGGGCGGGACACGTCCGACACCGCGGCGAAAAGCGCCGCATGACGCCAGGGAACGACAACACCTTGCCGTGCGGTTAGTGGCATTATGAAAACATGCAAGAATTCAAGTCAGATGCAGGATATGCCACGGGGATGGGAGCGCATGCCGTGAAGACACATTCGGATCTCCCCCTGGTCTTTTCAATCACCTCCGGCAAGGGCGGGGTGGGCAAGACCAACATCTCCGTGAACCTGGCCTATTGCTTAAGCCGCATGGGCAAGCGCGTGGTGATCCTGGATGCCGACCTGGGCCTGGCCAACGTGGATGTGCTTTTGGGGCTCTCTCCAAAGCTCAATCTCTTTCATCTGTTTCACGAGGGTGTGACGTTGAAGCGGGTGTTGTGCCAGACGCCCTACGGTTTTTCCATCCTGCCGGCCTCTTCCGGGGTCAGCGAAATGCTGACCCTGTCCACCGGGCAAAAGCTGGAACTGCTTGAGGCCATGGACTATCTTGAAAACCGCATCGATTATCTCATCGTGGACACTGGCGCGGGGATAAGCGACAATGTCATTTATTTCAATCTGGCGGCCCGGGAACGCTTGGTGATCCTGACCACGGAGCCGACCTCCCTGACCGACGCCTACGCCCTGATCAAGGTCATGCATATCAACCATGCCGTAAACCGTTTCCGGGTGCTGGTGAACATGGCCCCGAACGCCAAGGCGGCCAAGGTGGTTTATGAAAAACTCTATCAGGCCTGCGACCATTTCCTGAGCGGCATTTCCCTGGATTTCACGGGGTACGTGCCCCACGACCCGGCGGTAAAGGCCGCGGTCATCCGGCAAAGGCCCTTTTGCGCCGACAGCCCCGAGGCCCCGGCAAGCAAAAAACTTGAAGAGATCGCCCGGACCATCACGACCTGGGACATCCCGGCCACGCTCGATGGAAACATCAAATTTTTCTGGAAAAAGCTCCTCTTCCAGGAACAGCCCGTGGCTTAGGCTGGAATCCGGGGAAACCTCCTGGGAAGACCTTGATCTCCACGCCCGCGAGGAGATCGTCAGGCATTATTCCCCCAAGATCAAAATCCTGGCCTTGCGGCTCAAGGCCAAGCTGCCCCAGAGCGTGGAGCTCGGCGAACTCATCAGCGCCGGGGCCCTGGGCCTCATCGAGGCTCTGGGACGGTTTCGCCCGGAACTGAACATCAAATTCGACACCTATTCCGAAAACCGCATCAAGGGAGCCATGCTCGACGAATTGCGGCGCATGGACCGGTTCTCACGCGGGCAACGCCACCGCATACGAACGCTGGAAGAAATCATCCGCCGCCTGGAGCACGAACACGGGCAGTCGCCATCCATCGAAACCCTGGCCGACGCCTCGGGGCTCACTGTCCGCGAGGTGTCCCAAAGTCTGGAGGCGTTGCAGAACCAGTTGTGCATAAGCCTTGACGCCATCACGGAGAATCTGTCCTCGTTCAAAAAAAACCAGATCGAGAACGAACCCTACAAGTCCACGGAATTCAAGGAACTTGTGGACAAGCTGGCCAGCCTCATCGACGATCTGACGCCCCGGGAAAAACTGGTGCTGTCCCTGTATTACGGCGAGGAACTGAACATGCGCGAGACCTCCGAGGTCATGGGCATCACCGAAGGCCGGGTTTCGCAGCTACATTCCCAGGCATTGGCCAGACTGCGCCAAAAATTCAAATCCGAATTCGGGATAGACGAGTCCTAACGGCGGGCCATGAGCACGAACGACAAGACCACGCCACCGGGATTGGCCGGTTCCGCTGCCGACGAAATCGACGATCCGCAGACCAAGGCCAGGCTCGACGACAGCGAACTGAGCGATGAGTTGCCCAAGGCCCTGCAAAAGGTCGAACTCGACCTCGACGATGCCCCGTTCCTTGAAGACGAAAAGGAGGAGGAACCGCCCGCAGGCCCGGAAGAGGAGCAGCCCCCGCCGCCACCGGAGCAGACCCCCGAGGTCTGGTGGAAAAAAAAGCCCGTCCTTTTCGGAGGGGCCGGAATACTGCTTCTCATTTTGGGGATCGTGGCTTATTTTTTGCTTGTCTCCGGGGAAGAACCACCGCCACCGGAGGAAGAGGTTGTTGAGGAACAAAAACCGGAAGCGGAGCAGCCCCCTCCCCCTCCGGAGGAAAAAGAGATCACCGTGGTCATGGACCCCTTTCTCGTCGAACAAACGAATGAAAAGGGCGAGATTGTGCTGGTCACCCTCAAGTTTTCAACGGTGGCCAAAAGCGAGCAACTCGAAAAGGAGCTGAAAAGAAACGCGGTCGTGCTCAGGGACGCCGTGTATTATTATCTCAAAAACAAACAGTTGATTTACCTCGACGACAAAAAGAACGCCGACGCCCTCAAGCAGGACCTCATGTCGGTGATGAACCAGTTTTTGGGTGACGAACAGCTCCAGAACCTGTTCATCGAGGAATACGTGGTGAAGTGACATGTCCATCAACCTGACCACCCTTGTCCAGGTGATGCCCTATGCCCAGAACGTGGCCCACGCCGAGATGATCCATCCCACTGTCCAGCAGGCCGCGGCCACGGAACTTGCCCAGCAGGCCATGCGCGAGGAACAAAAGCAGATCCAGAAGGTCGAAGAGCAGGAGGGCGCGGAATCCATCAAGGACGAGCACCCCGATCAACGCCGGGAACACGGGCATTCTCCCCAGCGCCGAGCCAAGGCTCCTCAGAATGAGGAGGAACAGACCACTCCGGCCCACGTCACCCCGTGGACCGGCAACATCATTGACGCCAAGGTCTAACATCATCGTCTCGAAATTCGGGAAGATGTTTTTCAGGGTCAATTCTCATAAAAAAGTTCTTTCTGTCTCTCATCATGCCGCGAGACAAGGTTCATCCATGAGCGCCGAACAACTTCTGATTCTCTTTCTCACCGTGAGCGAACTGGTTCTTGTGGTGCTTGTGGTGCTCTTCTTCTCGAGGCTGCGTCGTTCCGAGGGGCTCCTGTACAAGATGCAGCACAATCAGGAACATCTTCTGGAAAAACTGCGGGTCAACGCCCAGATCGAGCAGGAGCTGGTGTCGAGCTTCAAACGCCGTCAGGCCGAACTGCTGGAACTCGACGAAAAGCTCGAGGAACGCCGCAAGGAACTGGAGAAACTGCTGCGCCAGGCCCGGGAGGTCTCCCGATCGCCGCAATTTCTGCGCCAGGTCATTGTCAGCGGCCACAAAAAGGGGCAATCTGTGGACGCTCTGGCCACATCCACAGGACTTTCCCAGGACGAAGTACGCCTGATCCTGGAGCAGGCCGGCTCCTGATCCGGCACGCGACCCCCCGCATTCCTTCCCCGGAGCCTACGGTGTACCACGACTCTTTTCCCGACGGCGTTCCACCGTCCTAGATCAAGGATATGGCCAGCCGCGATCTGGAACACTTCCGCCGCGCCTTCCGGACCGGTGAACGGGTGACCGGCAGGGTCCTTTCCCGACCCGACGCGTTTTCCGCCTGGGTGGACATCTCCGGGTACGAGCTTTTGGCCAGGACGGACACCGATCCGCGCCCCGGAACCGTCCTTACCTTTCTCATCGCTCAATTGCATCCGGTCGTGATTCTACGTGAGATCCCGCGGGCCGCGTCAGACGATCCGGGACCCGGTCCACGGCACATTGCCGCCTTGCTGGGAAGTTTCCGCGCCGCACGGGCCGACCTGGATTCCCGGCTGTCCGCCCTCGGCCCCCTGCCGGCCACATGGGACCTGACCCTGATGAAAACCCGCTTCCTGTCCCTCCTGCGAAATGACGCCGCAGCCTGGGACGCCTTTTCGCACGGCAGGCGACTGGCCCGGGACATAAGCGCCCTTCCCGCGATCCGCAGGCTTGGCCGATTCCTGTACGCCCCGTGGTATCCGCCCGGAGCCTCGGAACACGAACTGTTTCTGGGAAACACCGGGAATGGGGGAATCCGGGAAATCCTCCTGTCCTTCAGGGTCGACGGACCGGGGTTGGTCCGGATCAAGGCCCTGGCGGACCAGGGCTGCGCCCGGTGCCTGACGTCCGTGCAATATCCCGGAAGGCTGCCCGAAACCGTCCTTTTCCCGGACAGCCTGACCGTGGGCCGGCAGACGATCCGGCTGGTCTCCCTGGCCGGACCGCGCACCCTGAACCCGAACGAACCACCCCTTCTGGAAGGACTTCTGGCCCCTCGGCCCGGAAGCTTTACGGGGGTGAACCTTCGGGTATAAAGAGGAACGGGAAAAACAACCCGCACCATACGAAAACGAAGGGACGACGCCATGCCGCAGACCGTCGGCGAACTGTTGCTTGCGCCCGAAATCGGCCGCAGGATCTGCGAGATGCTCGACGAATCGGCCTGGGCCAGGGATCTGGCCTGGCCGGACATCCAGGCCCTGTCGGACTACATGACGATTCTGGATTTTCCGAAACACGCGACCATCTTCTCCGAGGGCGACACCAGCGACTATAT
>JBMONM010000225.1:0-4784 GCA_049324675.1 Thermodesulfobacteriota bacterium
CGGGGCGCAAAGCGCCCGGAAAACGCGGGGCGGGAAACAGGGGCGCGGCGGGCATGACGCCGATCGGCGGAGCAAGGGATTCGGACGCGAAGCGCGATGAAGTTTTCGAAAGGGGGTCCAGGGGGGAAACCTTTTTTCAAAAGGTTTCCCCCCTGGTTTTTCCCGTCTACCAGGGCAAAAGGTAGTACAGGCGCGGGGTGTGGCCGCCCTTGCGGGCGGCCGGGAAGGGCAGCTTGGGAAACGCCTGGGCCAGGGCGGTCTGGACGTGCGTTTCCAGGGAGTGGAAAAGCCCTTCGGGCGGCTGGTAGGCGGCAAAGAACACCTCGCCCTTGGTCCCGAGCTCGGCCTTGAGTCTGCCGGCGAGTTCCTCGGGATAGAGCAGGTCGTCCACCAGCCCCAGTTCCCTGGCCCGCTTTCCGCTCCAGACCTGGCCCGTGCCCAGTTTGTCGCGCACCACCTCCACCGGGATGTTCCGGCTTTTGGCCACCTCGGCCACGAAATCGTCCATGCTCTCCCGCACGTCCCGGTTGAACAGGGCCGTTTCGGCCTGGGTGGGCTCCCGGAAGGGATTGCCCATGTCCTTGAATTCGCCGCTCTTGTAGACCTTCATGTCCACGCCCAGGGTGTCCTTGGCCAGCTTCTGGTAGTTGAGCATCTCGATGATCACCCCGATGCTGCCCACCTCGGCGTTTTTGGCCGTGAACACCTTGTCCGCGGCGCAGGCCGCGTAGTAGCCGCCCGAGGCCAGGATGGACCCGGAATAGAAGAAGACCGGAAGGTTTTCGCGGGTCTTGTAGGTGGCCAGGATGTTGCGGATCTCGTCCGAGGCCGTCACCTCCCCGCCAGGGGTCTCGAAGCGCACCACCAGCCCGGACAGGTCCGATACCTCGCGCATGACCGACAGGGCGCGGCGCACGTCGTCCGGAGTCACCAGGGCCTCCGCTCCCGAGAGCACGTCGCTGTCCGCGAAACTGGCGATCACCCCGTGCAGGTCGACAAGCCCCACCACGAGGTCGTCCGCCCCGATGTCCATCTCCGAGACCTCCTCGAAATCCCCGTTCAGAAACGTCACATGGCCCTTGTCCGTGAACCCGTCGTCCTCGAAGGCCAGGACCAGGAGGTACAGCAGGGCGCACCAGAAAAGAACCCGCAGGGCCAGGCGCAGATAGTCCAGGGGGCTGTTGAGCAGCCGGACGCGGATGGTCCGGGGGGAGGGCTGGGCGTTCGGCATGACGGGTTCTCGCTGCTGGGCCGCGCGCTTCCGGGCGGGGAGGGCGCGGCGTTGGGGTTGCTCGATGTGGGCCGATCCGAATGTGCCTTGGGGACCGCCTGGAGGCAAGCCTTGTGTGCTGTCCGGGTCAGGCCGGGTCCGCCCGGACCGTGCCGCCCGTGACGCGCAGTATCCGGGTGATCTCCGGAACCACGTCCGAGGGGCGGTGGGTGACCAGGATCACGGCCGCGCCGTCCCGGATGATCCGGCGCACGGCGGAGACGGCCCGGAGGCGGGCGGACGCGTCCAGCCCGGAAAAGGGTTCGTCGAGGACCAGAAGCCGGGGGGAGTGGACCACGGCCCGGGCCAGAAAGACCAGACGGCGCTGGCCCATGGACAGGGAGCCCAGGGGGCGGTGGGCCAGGTCGGCGAGGCCGAGGTCGCGCAGGCGCCGGGCGACCGCCTCGGACCGGGTCGCGTCCGGAACCGCGTGCAGCCCCACGCCGGCGAAAAAGGCGCTGGCCGCCACGTCGCGGGCCGTGGTGCGCGGCGGATAGGCCGACTCCAGGTCGGCGGACAAAAAGCCGATACGGGTCCGGATGTCCCGCAGATCGGTCCCGGCTTCCAGGGTCAGGCCCGGCCGGCGGACGGTCCCGCCCTGCGCCGGGTGCAGTTCGCCCATGACCAGACGCAAGAGGGTGGACTTGCCCGCGCCGTTCGGGCCGAGAACGGCCCAGCGCTCCCCGTCGCCGACCCGCCATGAGACCCCGGACAGGATGCGGCGTCCGTCCAGGTACACGTCGGCGTTTTCGATCTCGAAAAGGGGTGGGATCTCCGCGTCCGGGCCGGGGCAGCCGGGGAGCGGGGGGCGGGGCGGGCCGCCGGGACCGGGCCTCGGATCGGTTTCGGGAGCGGGGGGCTGAAAAAAATCCAGTTCGGCCAGAGGCCCCTGGGCCGCGATCCGGCCCTGGTGAAGGACCACCGTCCGGGTCACGCCGGGGGGGATGTCCTCGGGGCGGTGGGCCGTGGCCACCAGGGCCGCGCCCGAGGTCATGGCCGCCCGGATCGCCCGGGTGACGCGCTCCCGGGAGTCCGGGTCCAGGCCGTCGAAGATTTCGTCCAGGGCCAAAAGCACGGGCCACGGGGCCAGGGCCCTGGCCACCAGGGCGGCCCGCAGCAGCCCCTCCGAGAGTTCGGCCATGCGTCGGTCGGCGTATGCCCGAAGTCCGGTCAGGTCCAGGACCTCCGCAGTCCGCCTGCGTTGTGATTCGTCCGGAGGCTGGTGCAGGAGCCGGGTGTCGAAGAATCCGGCGCAGACCGCATCGAAGACGGTGGCGGCCGGGACCTGTCCGCGCCAGAAATCCCAGTCCGCCCGGGTGACCAGTCCGAAGCGGTGGCGCAGGCCGATGGGCGAGGGCCGGGGCGGGCCGTCCAGGGCGTACAGGCGTCGGCCGCGATCGTCCCGGTCCGGGGGGATGTCGCCGCGAAGCAGGCGCAGGAAGGTGGTCTTGCCCGATCCGTTTTCGCCCACCACGGCCCAGGCTTCGCCGGGCATGAGCCGGAAGGACACGTCGGAAAGGACCGGCCGGCCGCCGAGGGAGACGCCGACATGGGCGAGTTCCGCCAGCGGCGTGCATGAGGTGAGGGGCGATGCGGGCATGGCAATGGAAAAAAAGGGTCCTCCGGGGAGGACCCTTGGCGCGCGTTGCGTTGGGGCCGGCTACCGGATGAGGCCGGCGGCGGTGAGGATGGCCCGCAGCTTGTCCTGGTTGGCCGGGAGCATCTCCACCATGGGCAGTCTGGCCTCGAAGGCGATCTTGCCCATCCAGGCCAGGGCCGTCTTGGCCGGGACCGGATTGGTCTCCAGGAACATGCCCCGGCACAGCGGGGCTATTTTATAGTGCAGTTCCCGGGCCTTGCGCATGTCGCCGGCGAAAAAGGCCTCGCACATGGCGCTCATGAGCCCGGGCACGATGTTGGTGACCACGGAGATGACCCCCACGCCGCCGATGGCCAGCGTGGGCAGGACCGTGAAATCGTCGCCGGAAAGCACGGAGAAATCAGGGCCGCAGTATTCGATGATGTCCGAGATCTGGGTCAGGTTGCCCGTGGCCTCCTTGACGCCGACCACCTGGGGGACCCGCTTTTTGATCTTGGCCAGGGTCTCGGGCAGCACGTTCACCGAGGTCCGGCCGGGCACGTTGTAGACCACGAACGGCAGGGAGACCTCGGCGGCGATGGCCGCGAAGTGCTCCACCAGTCCGTGCTGGGTGGGCTTGTTGTAGTACGGGGTGATCAAAAGCGCCCCGTCGGCCCCGGCCTCCTTGGCCTCCCGGGTCAGGTCCACGGCCTCGCGGGTATTGTTGGAACCGGCTCCGGCCAGGACCGGTACCCGGCCTTTGACCTGCTCGACACAGATGCGGATGGCCCGTTTATGTTCGGCGTGGGACAGGGTGGCGGATTCGCCGGTGGTGCCGCAGGGAACCAGCCCGTGAATCTTTTGTTCGATCTGCCATTCGATCAGTGCGCGATACCGTTCCTCGTCGATCCCGCCGCCGGAAAAAGGCGTGACCAAGGCCGTGAAGGCTCCTCGAAACTCCATGACGCTCCTCCTTGCCGGATATGGGCCGTCTCATTGTCTAGCCGGTTTTCGAAAAAACGGCAAGGCGGGACGCCGGGATGCGTCCATGGGGCGCCGATGGGGGCGCGGCGTCGGCTAATTCAGGGGCGCCGCGGCCATGGACGGCGTGGCCGGGTCCAGGGCCTGGATGGCCGGGTCGCCGGGCACGGTGTGATCGGGATTGAGGAGTTCGGCGCGGAAAGTCGTTCCCGGTGTCCAGGGAGCGTCCATTTTTTTCAGGGGGAGGGTGATGTCCAGGCGGTTTATGGTCTTGCCCCTGGCGTGGGACCGGGCCCACAGGGTCCCGGGCACGGGTTCGGGAGCCGCCGGGGTGCCGAATCCGGGTCCGCCGCCCAAAAGCACGTCGTAAAGCCCGGGGTTGGCGGTAAGGAAGGCCTCCTCGGCCATGCTGCCCCACGGGCTTATGCCCACGAGCAGGTCGGCCTGGCCGCGCAGGTCCCGGGCGGCCCGGACCGTGGCCGAACGGGCCTTGTCCCCGGGAGGTCCGCCGGGTTTGTCCGGGATCGGGAAGAATACCAGCCCGATGCGCATGCCGCCCCGGGTGATGATGCGGGTGACGGGGGTCTGGTCCAGGACCACGGCCGAGTCCGGGGGGATGACGCCGGCCCGGGACAGCAGGGCGGATTCCTCCGGGGCCAGGCACAGGATGTCCGGCGACAGCCGGGTGAGGGCCTCGGCCATGGGTTCGAGGGAGCCCGCCGGCGCTTCGGCGTCCCCCGGTTCCATGAATTCGTAGGGGCCGGCCACCTGCAGAAGCACCCCTCCCGGGGGCATCCCCCGCGTAACCCTGGAAAGAAGCGTGGCCCGCCGGGCCATGCCGCCGACGGTCTTGCCGCCTCAGGTGGGGCAGGGCGAAAACGCCCCGTGGGTGTTGGCCGTGAAAAACACCGTCAGGGACGGCGCGTCGAGGTGGGGGGGGGGGGCGCGCCCCCC
>JBMONM010000226.1:0-4741 GCA_049324675.1 Thermodesulfobacteriota bacterium
CCTCCCACGCCTACGAACTGACCTTCGTCACCCCGCATCTGGCCGTGGGGCATGCGCCCATGACCCACGAGCAGCTCGATTCCCTCAAGGCCCAGGGCATCGGCGCGATCCTGAACCTGTGCGCCGAGTTCTGCGACCTGCACGACATCGAGGCCCAGGCCGGGTTCGAGGTCTACTACCTGCCCATCCCCGACGAGGAGGCCCCGCCCCTGCCGGAGTTGGAGAAGGCCCTGGCCTGGCTCGACGAGGCCGTTTATCTGGGCCGCAAGGTGCTCATCCACTGCCGCCACGGCATCGGCCGCACGGGAACGGTCCTAAACGCCTACCTCCTGCGCCGGGGCCTGGGCCACGCCATGGCCGCCCGTATCCTCAAACCCCTGCGCGCCAAACCCTCCAACTTCGACCAGTGGTGGTCCCTTCGCAAGTATGGCCGGGCAAGCGGCCGTCTGACCATCCGCGAACCCACCCTGGAATCCAGGCACCTGGTCGATCTCGGCCCGTTTTTTTACGATTACGAAGGCATCTGCGGCCTCTGCGAGGAATACGCCCCGCCGGAGCATCGATGCGGCAAGGAGCATTCCCGCTGTTGCGCCACGCCCATCCGGCTGTCCTTCATCGAAGCCGTCTATCTGGGACATGCCCTGAACGTGACCCTGCCGAGCCAGGTACGTCTTGCGGTCATCGACCGGGCCATGGAAGCCGCCCGCCGCGAGAGGGAGGCCGCCCGAACCGGCCCCGCCGATGCCGGGGATTTCTGCCTTTCCGATGCCGGGGCCGTCTGTCCCCTGCTCGAGGACGGGCAGTGCCTGCTTTTCGACTCCCGCCCCCTGCAATGCCGCACCTTCGAGATTGCGACCCAGGCCAAGGCCGAATTGTGGGAAACCCTGGAGCCCGCCGTGGACACCCTTTCCCGGCAGGCCTATTTCGCCTTCACCTCGGAAATGGACGACGGGACGCCGCCACGATTCAGCCTGCCGGACGTGGTCTCCGGCCGCTACGTGCAGGTGTTTTTCCACCATCTCATGAAGAAAAACGGCGGCCCGAAACAGAAAAAAACCGATCCTGATTGACCGGACCGGGGCAAAGGCCCTACAACCCACTCCTGCCGGCCTGAAAGGCATCGCCCGCCAATCGGTAACTTTTTCAAGGAGCAGGTCATGACCCAGGATGTGCGTACGCTTTTGCGCGAGGTGGACCGTCAAGGAGATGGCGGGGATCGCTGGTTCGAGGACATCCGCATCGGGGATTGGTTCTATCTTTCCATCCAGGGCGGCCCGGACCACGAGAGCATACCCCGGGCCGAAGTCGGCCCCATGGACTACCAAGCCTTCGAGGTCTCCCTGCAGACCGTGCACGGCGTGATTTCCTACGGCAAGTGGGGCGCGTGGGAAAAATTGTCCGCCAGGCCCTGGGCGGCCCGGTTCCACAAGGAAACACCCCTGCTCATGGTGGCCGGGAACCTGCCCGTGGCCGAGGTGCAGCAGGTCTATGAGGACCTGGTGGCGTTCGCCAGGGAAACCCCGGTGCCCTGACAGGTTCGTCGTCCCGAGAGCGCAAGGGGCCGGGCTCGGAACAGGCGGGCGGCCCCGAACGGCCTGCGTCTCGTTCAGGGCAGGAATTTGACCTTGACCTCGATGCCCTCGATGATAAGCCCCATTTCTTCCAGCCGCCTGATGATGTCCTCGCTCAGCCCGCGTTCCAACAGATCGACATCGGCGTCCGGCAGTTCCGGTCCCTCCACCGTCACGTCGCCCACGACCCTGATCTCGTACATGTCCCCTCCGCAAGGATTTCCGTCGTGCAAAGATATCGACCCCGTCCGGCATACCCGGACCCGCTTCGCGCATGGGCCTGTTGTCCCGTGCCTGGATTTGTGCCAGATACACAAAAAAACCAGCGAGGCGCCCTATGCACAACATCACGGACAGTGAATACCAGGCCTTCATCGGTCCCGAGGAGTACAAGTATCTCCCGCGCTTCAAACGTTTCGACGAACTGGCCGGGAACTTCAAGGCCGGCTGGCATTGGCCCGCGTTTCTGTTCACCTTCTGGTGATACCTGTACCGCAAACTCTATGTCTGGGCCATCGTGGTCTTCGTGGTCTCCTTTGTCCCCTATCTCAACTTCGCGGTGATGATCGCCTCGGGCGTGGCAGGATACTATCTGTACTACCGCAAGGCCCGGCAGGACATCGAACGTCTCAAGGAGGCCTTTCCCGGAAAAGACATCACCGGGGCCTGCGCCGAGATCGGCGGGGTGCACCGCTGGGTGATCTGGGTGGGCATCGTGGTATCCCTCCTGTTTCTGGTTTTGGCCTTCACCCTGGGGCTCATCGGGGCCATGGTCGCCGACTAGACGCATATCCGCCTTCCTTCCGGCCGCCCCTTCCGGGGGCGGCCGGTCATCCCGGTCCGTTTCTTGCTAACTTTCCGCCGACCCCACGCGTCCGGAACACCTCGATCATGGCCGTCGGCCGCGCCGACACGCCAAACGGGTACGTATCCGGAACGCGGGGAGTGGACTCTTTTGGTTGTTTTGACGAAATATCGTGATACATGCGGCATGTCATGGATGGGTCAGCGTCTCGTTCTCCTGATCCGGCATGCCCGGGGCATCAGCCCGGAAGGATGCCATGGACCCGGAACCCGAGACAACTTCCGCGGACAGTACGCTTCACATTCCGCCCCGCGTGCTTCTGGCCGAGGACTGCGAAAGCGCCCGGCTGGCCATGGAACTGTGCCTGCGCCATATCGGCTGCGAGCCGCACAGCGCGCAAAACGGCCGTCAGGCCGTGGAGATGTTCGCCTCGGGAGGCTTCGGCATGGTGTTCATGGACCTGGAGATGCCGGGCATGGACGGCCGCGAGGCCACGGCCCGCATCCGGGACATGGAACAGGAATACGGCCTGCCCCCCGTCCCGGTCATCGCCCTGACCGCCCACGACGACCCGGCAAGCCGGGAAATGTGCCGCAATGCCGGCTTCACCGGCTACATGGTCAAACCGGCCACCATCGACGGCATCCGCCGCGTGCTTACGCAGTGCGGCCAGCTTCCCGCCGACGCCTCCCCATAGTTGCCCCGGCCCTCAGGCCCCCACCCGTTCCTGTGGCGCGGGACCGCTCCTCGTCATTGACATCGCCGCACCGGCATTGCCATGCCCGCTCCGGACTGCTAATTTTTCCCATCATCCGGATTCAGGAAAACGGCCATGACCGACAAACCCATCCTGGTCACCGGGGCCACAGGCTATGTGGGCGGCCGCCTGGTACCCAGACTCCTCGACGCCGGACGCCGGGTCCGGGCCGTGGGGCGCTCCCTGGACAAGCTCGGGGCCAGGCCCTGGGCCTTTCATCCCAATGTGGAACTGGTCCAGGCCGACCTCGCCGACCTCTCCTCCACCCGCGCCGCCCTTGCCGGCTGCGAGACGGCCTACTACCTGGTGCACTCCATGCACCCCCACAAGCGGGATTTCGCCGCCGCCGACCGCCATGCGGCCCTGATCATGGCCCGGGCCGCCCGGGAGGAGGGCCTGTCGCGCATCATCTACCTGGGCGGACTCGGCGAGGACCGTGAGGACCTGAGCCACCACCTCAAGTCCCGCCACGAGGTGGCGCTCATCCTGTCCCACGGCGGCACGCCCCTGACCCACCTGCGCGCGGCCATGATCCTGGGCTCGGGCAGCGCCTCCTTCGAGCTCATGCGCTATCTGGTGGACCGGCTGCCGGTCATGGTCACCCCCTCCTGGGTGCGCACCCGTTGCCAGCCCATCGCCATCACCAACGTCCTGGGCTACCTGGCCGGCTGCCTGGACGCGCCCGAAACCGTGGGCCGGACCTTCGACATCGGCGGCCCGGACGTGCTCAGCTACGAGGATCTGTTCCGGGTCTACGCCGAAGAGGCCGGCCTTGGCCGGCGGCTGATCATCCCCGTGCCGGTCATGTCCCCCAGGCTCTCCGGCTACTGGGCCCAACTCGTGAGCCCCATCCCGGCCTCCCTGGTCATCCCCCTGGTGGAGGGACTGCGCAACGAGGTGGTGTGCCGGGAAAACGCCATCCGGGAGATCATCCCCCAGAACCTGCGCACCTGCCGGGAGACCATCGCCAGGGCGCTGGAAAAAATCCGCCAGAACGTCGTGGAGACCAGTTGCACGGACGCGGGCTGCGCGACCCCGCCCGAATGGCTGACCGCGGGCGACGCGCCCTATGCCGGCGGCACGGTCCTCGAATGCGGCTACCGGGCCCGGGCCGCGGCCGAACCCGGGGAACTGTGGCACGCCCTGGCCCGCATCGGCGGCGAGACCGGCTGGTACTACGGGGACGCCCTGTGGCGGCTGCGGGGACTTCTGGACAAACTCCTCGGCGGGGTGGGCCTGCGTCGGGTAGGCATCAATCCCGACACCCTGCGGGTGGGCGACCCCCTGGATTTCTGGCGGGTGCTCACGGTGGAGAAAAACCACCGGCTGATCCTTCTGGCCGAAATGAAACTGCCGGGAGAGGCCCTCCTGGAATTTCGCCTGCTGCGGATCGGCGACAACACGACCGAACTGACCGCCCACTCCCGGTTCCTCCCCAGGGGCCTGGGCGGACTGGCCTACTGGTACGCCACCTATCCCCTGCACCAGATGGTCTTCGCCGGCCTTCTCGAAGGTCTGGCCCATGCCGCCGGCAAGCCCCTGCTCGGCCGCCCGGAACGCTTCACCCCGGCCCTGCCCGGCCGGGTGGAGCGGAGATGACCCGGGGGC
>JBMONM010000227.1:0-4730 GCA_049324675.1 Thermodesulfobacteriota bacterium
TCCTGTCCTGCGCCGCGGTGTTCGGGGCGCCGGCGCCTCTTTTCGGGGGGCTTCTCGCCCTCGACGCCCTGGGCGGGCTTTTCCTGCTGCTCACCAGCATCCTTTTCGCCGCCGCCTCGGTCTACGCCGTGGGCTATCTGGCCAGGGAAAATCCCGACGAGCGCCGGGATTTCCAGGAGGGGGCCTTTTTCTCCAACGCCCCCCAGACCGTGTTCATCGCCTGCCTGTTCTTTTTCCTGGGCTCCATGACCCTGGTCACCGCCACCCACCACCTCGGGCTTTTGTGGGCGGCCATCGAGGCCACCACCCTGGCCTCGGCCCCGCTGATCTATTTCCACCGCCACCACCGCTCCCTGGAGGCCACCTGGAAATACCTGGTCATCTGCTCCGTGGGCATCGCCCTGGCCCTGATCGGCACCATCCTGTTGGCCGCGGCCGCCGGTCCCGGCCGTGAGGCCTCCCTGTATCTGGGCGACCTGATGTCCCACGCCCCGGCCATGAATCCCCTCTGGTTCAAGGCCGCCTTCGTGTTTTTGATCGTGGGCTACGGCACCAAGATGGGCCTGGCCCCCCTGCACACCTGGCTGCCCGACGCCCACAGCGAATCGCCCTCCCTGGTCTCGGCCCTGTTGTCCGGGGCGCTGCTCAACTGCGCCTTCCTGGGCATCCTGCGCGGACATCAGATCGGCGCGGCGGCCGGGCTTGCGGATTTCTGCTCCCCGGTCTTCGTGGCCCTGGGCCTTTTCTCCATGGCCACGGCCGCGGCCTTCATCATCGGCCAGGGGGACTTCAAGCGCATCCTGGCCTATTCCAGCGTGGAGCACATGGGCATCCTGTCCCTGGCCGTGGGCCTGGGCGGCGCGGCGGCCGTGGGCGGCATGCTGCACGCCGTGTCCCACTCCGTGACCAAGGCCATGCTCTTCCTTCTGGCCGGCAACATCCTGGCCTCGTTCCACACCAAGTCCTCCCACGACGCCCGGGGCGTGATCCGGGCCCTGCCCGTGACCGGGGTCCTGTGGGTGGCGGGATTTCTGGCCATCACCGGCTCGCCGCCGTTCGGCATCTTCGTCAGCGAACTGACCATCCTGAAGGCCGCCCTGGACGCCGGCCGATACGTCCTGGCCGCCGCCTACCTGCTCCTTCTGGGGCTCATCTTCTGCGGCATGGCCGTGCCCGTTTTGCGCATGGCCCAGGGCCGGCCCACCCCCCACGTGGCCCCCGGACCGCGCGGCGAGGCGGTCCTGTCCGTGGCCCCGCCCCTGGTCCTGGCCGGACTGGCGCTTCTTCTCGGCCTGTACCTGCCCCCGTTTTTCCAGGACCTCATCGGCCGGGCCGCGTCCCTGGCCGCCGGGATGTAGGGGGAAAGGCGCATGCAACCCGATCTGATCATGTCCAACGGCGAAAGCGTGGCCCTGGCCGACGTCCCGGTCCTGGACCTCGAAGCATTGCGGACCTTCCTTGTCGGCGAGGCCCGGGGCGGCGGACGCCTGGCGGTCCTGTGCGGCATCCCCGGGAAAAGCCCGGACCGGTTGACCGTCCTGGCCGTGGTGGCCCGGGACGGCGCGGGCATTCTGCGCCCGGTCCTGTCCGAGGTCGGCGGGCGCTATCCGGCCCTGACCCCGGATATGCCCCAGGCCCACCTGTTCGAACGGGAGATGGCCGAGCGCTTCGGGATCACCCCCGTGGGCCATCCGCGCCCCAGGCCCGTGCGCTACGCGACGCCGGGAAATCCGGACCCCGCGGCCCCGGTTCCGCCCCGGCCGCTGCCCGGGGACACGGACTTTTTCCGGGTCGACGGGGAGGAGGTCCACGAGGTGGCTGTGGGCCCGATCCACGCCGGGATCATCGAGCCCGGGCACTTCCGCTTCCAGTGCCACGGCGAGACCGTCTTTCACCTGGAGATCGCCCTGGGCTACCAGCACCGGGGCATCGAGGCCGCCCTGACCGGGCCCCTGTCCGCGGGCGGCCGGGGCTTCGGCCGCGTCCCGCACCTCATGGCCACGGCCGCCGGGGACACCACCATCGGCCACACCCTGGCCTGGTGCGGGATTGTCGAATCCCTTTCCGGAACGCGCCCGCCCGAGCGGGCCGGCCTTCTGCGGCTGCTCGCCCTGGAACTGGAGCGTCTGGCCAACCACACCGGGGACCTGGGGGCCCTGGCCGGGGACGTGGCCTACCTGCCGACCATGTCCTTTTGCGGCCGGCTTCGCGGGGATTTCCTGAACATGACCGCGCTCGTGTGCGGCAACCGCTTCGGCCGGGGCCTGGCGGTCCCGGGCGGGACGGGGTTCGACGCCGACGGCCATCGCCTGGCCGAGCTGCGCGGCCGGTTCGAGGCCACCATGCGCGACGTGGAGGGCGCGGCGGACCTCCTTTTCGAGACGCCCTCGGTGCGGGCCCGGTTCGAGCATACCGGCGAGGTCTCCCGGGAGACGGCCACGGCCCTGGGGCTGGTCGGTCCGGCGGCCAGGGCCTGCGGCATCCCCCGGGACGTCCGTGTGGACCATCCCTTCGGCATGTACGGCCGCATCAGGGCCAGGACCGCCACCTGGCCGTCCGGGGACGTGTTCGCCCGGGCCAATGTCCGCCGTCTGGAAATACGCGAGTCGGGAAGGCTCATCCGGGCCGCCCTGGACGCGCTTGCAAAGCTCCCCGAAGGCGGCGTCGCGGCCGACGGTCCGCCCTGGCCCCGGCCCATGCGCCCGGACAGCCTGGCCGTGTCCCTGGTCGAGGGCTGGCGCGGCGAGATCTGCCACGCGGCCGCCACCGGACCGGACGGCCGGATATCCTTTTACAAGATGACCGACCCCTCCTTCCACAACTGGGAGGGACTGGCCATGGCCCTGCGCGGTCTGGCCATCTCGGACTTTCCGCTCTGCAACAAGAGCTTCAACCTGTCCTACTGCGGACACGACCTGTGAGGCCGGCCGAAAACGGGCCGCGAAAGGAATCCTGAGCAATGCTGCGCGCCGTCCTGGAACGCCTGCGCCAAAAGCGCCGCACCGTGGCCTTTCCGGCCGAGCCCCCGTCCCTGCCCGACCGGCTGCGGGGCGTTCCGGTCATCGACGCCGCGAAATGCCCGGCCGAATGCCGCGCGCATCCGCCCTGCGCCGCGGCCTGCCCCATGGGGGCCATCCTGCCGGGCCTGGGCACGGCCGGAACCCCGGCCATCGACCTGGGCAAATGCCTGTTCTGCACCGACTGCATGGCCGCCTGTCCCTCCGGGGCCTTGACCTTCGGCCGCGACCACCGCCTGGCCGTGCGCAGGCGCGAGCATCTGCTTTTTCGGGGGGAGGCCCTGCGGCTGGCCGAGGCCCTGGAAAAGCGGACCCGGCGGCTTTTCGGCCGGTCCCTCAAGCTCAGGCAGATCAGCGCCGGAGGCTGCAACGCCTGCGAGGCGGACCTGAACGTTCTGACCACCATCGTCTTCGACCTGGGCCGCTTCGGCATCGAGTTCGTGGCCTCGCCGCGCCACGCGGACGGGATCATGGTCACCGGTCCGGTGACCGAGAACATGCGCGTGGCGCTTCTCAAGTGCCACGAGGCCACGCCCGAGCCGCGCATCGTGATCGCCTCCGGATCCTGCGCCGTCTCCGGCGGCCCGTTCGCCGGGATGCCGGAGTCCCACGACGGAGTGGATGCGCTTTTGCCCGTGGATTTGTACATACCGGGCTGTCCGCCGCATCCGATCACGGCCCTGGATGGAATGTTGCGGTTGTTGGGGAGAATATGAAAAAGACGCGGGCGTCTTTTTACGGGGGACCGATCACGGCCCTCGGAATGCCGCGGTTGTTGGGGGGAACGGAAAAAAACGCAACCGTCTTTTACGGCGCCGCGTCTCCCGCCAGCATCCCGCAGGCGGCCTCCTCCTCCACGGCCCGGCCGAAGTAGTGGCCCTGGATCATGTCGCAGCCCATGCCCGCCAGCCTCTCCGCCTCGTCCCTGCGTTCCACGCCCTCCACCACCACGGCCATGCCCAGCGCGTGGGCCATCTCCACCATCAGCCGCATCAGTTCCCGGCCCCGCCCGTCCTCCATGCCCCGGACGAAGGACCGGTCGATCTTGACGGCCTCGGCGGGCAGCCGGCGCAACACGGCCAGGGAGGAATACCCCGTGCCGAAGTCGTCGATGAGCACTCCCGCGCCCAGGGCCTTGAGCCGGGAAAGGGTTCGCGCGGCCGCGTCGGGGCGCTCCATGAGCACGCTCTCGGTGATTTCGAGCTTGAGCGCCCCGGCCGGAAGCCGTTCCCGGAAAAGCGCCTCCTCCACCTCGGCGGCCAGATCCCCGTGCCGGAACTGGCATCCCGACACGTTGACGCTGACGAAGATCCCCTTCCCGGGAAAACGGTCCAGCCAGCGGCGCAGGGTCGCGGCGGCCCCGGACAGGACGAAACGTCCGATCTCCGCGATGAGGTTGGTCTGTTCGGCCACGGGAATGAACTCCGTCGGCGAGATCGACCCCAGCCGGGGATGCCGCCATCGGGCCAGGGCCTCGAACCCGGCCAGCCCGCCCGTGGCCGGACACGCCAGGGGCTGGTAGACCAGCCGCACCTCCCCCCGGGGGACGGCCTGGCGCAGGTGCGTGGCCAAAAGCAGGCGGCGGTCGGCCTCGCGGCGCATGGAGGCGTCGAAAAAGGCGTAACCTCCCTTGCCGCCGGCCTTGGCCCGGTACATGGCCGTATCCGCGTCGCGCAGGATGTCCTCGGGCAGCCGCGCGCAGCCCCCCCCCCC
>JBMONM010000228.1:0-4729 GCA_049324675.1 Thermodesulfobacteriota bacterium
TGCGCAACAGGTGCAGGACCGGGGTGTTCAGGCGCTCGATCAGGGTCTTGTCCAGCCTGGTGTTCTCCCCGGACAGGACAAGTTCGGCGTCCTTGCCGAGCCGGGCGCAGGCGTCGCGCACCAGCCGGCGGTATTTGGGGAAACTGACCCGCAGCGGCAAAAGGCGCAGGCCCAGGGCCTGGTCCCGCAACAGCCCGGCCAGCCGGCCGGTCTCCTCGGCCACGGCCAGAAAGTTCCGCCCGCCCGGCCCCCGGGCCAGCTTTTCCAGCCTGGCCTGGACAATGCCCAGCTCCCCGATCCGGTCCACCAGGATGTCCAGCTCCCGGGCCGGAATGGTCACGTTCTCGATGCGCTCCGGGGCGTCGTCCGGGGCGGTCCGCTCCGCCCGCTCCGGCTGGTCCCTGTCCGGATCGTCGCCGGCGGGGCGGGGGAGGGGGGCGTTTTGCGCGGCCAGCCGGCCAAGCCGGTCCAGGGTGTCCCGGACGCTTCGCGCGGCCGCGTCCGGGTCGGCCAGGATCTCGCGCACCCGGCGGACCATGGCCGCCACCTGGTCGAAATCCCGCAAAAGCTCCCCGGCCAGTTCGGCGGTCACCGGCCGCCGGCCCTCCCGGGCCTGGGCCAGCACGGTTTCCACGGCGTGGCACAGGGTGGACAGGGGCCCGGCACCCATGGCCGCGGCATCGCTCTTGATGGTGTGGGCGGCCCGGAAAACGGCCTCCAGCCCGGCCGCCCGGCCCTCCGGGGCGGCCTTTTCCAGGTCCAGGACGGCGCTTTCGATGCCCGAGAGCTGCTCCAGGCAGCTTTCCACGAACATGTCGCAAATTTTGTCGTCCACAGCCGTCCTCTTTGATGACAAGGCCCTGTTTTTTTCAAAACCAGGGCCTTGCGCCGCCAGCGGCGGCTTTGCCGCCGGGCGGAAAGGCACGAAAATCTCTCGCGTGCGGCGCGGCTTTGCCGCGACCTGCTCGTGATTTTCGAGACCGCCGACGGTGTCGGCAGGCTCCGGGTCCGGCCCCCGCGTCTTCGTGGTACCGGCTCGGGCCGGGAGCCGCAAGGGGTTTTGTGGCTCACGGCATTTCGACGAGCCGACGGCATGTCGTCGTTTTTTTGTCGGCCGGACCGGCGGCCCCGGGCCAACATGCCGCCGTCATGGATGTTTTTTTCCGGCACGAACCATGCTTGATCGCACAGACCGACCATGCCGACGCGTCGGGCATCCGGCGGGCACATGACCCGCCCGCGACAGGGCCGTTCCATGAGGGCTGGAACGGTTCCCGGTGATGGCAAAGCCCCTGTTTCTTCAAAACCAGGGGCTTTGCGCCGCCAGCGGCGGCTTCGCCGCCGGGCGGAAAGGCACGAAAATCACTCGCGTGCGGCGCGGCGAAGCCGCGACCCGCTCGGGATTTTCGAGACCGCCGACGTTGTCGGCAGCCGCAGGGCCGTTCCATGAGGGCTGGAACGGCCCTGTCGTTTTTGTGGCGGGGAGGCCGGATTCAACGGACACCCGGATTGTCAGCACTGTCGAAAGCCGGTATGGTTGGGAGAAATTTTTCATCCAGAGAGGAATGATCGCGAAAACGTCGTTGCAGCATGTTGTACCGGAAGAAAATCTTTGTAAAAAGTATTCGAAGGAACATATGCTCAACATCAAATCCCAGTGTTTCGATTCGTCGCACTCGCCATTCAAGAAATTTGTCCAGCTCGCCATGTTGTGGCCGAAGCTTCTTCTCGGAACCGGCAACACATCGGTCCACATCTACAATGACGGCTATTCGCCTACCACGCGGAACTGGGATGAACTGCCGTCCGGCAACGTGTATGAAAGAATCATCTCCCGCAACAAGGACGCCTATTTCGCGTACCTGGAAACGGTGGCCGGATTCCGGGATGCTTTCGAGAAAATTTCCCTGGAGAAACAGAACGAGTACGATCCGTTCTGGGGCAATACGGCATTCAGCCCTTTCGACGCCGGCGTCCTGTATTCCCTGATCGCGAGCCGCAGGCCGTCCGTCTACATGGAGGTCGGGGCGGGGAATTCGACGAAATTCGTTCGCAGGGCCATAAACGACCACGGGCTTGGCACCAGGATCGTTTCCATCGATCCGCATCCCTGGACGACCATGGACAGGGTGTGTGACGAGCTGGTGCGGGCATGCGTTGAAACGCTTCCCGTTGAAAGATTCGCCGCGCTTGGGCGCGGCGATGTGCTGTTCATCGACAACAGCCACCGCAGCTTTCAAAACTCGGACGTCACGTTTTTCTTCACCGAAATTCTTCCGAACCTGAAGCCGGGGGTCATCTACGGCATACACGACATCTTCCTGCCGCGCGACTATCCGAGATCCTGGGCCATGCGGTTCTACAACGAACAGTACCTGCTCATGGCCTATCTGCTGGGCGGCGCCGGGGGGGACGATATCCTGTTTCCGGTGTCCTACATGTCCTACAGGGATGACGTGAAAACCGCGCTGCTCGGAAATCGCGAGGCACAGGCCCCCTGGGGGGAGGGTCCGCTGCAGGGCGGCGCGTTCTGGATGGTCAAGGCGTGACCGGGGACAAAACCCCCGGCCGCCTTCCGGAATATTTGCGCCTGCTTCTTCTTGCGGCCGTGCTGGCCTGTCCCCTGGTCGCGGCCGGGCTCGGGCCCGAACCGGCCGGGAAGATCGGGGGCGAAAACCGCGCCCTGGCCAGGCCCCCGGCCGTGTCCCTGCTCGTTTCCGATCCGGCGGCCTATGCGGCGGGCCTCGTGGCCGCCTTCAACGACAATTTTCCCTTGCGCGAGACGCTTCTCCGCACCGGCAACCGTCTTCGGCTGGCGGTGTTCGGGGAGTCCCCGGTGCCCGGGGTGGTCGTCGGCCGCGACGGCTGGCTCTTTTATTCCCTGGAACGCGCCCTGGACGATTACCTGAACGTCCTGCCCCTTCCGGACGCCATCCAGGACGCCATGGTGCGGGTCCTTGCCGAGCGCAGGGACCGCCTGGCGGCCAGGGGCATCGCCTTTTACGTGGTGGTGGCCCCGGACAAGCACTCCATCTATCCTGAGTATCTGCCCGGCCGCATACGCCCCCTGCGGCCGCGATCCCGGCTGGACATCCTGGCCGGGCGTCTTCTGGCCGCCGGGATCGAGGTCGTGGACCTGCGGCCCGACCTGTTGCGGGCCAAGGCCGTGCGCCGGGCCTACTGGAAGACCGACACCCACTGGAACGCCTGGGGCGCGTTCGCCGCCGCGTCCCGCATCGTGGACGTGCTGCGGCGGCGCTTCCCGGACATGCCGCCCCTTCGCGAGGCCGACTACCGGGTGGAGGAGGCGGAGACGCCGGGCGGCGACCTGGCCGGAATGCTCCTTCTGCCCGACATCCTGCGCGAGACGGACATCCGGATGGTCCCCGCCGACCCCGGCGCGGCCCCGAAGGTGACCAGCTCCACGGGCGGGCGGTCCTCTCCCGGTCCGGGCGATCGGCCGGGCCGGGTCACGGTGGTGACCGAGACGGGCGACACCCGCCTCCCCCGGGCCCTTTTTTTCCGCGACTCCTTCTGCACGGCCATGATTCCCTTTCTGGCCGGGAGCTTCCAAAGCGCGGTATTTGTCTGGAGCAACGCCTATCACCCGGACATCGTGGCCGCCGAAAAGCCCGATGTGGTGGTTTTCGAGCTCGTGGAGCGCTACCAGTACGCCTTTGTCCAGGAAAATCCCCCCGAGCCCGGGGGGCTGGCGGGCCGGTGAGGCCGGATTCACGGGACGGCCGGGAGGACCGAACCGACTCCCGGGTTTGACGTGTCGTCATCAGTCGTATATCTTACTTCAAAAGGAAAAACGTCATGAAAACCATAATCAATGCAAGCGTAAAAATGCCCCCGGCGCTCCATGCGCGGATCGTGACCCTCGCGGAAGCCCGCAAGCGCACCCCTCACGCGCTCATGGTTCAAGCGATAGAGGCCTTTGTCCTGCGCGAGGAACAGCGGGAAGCCTTGCGCCAGGAAGCCAGGGCCGCGCATGAGGACTTTTTGCTGACGGGCCTGCATGTGACCGCGAAAGAAGCGGACGAGTGGCTTGCCGAACTGGAAGCGGGCAACGATGTGGAACCGCCCCGAGGCCACGTTTGAAGCTGGTGTGGTCGCCCCATGCGCTTCTGGGGGTTCAGCGGGCCTACCGTTTTCTTGCCGGAAAGGACAGGGGCGCGGCCATGGCCGCGGCGAGAATCATCAGGAAACAGGCCGCTCTTCTGAAAAGGTTTCCGGCCGCCGGTCGGCCGGTTGACGATTTGGACCCGGAACACCGGGAATTGCTTATCCCGTTCGGCGTGTCCGGGTACGTGCTGGTCTACGAGGTTCACGCCGAAATCATCCTGGTGCTGGCCGTGCGCCATCAGAAGGAAGCCGGGTACTGACGGCCTGTCGCTGCGCGTCAGGCCGAGGACAAGAAACAGTTCTTTCTGGAGTTTCATCCAAAAGCGAGGATCGACCATGAACGACATGAACCTGCCCGAAACCTACAAGGGGTACTCGACGAAAGAACTCCTGGCCTTCTGGGTCCGCTACTGCGAGGGCAAGGAGCAGGGCGCTCCCGTGGAGAAGATACGGGCAATGCGCGGTCTGCTGAGAGAGTACAAGATCGCGCCGGTCTTCAGAAATCCGGGCGCGGTGAGCTACCTCAAGACGCCGGAATCCACGGAGGCGTAACCCCTCAGCCCGAGTCCCTTTCCCTGAATCACCCCGGCCTTGATCCCAG
>JBMONM010000229.1:0-4674 GCA_049324675.1 Thermodesulfobacteriota bacterium
TTGGCCTCGCCGTGGGCATCGGCCTTGGCCGGCTCGGGGGGCGCTTCCGGCGCGTTCTCGGGGGCGCCTTCGGCCGGCGCGGCGCCATCCGCCGCGGGAGCCGGGGGCGGCGCGGCGAAAAACCGCAGGTAGGCGAAATAGCCGCCTCCGGACAGGACAAGCAGCAAGATCGCCAGGATGATCCATTTGAGGAATCCGGATTTTTTCTTTTCGCCTTCGATCTCTTCGGCCATCGATCATGCTCCTGGCTTGTCGTCCCGGCATCGGCCGGTTCCCGGCCGTCTACCGGACCGGGGGCGTTCCGCGCGGCCCGAAAAGGTCCGTTCCCACCCGCACATGGGTGGCCCCTTCCTCAACGGCCGCTTCCATATCCCCGCTCATGCCCATGGACAAAACCGGCAGGGGGCGTCCCAGGCGGACCGCGAGGCTGTCGCGCAGGGCGCGCAGGCCGGCGAACGCGGGCCGGGAGGCCTCGGGATCGTCCAGAGCCCTGGGCAGAACCATGAGGCCCTCAAGGGCCAGATGGTCCATGCCGGCCACGGCTTCGGCCAGGGCCGGGGCGTCGGCCTCGGCTACGCCGGCCTTCTGGGGCTCGTCGTCCAGGTTGACCTGGATGAGCACCGGCTGGACCACGTGGGCGGCCACGGCGCGTTTTTGCAAAGTTTGGGCCAAGTCCAGGGAATCCACCGTATGGACCAGGGCGAAGCGGCCCACCACGAATTTCGCCTTGTTTTTCTGCAGCCGTCCGATGAAGTGCCACCGGATGTCCGGCTCGGCCAGGGCCTCCATCTTGGCCAGGGCCTCCTGCACGTAGTTCTCGCCGAACAGCCGCTGCCCGCACGCATACATGGCCGATACGGCCCCGGCGGGCTGGAACTTGGACACGGCCACCAGCGTCACCCCGGAAGGGTCCCGCCCGACTCGCGCGCAGGACCTTTCTATGCGCTCCCTGACTCGAAAAAGGCGCTCCCCGGCGCGCTGCTCGTCCAACATGGGAAAAGGCTAGCACATCCGCAGCGAAAGGAAAACACGCCGCACGCCATCCCGTCGGGGAACCAAGCCTATTCGCCAAGCCCCAGTTCGCGCACGAACCCCTTGTCCCCGGGCCAGTCCGGCGTGACCTTGACCCACAGTTCCAGGTGCGCCCGGCCGCCGAGCATGTCCTCGATCTCGGCCCGGGCCTCGGTGCCCACCTTTTTGAGCATCTCCCCCCCCTTGCCGATGACGATGGCCTTGTGGCTGGGTCTGGCCACGTGGATCGCCAGGGCGATGCGCGTCAGGCCGGGCGTGGTGCGCTCGTCCCATTGTTCGACCTCCACGGCCAGGCCGTAGGGCAGCTCCTGGCCGAGGGCCAGAAAAAGCTTTTCGCGCACGGCCTCGGCGGCCAGAAAGCGCATGGGCGCGGTGGTGATCTCGTCCTCGGCGTACAGGGGCGGGGCCTCGGGGAGGCGGCTGACCAGGGCCGCCACCACCTCGTCCACGCCCTGGCCGGTGAGGGCGCTTACCGGGAACAGCTCGGCCCGGGGGAATATCTTGGCAAGTTCCCCAAGGACCGGCAGCAGGCGCTCCTTGGGACGCACGATGTCCACCTTGTTGACGGCCACGACCATGGGGACGGGATTCCCGGCCAGGGCCTTGACCAGGGGCCGGGTCTCGGTCTCGATGAGGGCGGGCTTTTGCGCGAAGGCCTTGGCGTCGAAGAAAAGCAGGACCACGTCGGCCAGGGGCAGGGCGTTCCAGGCCGAGCGCAGAAGCAGGGGGCTGATGCCCCGGCTCTGGCGGTGCAGGCCCGGGGTGTCCAGGAAGACGATCTGGGCCTGGTCCGTGGTCAGGATGCCGCTTATGCGGTTGCGGGTGGTCTGGGGTTTGGGGGAGACGATGGATACCTTCTGGCCAACGGCCCGGTTCACGAAGGTGGATTTTCCGGCGTTGGTGGGGCCGATGAGGGCCACGTGGCCGAAGCGATGGGGCATGGGATTCTCCGGGAAAGCGCGATGGGGCCGGTTCGGGCCGCCTGCGTTCCCTTGTTCTCGAAAAACGCGCAAGGATCAAGCGGGAATCCGGTGGTCCGGTTCCGGGGCCGGATGCGAAACGGCCCGGAAGGGGATGCATTCCCCCGCCGGGCCGCGAACGCCATTGCCGGACGGCTAGATGACCTTGTTCAACGAATATTCGATGACGCCCTCGGCCCCGAGTTCCCGCAACCGGGGAATCAGGTCGCGCACCAGGCTTTCCGAGACCACGATCTCCACGGACAGCCAGTCCTTGTTGTACAGGTTGGCCACGGTGGGCGCGGTGAGGCTGGGCAGGAGTTCCATGATGGCGGGCATCTTGTCCTCGGGCACGTTCATTTTGAGCCCGACCAGGCTTTCGGCCCGAAGCGCGCCCTGCAGAAGCAGGTTCAGGTTCTCGATCTTCTTGCGCTTGAAGGGGTCCTCCCAGGCCGTCTTGTTGGCGATGAGCCGGGTGTTGGTCTGGAGCAGCTCGGCGATGATGCGAAGCCCATGGGCCTTGATGGTGGTCCCGGTCTCGGTGACCTCCACGATGGCGTCGGCCAGGCCCTCGACCACCTTGGCCTCGGTGGCCCCCCAGGAAAACTCCACGGTGACGGGCACGTCGGCGGACTCGAAATAGGACTTGGTGAAGTTGACCAGTTCCGTGGCGATCTTTTTCCCGGCCAGATCCTGGGGGCGGCGGTAGGGCGAGTCCCCGGCAACGGCCAGCACCCAGCGGGCCGGGCGGTTGCTGACCTTGGAATAGACCAGGTCGGAGACCACGACCACGTCGGAAGCGTTTTCCAGTATCCAGTCCTTGCCGGTCAGCCCGACGTCCAGGGTGCCGGTCTCCACGTATCGGGACATCTCCTGGGCCCGGCACATGCTGCACTGGATGTCCGGATCGTTGATCTCCGGGAAATAGTTGCGGTGGTGCATGCGGATCTTCCAGCCGGACTTTTCGAACAGGGCGATGGTGGCGTCCTGGAGGGAGCCTTTGGGGATGCCGAGTTTGAGCTTTGTTTGCTGGTTCATTTATTTGTAGACCTCCTTGGGGTCGAAGACCAGGGGCGAGCAGACGCGGTCGCCCCCGGACGTGATCTCGGTGAAAAAACAGCTCTTGTAGCCCTTGTGGCAGGCCGCGCCGCCGACCTGTTCCACCAGGACCAGGACCGTGTCGTTGTCGCAGTCCAGGCGCACGCTTTTGACCTTCTGGACGTGGCCGGAGGTGCCGCCCTTGTGCCACAGGGCCTTGCGGCTCCTGCTGTAATAATGGACCTCGCCCGTGGCCAGGGTCTTTTCCCAGGCCTCCTCGTTCATGAAGGCCAGCATGAGCACCTCGCCGGTGTCGGCCTCCTGGGCGATGCAGGGCACCAGCCCCCCGCCCTTGGCGAAATCGGGTCGCGACATGACGTTTATCCTCTTTTTCCGTGAAATCGGGGAAGGCCTTTGTAGAGAAAAGCGCGGCCGGGCACAAGGGGCGCGGGTGGCGCCCCGGCGGCGGTTCGGTCACAAAACCGGGGCGATGCGTCAGGAGGCCGCCGAAGGCCCTCCGGCCTCGGCCCGAAGCTGGCCGCAGGCCGCGGCGATGTCCGCGCCCTTGGACTTGCGAAGCGTGGCCGTGAGGCCCTTTTGCCGCAAAACCTCCTGGAAGGCCGCAACCCGCTCCGGCCCCGGAGCGCCGTAGGGGATGCCGGGCACGGGGTTGAACGCGATCAGGTTCACCTTGGCCTTGACGTGGGACAGAAGCCGCACCAGTTCCCGGGCCATCTCCGGGGAGTCGTTTACCCCGTCGAGCAAAAGGTATTCGAAGGTCAGCCGTTCCCGGGGCTTGAGCGGATAGGCCTTGAGGGCGGCCATGAGTTCATGGAGGGGCACGGTTTTGGCCACGGGCATGATCCGCTCCCGCAGTTCCTGGGTCGGGGCGTGCAGGGAGACGGCCAGGGACCCCAGCCCCGTGGCCCCGAACGCCGCAAGATTCTTGACGATCCCGGCTGTGGACACGGTGATGCGGCGGCTGGAGAAATCCAGGCCCTGGGGGTGGTGCAGGGCCTCCAGGGCCACGAGCAGGTTGTCGTAGTTGAGAAGCGGCTCGCCCATGCCCATGAACACCAGGTTGCGCAGGGCCAGGGGGGACTTTCGGTCCCACAGCCACTGCCGGGCCACCAGTATCTGCCCCAGTATCTCGCCCGGGGTCAGGTTGCGGCGCAATCCCATCTTCCCCGTGGCGCAGAAGGTGCAGCCCAGGGCGCAGCCGACCTGGGTGGACAGGCACAGGGTGTAGTGGTCCTTTTCCGGAATGAGCACGGCCTCGACGGCCTCGGCGTCGGCCAGGCGCAAAAGGAACTTGGCCGTGCCGTCCGAGGACGTCCGGACCCTGTCCACCACCGGCCAGCGGACCTCGGCCCGTTCGGCCAGGGCGGCGCGCAGGGTCTTGGACACGTCGGAAAACGCGGCGATATCCCGGCAGCCTTTCTGCCACAGCCATTGCCAGACCTGTCTGGCCCGATACGGGGCCTCTCCCATATCGGCCACAAACGTTTCCAGTTCGTGAAACGACAGGTCCACCAGATTCGTTTTCATAGCCCTCAAGGATAAGCTCGAATTCGCGGTTGGAAAAGAAAAAATCCAGGGGTCCAGGGGGAATGATTCCCCCGGGCGGGCGGGGGTTGGGGGGGGG
>JBMONM010000230.1:0-38322 GCA_049324675.1 Thermodesulfobacteriota bacterium
TCTCAAGCTCAAACGCCTGGGCATCATCCCGTCCCTGCCGCGCATCTTCGGGGTGCAGTCCGAACACGCCGACCCGGTCTACCGCTACTATTCCGTCAGCGAAGCCAAAAAACGGCGCTACCAGCCGGTCGCGGTCACCCCCAGCGTGGCCCAAGCGGCCATGATCGGCAACCCCGTGTCCTTCCCCCGGGTCAGATACTTCGCCGAACAGTACGAAAAAATCGGCGGCCCGGGCAGCTTCCAGGTCATCCAGGTCAAGGAGCAGGACATCATCGAGGGCATGCTTTTGGCCAACCGCCACGGCCACATCAGTTGCACCCAGGGCGGGGAATGCCTGGCCGGGCTGCGCGCCGCCGTGGAACTCGGGCTCATCGAACCCTCCGAAGAGGCCATCCTGGACGCCACGGCTCATCACCTCAAATTCATCGGCTTCCAGGAGATGTATTTCACCAATACCTTCCCGGCCGAATACGGCATCACGCCGCGTTCCGACTTCGTCAACGCCCCCGAGGCGATCATCGACGACACGGATAAGGCCATCCTGTCTCCGGCCGACTACACGGCCAAGGCCGCCAAGGCCGTGGTGACCCGCCTCGGCCTGACCGGCAAGGGATAGAGAGAAAGAGTGCCTCCGGCGGCCAGGGAGGAAACCTTTTGAAAAAGGTTTCCTCCCTGGACCCTCCTTCGAAAACTTCTGTCGCGCTTCGCGGCCCTGTCGCCAGAAATCACACCATGGCCAAGCGGAAAGAACGCGCCGATCAATGGCTTGTGGAGCAGGGGCTGTGCGAGTCCCGGGAGCGGGCCAAACGGCTGATCATGGCCGGGAAGGTCTTTGTGGTCCTGGGGGAGCGGCGCGAAGGCGTGGACAAACCGGGCCGGCAGTTTCCCGAGGGGACGGTCTTCGGCCTGACCAAGGAAGAACGGTTCGTCAGCCGAGGCGGCTACAAGCTTCTGACGGCCATCGAAACGTTCGGGATTGCGGTGGGGGGGAAGATGGCGCTCGATGCGGGCGCTTCGACCGGTGGCTTCACCGATTGCCTGCTACAGCATGGAGCTGTCCATGTCTTTGCCGCCGACGTGGGGCATTCCCAGCTTCACGAACGCCTGCGGAACGACCCCAGGGTCACGGTCCTAGAGGGGATCAACCTGCGCCACGCCGGACCGGAGCTTCTGCCCGGTCCCGTGGACCTTCTCGTTCTTGACGTATCGTTTATTTCATTGCGACTGGTCCTGCCCCCATGCCTGACCCTGGTAAAATCTGGAGGCGAGGTCGTGGCCCTGATCAAACCCCAGTTCGAACTGGGGCCGGAGCGGACAGACAGAGGGGTGGTGCGCGGCGAGACGGATCGGGCCGAGGCTGTGGCCCTGATCACGGATTTCGCGAAACACACCTGTGGCCTCGAACTGATGGGCGTGGTCCCTTCGAAAATCACAGGCCCCAAAGGCAATCAGGAATATCTCGCCTATTTCAAGAAACCTCTTGAAACCTGTTAATATAAATAACCTGAAACGTTTCTGAAACATCCTTTCCCACAACACCCGTCAAAATTTTCGAAAGGGGGTCCAGGGGGGAAACCTTTTTCAAAAGGTTTCCCCCCTGGCCGCCGGAGGCATTCATCCCCGTCATCCTCCTGCTTGCCCCCGGCGCAGTTCGGCGCGGCGCTTCACCTGATGCATGAAAGTGCGCATGACGATGTCCCGGTTGGGCTGGTGCGAGCCGTCGTGGGGCGAGTCCAGGTAGGGGATGTTTTGCTTGAGCAGGAGGGGCTTGAGCACGGCCGAACAGACGGTACTGGGCATGCAGGTGAAGGGAAAGACGTTGACCACTCCATCGAAGGAGTCGTGGGCGTAGGCCAGGGCTCCGGCGATGCTTATTCCGGCCTCGGTGCCGATGTCGAAGCTGTAGAGACGGTCGTCGTCCAGATATGATTCCAGGTGGGCCACGTCGTGATCCGCGGCGATATCCAGACGGCCCAGAACCGGGAGGTAGGTCCCCTGCTGTCGTTTGAGCTGCCAATCCATGGTCAGACGGGTCACCAGCCGCTGCTTTCCGGCCTGGGCAACGCCTTTGGGGTTGCGGTTCTTGACGTGGGTGCGCCAGGCCAGACGGGCATCGCGCCGATTGAGATGGGTGACGAAATTGAACCACTCGGTCAGCGAGGCGTTGACCACCTCTCCACCCAGGGCTTCGATGGTCCGGATCAGTTCCTGGTTGGCGCCGGGGTGTGAGCGCAGATAGATTTCCCCCACGATGCCCACTTTGGGACGGCGGGGGAGGTCCGGGTTCATGAGGTCCCGGGCCGTTTCGGCCGTTTCGGCGGCCAGGGCGTCCATGGGCGCGAAATCCAGGGTCGCACCGGACTGTTCGATGACTTCCCCCATGCGTTCCACGGCGTCGGCCATCAAGGCCTCCACGGAACCGGGAACGCGTTCGTAGGGCCGGGTGCGCCAAGTGATGCGATCCAGGACGTCGGCGGCGATGACGCTGGCGAAGGCCAGTTTTCGGAATCGGCCGGCTGTTTTTTTTGGAAAAATCGCCGAAGAATTGTAATCGTCATCCGTGGACAGGGACACGATGGCCGTTTCCTGAAAGTCCGGGAAGCGGTCCAAAATGATGCGATGCAGAGTGTTGTACATGCCGAACCGGCAGGGTCCGCCGGCCTCGGGCATGAAATAGACGTAGTCGCCAGCCGTAAACGCCGCGCCCAGGCGTTTTTGCTCCTCGCCGAGGAAATGCAGCACGTCCCCCAGGGTGATCTGGCAGGGAAAGCATTCCTTCCCTGAGGTCAGTTCTTTGCCCAGACTGAGGCCGGTCATGGTGGGCATGACCATGGCCTGGACCCCGAAGGCTCGCAGTGCGGCGACCAGAAGGCGGGCGCCGAAGGGAGACATGTCCGGCATAAGCAGGGTCTTTCCCGACAGTTCGGGACGTCCCTGGAACCTTGGCCCGGGAGAAGTGACCGCCGAGTTCACGAGGCCGCCTCCCTCGGTTGGCCATCCATGCCGCGGCGGGTGGAACGCGCCTCAGGGGTGCGCATGTTCTCGCGCACCACATTGGCGAAGGCTTCCATACGGGTAATCATCCCGGCCGCCGCGCTGTGCTCGTCGAGTTCGAGCAGGAGATAGGGTTTGTCGCCCATGATGTGTCCGTAAAAGTGCTCAAGGAAGGAATCCGGGCCGCAGGAAAAATTCCCCAGATGCACCCCGAAGAGGTTCGGCGTCCCGGCCGTCAGGGTCGCCGCCCGCAGGATGCGGCCCCCGAGCCCCCAGTACATGCCCCGGAAGGTGGTCAGCTCCGTTTCGGACAGGGAGAGGAAATCCGTGGGCACGGCCTTGATGCCGAGCCTGGAGGCCAGCCGTCCAAGCCCCAGGCTGAGGCGTTCGTCGTGGAGATTGTAGGGACGGCCGCTGACAATCCATACGGGCTCCGTCCCGGGGACCCGGCTTAAAATTTCCTGTCCCCGATCCGTCACCTCGGTCAGGAAGGCGGCCTGGGCCGCCAATGCCTGGTGCACTGCCCGCAAAACCACGGTTTCAGCCGGACGAAGCTTCTCCGGCAGACTTCGTCGGAGGGCGTCGGCCAGGGCCCGGGGCCCGTGGGCCAGATGCAGGGTAGGGCCGATGATGCGGTGGTCGGAAATGTTCAGGGCGGTCTTGACCAGATACTTCGAACTTTGGACCATGGGGCAGAAAAGGCCTTTTTCCTCCTCGCGGGGCGAGGGGATGTTCACCGCCGTGGGCAAAAACAAGAGGTCGGCCGCATCCAGAAGCTCCTTGACGTGGCCGTGGAAGACCTTGATCGGAAAGCAGGTCTCGGCGGTCATGGACTCCACGCCGGCGGTGACCGTCTCCCGGTTGGTGCGCTGGCTGTGGGTCACCCGGAATCCGCATCCGGCAAGGAGTCTGGTCCAGAAGACCGCCCACTCCAGGGAATGCAGGGCCATGGGCACTCCGACCAGGGGAGCCGATGACGACAGGGTGATGTCCTGGGCCGTTTCCAGGTGCCGCCGGAAGATGTCGTCGCGCAGTTTGAAAAAATCTATTTCAGCCGGAACGTCGGAAATCCTGGCCTCATAGCGGCCGCAGTCACCGCCCCAGACGCTTTTGCGGCCACCGAACCGATAGACCTTGAGCTTGCATTCGTTGGTGCAGTTCTTGTCCGCCCGGCAGATGGTCTCCTTGAATTCGACCTCGGTATCGGCCAGTTCTTCGATGTCGCGCTCCTTGGGAACCTTTTCCCCGCGCAGGAAAGCATCGCGTACGAACAGGGCCACGCCGTAGGCTCCCATGACCTCCCGGTGCCGGGGCACCAGGATGGGCCGGTCGAGGACCTTCTCAAAGGCGGCCACGATGCCCTTATTCAGGGAAGGGCCGCCCAGGAACATGATCCGCTGGCCGACGCGCCGGTTTTCCACCACCCGGCGCAGGTAGTTGTGCACGATGGCGTAGCACAGCCCGGCGATGAGATCGGATCGCTTGGCCCCTTTCTGGGCATGGGCGGCCAGATCCGCCTCCATGAACACGGTGCAGCGTTCGGCCAGGGCCACGGGATCATTGGCCGCCAGAGCCACGTCCTGGAATTCGCCCACGATGTTGATCTTGAGCTTGTTGGCCAGTTCGTGCAGAAAGCTGCCGGTGCCGGCCGCGCAGATCTTGTTCATGACGAAATCCGTGGGACGGCCGGCGTCGATGGCGATGTACTTGGAGTCCTGCCCGCCGATCTCGAAGATGGTGTCGATCTTCGAATCGATAGCCACCGCGCCCCGGGCATGGGCGGTGATCTCGTCGATGATCAGATCGGCTTCGAGGAAATCTCCGGCCACATTGCGGCCCGACCCGGTGGTGGCCACGCCCATGAGGGTGAAGCGTCCGCCAATGCTGGCGTTTAAGGCCGAAAGCAATTCACGGACGACCTCGATGGGCTTGCCCCGGGTGGGCACGTATTTCTTGTGCAGGAGCCTTCCCGACTCGTCCACCAGGGCGTACTTGGTGGACGTCGAGCCGATGTCCACCCCGAGCCAGGCCGGAATCGGACCGTTCGCGGCATCGGGCGGCGGAGGAGGGGAGTTGTCCGGATCAAAGACGGTGCGGGTCAGAACCAGTCTGGGCGCCCGTTTGAAGGCCTCCTCCGCGAACTCTCCCGAGGCGAACAACGCCTGCGGATCCACGATGTTTTTTCGGCCTGACTGGCGGGAACACAGGGCCGCGCCGATGGCTCCCATGGAAGCATGGTGGGGAGGTACGGCCAGTCCTGGGAAATAGCGACGGAAAGCCCTGACCAGAAGTTCGTTTCCGGCCGGTCCGCCGATCAGGACCACGGGGTCGGACAGGGTGCGGCCGGCGAGCATGGTGCTGACGAAATTGGCCGCCGTGCCGTGGTGCAGTCCGGCGATGATGTTCGGAAGCGTCTCGCCCTTGTTTTGCAGATGGATCATGTCCGATTTGGTGAATACCGTGCACCGGCAGGCAACATGGGCCGGATAGGTGCTGGTCAGACCCAGGGCCACGAAATCGAACAGAACCTTGTCGAGCTTTTCCTGGTTCATGTCGAATTGTCCGCCGTACATGGCCAGGGCCAGACGTTCGGCCTGCTGGTCGATGAACGACCCCGTACCCGATGCGCAGGGACCGTTCATGGCGAAGGATTCCATGCTCCAGTTTCCGGAAGCGTCGTAGGCGATCTGGAACAGGGCCGCATCCTGTCCGCCCATGGCGATGATGGACCGCACACCCGGAACCAGATGCGTAACGGCCGTGGTCTGGGCAATGGTTTCCACCTCGAAGGGGGCCTGAAGCCGCGAGGCCGGAAGTTCCCCACGGCTTCCCGTAAACGAGACCGACCGAATATCGGAGGCTGGGAAACGGGAAAGAAGAGCCGCCAAGACCGAGCGTGTTTCGTCGGTGGCGCGTCCAAAATGGCGGGTGTAGGGGGATTCGTAAACCACTCGTCCATCGGCATCGAGAACGGCGCTGTTGACGCTGACGGCACCCACGTCAACACCGATGTCGTATTGCACGGTCATCCCTCCGAAAAAGTGTCCATTCCCTGAAATCCGGATGAAAGCCTGGATTTTCGGGAGGCGAATCCGGGATTATCCGCCGAGACACGACTCTTTCGAACTCAGATTGCCTGGTTCCGAAAGAGTGGCCCTCAAGAGGCAGCCGCCTGCGACGAGGAAAGCTTTTCCAGGGTTCGTCCTCAAGCCACAATGCAGTTATCGAACCGAAAGAACGAGTAAAAAGGGTATATCCGTGAGGTGGGAATTTGTCCACCGCCCCCGACGACAGGGTCCGCGCACACCCCGGGCTGCGGTTTTACCAATGGGTGGCGATCCATGCGGCCAGGGTTTCGCCGACGAGGCGATTGCCTTGGACATCCCAGTGGGCATCCGAAGGATAATAGGGGTTGCGACCGTGGTTCATAGCTGTCTGAAGCAGGGGCGTAAGATCCATGATTTCAAGACTCGGATCCACCATGCGGATGGTTTCCGCCACGAGCCGGTTGGGAAGATCGAGGTCGAACAGGGAGGGATCGCTTTGAAGGCGTCGCGCGGTTTCCTTGAACAGTTCGGGATTGATCTGCACCTCGGCGGGCGACAGCAGGATAAGCACCCTGGTACCATCGGCACGCAGGGAGGAGAGGTACCGGGCCAGCGCGGCCACCCGCTCCAGGGCGGGCCGCAGGGACTTCTGGGATGCAATACGGCAGATTTCGAGATTACGCTCGGAAACCCTGGCGAACTGTTCCGGGGGCATCGGTCCGAGGGCCAGGGTATACGGCTCGGGGACGGAATACGGGACGGATGGTCCCAGACGATAGTAGGAATAGACGGCATGGGCGAAATCCAAAAGACGCAGCGGGAAAAGATGCGGAGGATGCCACATGCGTTTCCGGCCGGTGTGGCTATCGAGGAAATGGCCGCCCATGGTGTTGTTGAGGCGGTCTTCATCCCCGACCTCCCGCCTGATGATTTCACCAAGATCATTGATCGAAAAAATATTGACCAGAACCGCATCATGTTTAATCTGCGGAAGCCAATTTTTCATGGCGGCAAGATATTGGGGGACGGAAGAAATCGGTTCCCCAAGATTTACGACACGGACATTGCGGCCGGAATCCTGAAGAAGCTTCTGAAGAACTCCATTGTATGATGCGGACTCATTGACCGTGGCATGGCAGAATGAATCCCCAAAGCTCAATATTCGAAATTCACCTTGCGGCTTTGATTTTTGCACAAGACTATCATTGTAGTTGAGGGCACGCAGATCAACGACATCTCCTGCCGGATGATAGGATGTGCTATAAACATATTCCTCGCAAAATCTGAGAGCCACTTCGGCGATGAGAACAATGGCAATACATGCCGAGAGAATAAGAATCCATTTCTTTTTTTTGATTGTCATGTCCACCTGGCCTGGGAGGAAATCCTTTCGGGGTGCGCGCCGGAAACGTGGCAAATGACCACCGGCTTGGGGGGAAGGGCTGGACGGTTCATGCCCCCATGCGGCATCGGGTTGATATAACAGTCATTTTTACTGAAAAAAGTAAAGAATCCTGACGAGATTCAGGGAAGGTGTCAAGGGCGGACAGTGATAACGTACGCTACCTGCCTGTTCCACAAGAAGAAAGACAGAGGATGGCAGAATGGGTGTCCCCCGTTTCTTTTTTTTCGTTCCTGGCTTATGCTTGGAAAAACACACCGAGGAGAAGCCATGAGCCCCGATTTGGAAAGGGAAAAAATAAGCTATTTCAAAAAGCTCGACGCTCTCAGCAAAAACGAGGGGCTGCCCGCGGGCCTGGTCGCCCTCGTATCCGGCACCATTGATCGGCAGTTGGCGACCAAGGCCAGGCTCATTGAAAAAGGAGAGAGTGACGACAATCTTACGGAACGGCTTGAGGATGTGGAAAAGGTCCTGCGTGGCGCAAGCCTTTTTCCCCGGGAGCTTTTTTTCGTGGACCGGAAGACCGCCACGGAATTGTTCGATGCCTTGTCCGCGTTGGCTGCCGATTCCTTGCCCGCATTGGGTCAGGCCGCTTCCCTGATGGCGATGGCCCGGCAACAGGGTGAATTTGATCTCGCCTCGGCCATGGACGCCTATTTGGCGGGGGACGACAGATTCTTCCGGACTGTGGGAAGCCTAACCCCGCAGACCCCCCGATTCATCGGATTTCTGGTCCAGGCGGCCATGTCTCCCGGGCTGGAAATTCTGGGCGAAAGGATTTACGCCCGCTTTCCCAAGGACAGGACCTGGACGCACGGCCATTGTCCGGTGTGCGGCAGCCCGCCGCTCATGTCCAGGCTTTTGGGCAAGGAAGGGGCGCGGCATTTGACCTGTAGCTTTTGCCATGTGGAATACCGGGCGAGACGTCTGATGTGTCCTTACTGCGGCGAGGATGATGCCCAAAAACTCGACTACTTTACCACTCCGGACGAGCCGGGCTATCGTGTCGACACCTGCTCGACCTGTAAACAGTACATCAAGACCACGGATTTCAGGACGTTCGATCGGCCTTCCCAGCCCCTTCTGGATGACCTGGAATCCCTGGCGCTGGATATCGCCATGCAGAAACGGGGGTTTTCCCGCCCGGTCCTTTCGGCCTGGGGTTTTTGAAAATGCCGACCGCTGCCTGGAATATTTCGATGCCGCCCATTGTCGGCCTCCGTTGTCGCCGCTATCGTGACGGGGCGTTTTCCGACATCGTCGACGAGGTCGCCGTGGAGACAGGCATCGAGGTTACCTGCGGATCGGGACCCGTCAGCCGCCTGTATGCCGCGCCGTTTGATCTGGAAACGCTGGCCCTGGGGCATGCCTGTCTGGAAATGTGTCCCCCGGGGTTTCGTCCCATCCCACTCGCCGGCGACGATCCGACGGATGCGGGGCACAGGGATGATCATCGTCACTTCGCCTTTGACATGATCGCCCAGGATACGGCCCGACCCGGGCCAAAACGACATGTTTTTCTTGCCCCGGGGAACGTGGTCGAATCCATGCGCCGGTTCATCGCCGCGCCGGGATTGTGGAACGACACAGGCTGCTTTCACCGGGCCTGCGCTCTCGACCCGGTCACCGGAGACTTTCCCTTCCACGCCGAGGACATCGGCCGCCACAACTGTCTGGACCGTCTGCGCGGTCTGGCTATGCGGGCAGGACAGGACCTCGACGGCCTGATTCTTTTTCTCTCCGCCAGGGTCACGGCCAGCATGTGTGAAAAGGCCCTGCGGGCCGGTTTCACTTGCATCGTCAGCCGTTCGGCCGTAACCACCGAGGCCGTGCGCCTGGCGCAGGAGGGAGGGATATCCCTGGCCGGTTTCGCCCGGGAGGCGGAAAACCGGTTCACCGTGTTCTGTGATCCCCGGGCCCGGATTTCAACATGAACGAGTCGAAACCCATGGCGACCTTTGGCAACAATCCCGACGCGATCCTTGGAGTGGTCTTGGCCGGAGGGAAAAGCGTCCGTCTGGGCCGGGACAAGGCCGCCGAGATCTTTTCGGGACAAAACCTGCTCGGCCGGACAGTCGGCCTGCTTTCCCGGGTGGTCCCGGAGGTGGTGGTGTCCGGCCGCGATCCGTCGGTTCTGGGAATCGATGTTCCATGGTTGCCCGACGCCGTTTCCGGGAAAGGCCCTGCCGGCGGAATTCTGACCGTGCTGGAAGCCTATGGCCGCCCGATCCTGGCTGTGTCTTGCGATCTGCCCTTTTTATGCGAGCACACCCTGAAAAGGCTTTTGAACGCCAGGGAAAAACGCCGGCCAAACGACCTCCTGACCGCCTATCGCCGCACCGACTCAGGCTACATTGAATCCCTGGTGGCCGTATACGAACCGGCCGGAGCTCCTCTGTTGCGCCAGGCCATCGAAGCCGGAGTCAATCGCCTTTTCTCCGTATTCACGGAAAACCTGCGGCACCATCTGGATTATGACCCGGACGACGCACTCGCCGCCAAACCTTTCTTCAACATCAATTTCCCCCGCGATCTGGTCCGGGCGCGGGAAATGGAGTGGGTTTCGTGAACGTTTCCCCCCTGATGGATGACTATGGCCGCACCGTCAGCTATCTGCGCCTGTCCATCACCGACCACTGCAACCTGCGTTGCCTGTATTGCCGGCCGATGGAACAAGTGCCGTACATCCCCCATGACGACATCCTGCGCTACGAGGAACTTCTGATCATGGCGGACCTGGCCCGGGAACTGGGCATCACCAAGATCCGGCTCACCGGCGGGGAACCGTTCATGCGCCGGAATTTTCTGTTTCTCGTGGAGTCCATCCTCAAACGATATCCCGAGGTGGATCTACGCCTGACCACCAACGGCACCCTCCTTCCCGGCAAGGCCAGGCATCTCAAGGAACTGGGCGTCAAAACCATCAATGTTTCCCTGGACAGCCTGCATTCGGAGACATTCTCCCAGGTGACCCGCTCCGACCTCTACACAGCCGTGCGGCAGGGTATGGACGAGGTCATGGCTGCGGGGATGCACCTGAAGATCAACGCCGTGGCCCTGCGCGGCATCAACGATCGGGAATTGCCGGATTTCTTCGAGTTCATCCGCCGTAACCCCGTGGATTTCCGGCTCATCGAATTCATGCCCATGGGCGGAAAGACCCTCTGGAGTCCGGAATACTATTGGTCGGCTGAGGATATCATGCGCGAGGCCCAGGAACTCGCCGACCTGAGGCTCGACGAGCGGACCTCGAAAAACGCCGGTCCGGCCCGCATGTACCGGGTAGAGGACGGTTTGGGCCGTTTCGGCGTCATCTCCGCCCTGAGCAACCATTTCTGTCATTCCTGCAACCGGTTGCGCATCACCCCGGACGGATACCTGCGCACCTGCCTTTTTTCCGACAAGCAGTACCGTCTGCGGCCGGTCCTGCGTCATCCGAAGCTCGGACCGCAGGCCGTGGGCCGGATCATGCGTCTGGCCTTGCGAAAAAAACCCCTGGGGTATCGGTTGTTGCAGCGGCAAAACACGGATGGCGCGTCCATCCACGGCATGATGTCAGCCATCGGCGGGTAGCCTGGGTTCTTTCCCCGCGACAAGCGCTCGACCGGCATGTGGAAGGCAAGGCGTCGATTCCGGCCCATTGCCGGGACGAAGGGGCACGGAGACATCGTGGACCAGGATGAATGGCGGCTTCTCGCGGCCCTGGCCGCAGAGACCGAAAACGAATTCCCCGAACGAAAAATGCCGGGCGAGGTGGCCGTGCTTCTGGGCATCCCGCAAAAAATCGCCATGGCGATGTATCGGCGCTGGGCCAGCGAAGGCCTCTATGAATACGATATCTCCCTCTACAGCGGACGCCTCACGGAAAAGGGGATGAACATGTACCGTCGGGGAAAAAACCAATGAAGGCTTCCCGACACATTCTGGCGGCGATTCCCCTGGCCGCCGTCGTCCTGGCCGCCGGACGGCCCCTTTCCGACGCCGGTCTGGCCGCCGTGGCCAGCGTGCTGATCGATATCGACCATGTCGGCGATTATATCCTGTGTCGCGGCGGCTGGTACGGAATCAGGGACTTTTTCCGCAGTTGCAACGAAGGTCGCCTAAACCGCCTCTATCTCCTGCTCCACGCCTGGGAGTGGATCATCCTGGGGATGGCCGCCTCGTTGTATTGGGCCTCCTGGACCGCCGTCATGATCACCTTGGGTATGGCCTGGCATCTTGCCTGGGATCAGGTGGGCAACAGGAGTATCGTACTGCCCGGATTCTACTGGATCATCAGAAGGGCAGGCGTCGGCTTCGACGCGCTGCGACTGTACCGCGATCCGTCGCGCATCTACGCATAAAAGGAAAGTTTGAGCCTTGGGCACGATGCCTTCACCGGGGACAGGGTCTCGATTCGGGCCAACCCATCCACATCCAGACCCGTGTTGTAGCGCAAAAAATCGTGAGGGGCCGTGACAAGCAGGTCAAGCGCCTGGGCTTTGTCCACATAAAACAGTTCTCCCCAATTGTTGGAATAATAAAAACCAACCTCCACAATATTCTTTTCTTCTCGCGGGACATGCAAGTTGATCAGTATCAGGGCCTTGACCAGCCGTTCCGCAACCAGGCCCTCGGCCAGGGGGGGGGTGAACGTCTCCCCCAGCGGGAAGGTATCCGTGAGGGCCGCAAACAAGGCCTGAACATCTGGAAAGGACAGGGGGGCCTTGATCGCGCCCGCCTTGAGATACACACCGGGACGATGGAAGTCGTTGGCCGCCAGCCAGCCCGCCAAACGCTCCAGCGACGGCTCGGAGCGGATGTGTTCCGGGACCTTGCGGCCGTCGGGCCGCCTGCATTCCCCCCTGGCCGTAAATCCCTGCTCCGGACCGTCGAATACGATTTCCAGACTGGTGATCAGTCCGTGCGGCGGGCGCACGAAGGGGATGCGCGCGATCTTGTTCTTGCGGGTGCCGAAACGGCTGAAGATACGCCTTCCCAGGATGGCCAGGTCGCGCTGGTCGGTCTCGGAGCCGATCATGCTTTCGTCCATGGACAGCCGTGCCCGGAGCCGTTCATAGGTCCCGAAAAGAAAATCGGCGATTTTTTTGCCCGCCACGGTCAGTTCCGCAATGCTTCCGCCCGAGGAGGCCGGCTGTCGATCGGCGGTCCCGGTGGGTCTGACGGCACGGCATTCGTCGAGATCAAAAAAGAACTGAGCCCGAAAAAGACCCTCTCCACAGGCGTGCCCCTCGGCATCCGTCCGTGATGCGCCGAGGTCGCCGGGATCGATGCCGGTCTTCTGGGTGAACGCCAGACGCATGAGCGCCAGGGCCTCGCTGTTTCCCTGGCTTTCGTGAAAGCTCCGAACCTCGTCCAAAAGCAATATATACGGATCCGTGTCCAACAGACCGGCGCGTCCGGCGAAAAGATGTTTCTTGATCCGGTCGCACAACAGCGTCCTCGCGGTCCCGCTCGATAGGTATTTTTCCAGCAGGGCGAATTTCATCACCGATTTGAAGGGATTTTCCAACGACTTGACAATGGTCCACAAGGAGGCCCCGAAAAAGCCGCCGCCGGCCATCCTGTCCACCGGCCCCATATCCATCGCCTCGAAGGCTGCGGGGGCGTCAGGGCGAAGGAGACGTGACACGGCATGCCGATAGGACGCGGGGTCCGCCCCGGGAGCGACATACCACCAAGCGGGCTTGCGACCGGCCAGAAAAAGGGCCGTACGCAGGAATTCCTCCTTGAGCAGCATGGCCCGGGCCAGGCCGCATTCCTCTTCGTCCCCGAGCCCGAGCCGGTTCTCGCGGACATCGGCCTCGGTCATGACGAAGAAATGGGTCTCCATGCCCCGGGAAGCGGCCAGGGCTCGAAGTCCGTCGAGTTTTTTCCGAAAGCGGTCCATCAGCCGGAGAGTCATGTCGTCGTCGGCCAGGCAGACCCAGATATCGAGATCCGAGGATGGGGTCTGAGCCACAGTACCCAGGCTGCCCATGGAGAATATCCCAGAAATGGTGACGCCTTTTGTTGAGGGCGCATGGGGCGGACACGCCTCGCCCATGACCTGCCGCAGCGCCCGTTCCGCCTCGAACGTCGAGTGATGGCCGGGAATCGTTCCGGGAACGGCCGCGATCCATCCGGCCGGGGTCCACGTCCTCGGGGCCTCCAAAAGACCCGGCAGGCACCTCAGGAACTGCGTGCCTTCCTCGCCGAGTTTTTCCATGGTCCAATCCAGGCGCCGACGATTGTGGGCCAGAACGGTGACCCGGCGGCGCCGGGTTTCCATGTCGAATGACCAGTTCTCGATAAGCCGCGTGGACAGGGACAGGGACTCCTTTTGCAGAAAGGCCGGGTCAGGCTCCGAATTGTCGGTCCGGATGCGATCGAGGAAGAGATCGCGTCCGGACCGCAGTTCCGCCGCGAGAAAAAGAGGATCGTCGGACTTGAGATCCTGGAATGCGCACCGGGAAAGATGTGTCCCACACCCGTGGCAGCAGACGGCCTCAAGCCCCTGAAACAAGGCATTTTGAATGGTGCAGTCCGTCAGATCGATTCCCTGGAATCGGGCCCGGGAAAAAGCGGCATGGGAAAAGTTGACGCTTTCGAAACGGCTCTCCAGGGCCTGGAAATCGACAAACCGGGCCCCGAAAAAATCGCAATCCCGCATGGCGCAGCCCGAGAGACGCACTTCACGTGCCTCGCAGTCCCCCAGGCAGACTCCGGTCATGTCGCAGCCGGAGAACACCAATCCACTGGCCGCCATCCCGGAAAACCGGCAGTGCTCCAAACGGCAGGCCTCGAAACGAACGCCGGCCAGCCGGGCCAGAGTGAAGTCCACCTTTCGGATGCGGCAGTCGCGAAACACCGCACGGGCCATCACGCACCGGGAAAGGTCGAGGCTTTCCAGATGCACCCTGGTAAACACCACATCGCGCAGTTCCCTGCCATGGTGGGTTCCCCCGATGATGCGCAATTCGGACAGGCCGGCCCCCGGGGCAAGATCATCGAGAGGGGATGCCTCCGTGCGGCCCGCCCCTTCCGGATGCATCCCGACCAGGGATTTGAGCCTGCCGAGCAGTCCCTCGGTCTCGGATTCCGAGGGTGGCGTGGCCGTGATCCGACGTGGCCTGGGGGGAACGGGAACCGAGGCCTGGCGCAGGATTTCGGTCAAGGCGCCGGACATGGCCGTGGCCGCCGGGCTTGCGGATATTTGTTGACGCAACTGCTTCAGGAGCGGGGCCAGGCCCGCATCGTTGCACCGGGCCAGGACCCAAAGAAAGGAAATCAGAAAACGGGGACGCAAATCAGCGGGCACGGCGCGAAGAAATGCGGGGAGCAGGGCGCGTGGCAGAAAAAAGGGCAGGACGAACAGGACGAAACGCGCATCCGGTCGGGAGGCGAGAAGCCCCGAGGCCTGCATGACGGCATGCTCAGGCGCCACCTGACACAGGGTTTCCATGACGGCCAGGATCACGGCCGGTTCCCGGACGGCCAGCAAATCCGTAAGGGCGGCGACGCAGGATTCAGATGCCGGGCAAGGATGGTCCGCAACAGCCCGGCAAACGTCTCCGACAGCCGGGGAGGAAAGACCGCCTTCCTTCTGGAGCAAGGGCTCGGCAAGGGGCGCGCTGCGCAGGATGGCGGCCATTCGGGCCATGAATTCGATCTGCTCCGGGTAGAGGTCCATTTTGACCAATTGCGAAAGCCAGATGCCCAACCGGCCATGAAGGCATTCGTTCCGGACGGCCGGCGAGGGAGGTTCGTCCCGCAGGCGGAGGGTGTCGCACAGGACCAGAAGATCATCCGGCTCCTGATCGATGGCCGCTTCCAGGATGCCTGTGGCGAAGCGGGATACTTCCGGATGGATTTTTCGGGGAAAACGCAGCAGGGCGTTGGCCAGAAGGTGTTTTTCCCCGGCCGGCAACGCTCCGAGCACGGCAATGAGGTGTTCGGGGGGCAGCATATCCTTGCCCGCAAAGGAGACGGCCAGTGATTCCCCCACCCGCCCCAGGCGCAACAGAATCTCCAGCCCGGTCCTAAGGACCCCGGAGGAACGAGATTCCTCAACCATGGCCGCCGTCAGATGGGCCAGATCCGAAGTATAGCCGTCCGTGGCCGGGCTGTCGGGATTCTCCCGCTCCACAAAGGCCAGGGCCTGCCGCAAGAGGGGCAATAAAGCCGCGTAGTCCGGCGCCGCCTCGGAAAAAACAGCCCTCCGCAGGAGGAAGAGCAGCATTTCGACTGGAGGTGCGGACATGGGTTGGGGGACTCAATCCGTGTCGATTACGACGCGGACGGTTGCAGGGTGTCCACGTAGTAGTTGGCCCGGCGCACCGGGTTGAGATAGGCGAAGACCTCCCGGGGCAGGTCCTCAGGGCGCAGACAGCGGAGGATTGTGATCTCTTCCTCAATGGTCAGATCGATGACCAGGGCCTCTTTTCTGGGGATGTCGGGATGGTGCACGAGCACGGTCGGCCGAAACGATGCTCTGGGATTGGAGGTCATGACCATGCCGGTCAGTCCGTTCGACAACTCCACGATGCTGCCCGGGGGGTAGACCCCGATATTGCGGATGAACGTGGCCAAAAGCATCTGATCGAATTTCCCCTTGCGTCCGTACATGGCTTTCAGCGCCTCATGGGGGGTGGCGTATCCGGTTTCGTCCTTTTTGTTGCAATACCTGTCATAGGCGTTGGCCACGGCCACGATCCTGGCCAGAGTCGGTATCTCTCCGGCGGGCAGACCGGCTGGGAAACCCTGGCCGTCAAGGGTCTCATGGTGCTTGAGAACCACATCCAGGGCGGCGGGGGGGAAATCGGGAAACGCCGAGACGATTTTGGCTCCGATCCGAGGATGCTCCCGGTAGTATTCCCTGACCACTCGGTTGAGGGTGGTGATGTTGCCCTTGGAAAACCGCTGGATGGGGACGCGCCCCTTGCCCACGTCGTGAAAAAGCGCGCCCATGCCCAGGTCGCGCATCTCGTCCTTGCCAAGCCCCAGTTCCCTGGCCAGCATCATGGACAAAACGACCACATTGAGGGCGTGGTAGTTGCGGGTTTCCTCCCGGGGCTTGGTGGTCATGAGGCTGACCACCACGTCCATGTCGGATAAAAAGGTGTCGACCATGGTCGACACCATGCCCTGGGCGGCCACCAGAACGTCATCTGAAGGTTTGGCGGCCTTTTTCAGAACCCCGACGACCTGGGAGACCGTTTCCTCATAGCGCTTTTCGCAGGCCGCGAACCGTTCGTGACGCTCCTTGTTGCGGGCGATGGTTTCACGCTTGAGTCCAAGGAGTTCCAAGGAGACCGGGGTCTTGAGGGGCTTTTTAAAGGACCCCGAAACCGCTTGGCCTTTCTTTTTCTCAAGTTCCTCAAGAGAAATGGGCAGGCGGTCGGACTTGTCCGAGATGCAGATGACGTAACTGATGCCCAGACGCCGTATCTCTTCGATCTGTTCCTCTGATGTGATCTTGAACGCCTTGCGGGGCAGGGATCCGATCCCGACGGTGGAATCCAGCCTTATAAAAAGGCCGGGGCACACCTGTTCCACCAAAATGGGATATTCATTGACATGCATTGGACTGACGCTCGCGGGGCCGGACGATTATTGACATTTCAGGGTCTTCGCGTATGCCTTTCACGGTAAAGCCATCTTCTCTTCCGGATTCGGACCGATGGCAGCACTGTTTTTCATGCGCGGCGTGAGCATCTTCTTTCATACGCCCGCCGCTTTTTTCGTGTCAACTCGATGCCGACGCGCCAACGTCCGCGGTCCTGGTTTTCCGGCGTACCGTGACGGGACGCGCATCGATCCGGAGAACAGGTCCGCTATGACCGTTACGGCAGATGAATCCCGCACCAAACGCCTACGCGGCGTCTTTTCGACGGAATCCTCGCATTATCTCGGGTTCGGAGGATCCAGGCGCAGGGTCAGCCAGCAAATTTTCGTCATGGCCGAGGAATTGGAAGACGGCGCCTTCAGCGTGCAGCGTCTGAACCGCAATTTTCTCCCCTCCGGCCCGGCCAAGACCATCACTCGCGAAGAATTATTGAAGCATTACGTTCCGGAACCCTCCCTGTATATGAACAAGGTTGTTCCCATCATGCGCCGTATGGAGGAAACCGTGGAACGTGGAGACAGCCACCGGGAACATAACGAACTCTTTTCGGCTGAGTTTGAATACCAGACCGCTTTGGGCCTGGACGAAAACCATGTCCGCGCCACGTTCGGGCTGGGACTTACGTATCTGGAACGTCACGAAATTGAAAGCGCAGAACTCGTGTTTCGCAAACTTATTCGTCTTGAAGCAGCATTTCATGTCGAACATAAACATCTTTTCAATGAATTCGGCATACAAATGCGCAAGCTCGGGATGTATCCTCAGGCCATGAAGTATTACGCACGGGCATATCAATTATGCAAGGACGATGAACACCTCATCTACAACATGGCCAGAACCCTCTACGAAAAAGGAAAACCGAAGATATCACGCCGTTTTCTGGAAAAAGCCCTCCACATGAAGCCGGACTTCGAGGAATGCCTTCAATTCCTGGAATATCTCGATTCCCAGGAGGCGAAAAAGGCGGGGTCGGGCACATCGCCCGAACGCCCCGAGGCTGACCAGACCCCGTCTTCCGCCGTGCCCTCCCCGCAGCCATAAACAGGCCAGGCTTCCGGTCATCTGTTTCCCCGTCCCCTCGCCATCATCCCGTATCGGACGAAACGTCGGCACGTGGAGCGATATCGCACCGCTCATCGGCGGTGAGAGCGTTACGACGCTGGGCGCAGCATGAGCCATGGTCCGTATGGTGTTAAAAGAAAGAGACGCCGCTGGTCAGGAAATGCCTCCGCATTGGTCGAAAAAAGCGATCGTCCGCCGGATTCCGGCGGGGTGGTGGAGCAGGGCGACGTGACTGACCGGCGGTGTGCGCACCTCGCTCCAGGACGGACCGGACATGGAGCAGGAGGCGTTGGGGTGGACCATGTCGTCGGCCGGGCTTACGATGTTGAGCTTGGGCACCCCAAGGGGATCGGGAAGGGCGTCCAAGGCCGGGAAAAGCGGGGAATCGGGCTGAAGCGACCGGCCGACGCCCCCCACGAACGCCAGGGCGGCCATCCTGCTGCCGTGATGCGGTGCGCCGAGAGTCACAACGGCCGTGGCGGCTCCGGCGATGCGCGAATCGGCCAGCAGGCGGCGCACGAAAAGACCTCCCATGCTGTGTCCGGCCAGGACGATGCGCGGCGTCTCGTCGAGCAGGGCATGGATCTGCCGGGTCAGGTCCGCGGCGATGTCCTCGAATGATTTGCGGCCGAAGGAATTGTAGCCCAGGGCGTGAACACGGGAAAAGCCCGACCGGATCAAGGCCGGCTTGAACAGAATCCAGGCGCTCGGGTTGTGATAAAGGCCATGGATGAGGACGACCGTCGGTTTCGTCCCGGGAACGGCGGACCGGGGCCGCCACAGAGGACGAACAAACCCCGCCGGATAGGCCAGGCCCGCCAGAAAAAGGGCGGCCACTCCCGAAACGAAGGCATGGGCCATATCCAGGCCGGGACGTTCAAGAAGCGGAGGGTGGGTGTTGCCGGCCTCATAGGCGTAGATGGCGTAACTCAAAAAGGATGCGCCCACGGCGAAGGCGAGAATGGCGAGAAGAACACCCATCGCGGCCTCCCGTTCCGGTTTGGGAATGTCACCTCCCCGATAGCCGGAAAGCCTTGTCCTTCGCAACCCATCCCCCAGGGAAACAGGAGACTGCTCCTGGGACGCTACCGGGGCCACATCAGGAAAACAACGGCGGCCAACACCAGACGATACCAGGCGAACGGCCGAAGCGTGGTGCGGCCCATCAGCATGATGAACGCCCGGACCGCCGCCCAGGCCGCGAAAAACGACACCACGAACCCCACGGCCAGGACCACGAGGTCCGAAACCTCGTACAGCCGCCACGTCTTGTAGAAATCGTAGGCCGTGGCCACGCACATGATGGGCACGGCGGCGATGAAGGAGTATTCGGCGGCCAGGGACCGCTTGGCCCCGCACAGCATCCCGCCCATGATGGTCGCGGCCGAGCGGGAGAATCCCGGCCACAGGGACAGGCATTGGAATAACCCCACCCCCAAGGCCATGGCCGGTGACACATCGTCCAGGGTCTCGTAGCGTACCCGACGGCGCATTCCCTCCACTACGAAGATCATCACCGCGCCCACGGCCAGGGCCAGGGCCACGGTCATCGGGCCGAAGAGGTGGGTCTTGATGGCCTTGTGGGCGAAAAATCCCACAAGAGCCGCCGGAAGGCAGGTCAGGCCCAGGAGGATGATCCCCCGCATCCCAGAGAAACGACGGTAGGGATTGGCGCGCAGAAGCCCGAAAAACCGTTCCCGGTACATGACCACGACGGCCAGGATGGCCCCCAGCTGGATGATCACCTCGAAACTGTCGGCCTTTGGGCCGGTGAATCCCAAAAGATGGCCGGCCAGGATGAGATGGCCGGTGGAGGAAACGGGCAGGAATTCCGTCAGTCCTTCCACAATGCCCAGGATGGCGGCCGAGACGATGTTGTCCATGGGAGGCTCGCGGGGATGGGTTATCGGTGCGCGCCGGGCGGAGAGAGGGGCGCGAAAAAAGGTGAGCGGACCGGCCGGAAGTACCCGAAGGCGGGTCACGTTGCAAGGGCCGGGCAGGTGGTGTAATCGGAACAGGGAACGCAAGGAGCGACCATGAGCACGATCATGCCCCACGACGAACTGTTCCGGAAGGCCGTGGCCTGGATATGCGCCGCCAAGGAGGAATCCGAGGATTCGATCCCGGTCCTGGTGGAAAAGGCCGCCGTCCGGTTCAATCTTGGCCCCAAGGACTCGGAATTCCTGATCAAATTTTTGCGCGAACACCCCGACGGCGACGTGGCTTTCGGGGCCTGACCCCGGGCGTGGCCGGCGCCTGTCCGGGTGTGGGTCTGGAGGAGGCCAGCGGCGGAGAGGCTCCCGGGGACCGCCCTCCGGTCGTGTCCTCCTGTTCGGCCGGCACGTTTCCGGGCTTTTCTCCGGCTTCACGGTCCGAAAACGCCATGGCCGTGATCGCGGTCCACAGGGCCTCCCGGCCGAGGCCCGTCTTTCCTGAAAACAAAAGGGGCGGCGCGCCCAGGATATCCGTCCAGATTTTTTTCCGCATCTCCCGTTCGCGTTGCGTGCACTTGTCGGCCTTGGTCAGGACCACCAGGGTCGGCACCCCCTGGGCCGAGGCATAGGCCAGAAGGTCCAGGTCCAAGGCCTGGGGCGGCAGACGGCAATCCACCACGGCCGCTACAGCCCGAAGCCAGGGATTGCCTCTCAAATAGACATCGATGAGCGTGGCCCATTTTTCGCGTTCGGACTTGGCGCACCGGGCGTAGCCGTATCCGGGAAGGTCCACGAGATAAAAATCCCCGGGACGGACATGGTAGAAATTGAGGCTTCTGGTCTTGCCCGGGGTGGCGCTGATTTTGGCCAGTCCCTTGCGCTGCCCCAGGGTGTTGACCAGGGTGGACTTGCCCACGTTGGAACGCCCGGCCAGGGCCACCTGGGGCGCGGCGACGGTTTTCAGCTGGGACGGCAGGTACACGGTTTCGGTCAGGTTCATGACCACCCGGGACGTTTCAGAGTTCATCTCGCGACTGTGGCCTGTGAACCCGACGGCGTCAAGCCCGGTCCCGGATGCGTTCAATAGCTCATTTCGGACTTGAAGTTTTGGGTGGTTTCCCCCACAGTGCCGGCCGGGAGCGTCCGCCGTGCGCTCCGGATACGGTAATTTCCACGGAGACAACCATGCGCACCTTCACCATTTTGATTGCCAACGGCCCGAACCTGGGGCACATCGGCCGGCGGCAGCCGGAAATCTACGGCGAGCGGTCCATTTCCGAGCTTTCGGACCTGATCCGGGACATGCTCGGTTCGGAGCGGGCCGCGCGCATCAAACTGGAGTTTTTCCAGGCCAACGGCGAAGGCCAGCTTATCGACCGCCTGGAAGAGGCCATGCGCCAAGGAGTGGACGGCATCGTGCTCAACGCCGGGGCCTATACCCACACCAGCCTGGCCCTGGCCGACTGCCTGGCCTGGATCGGCATCCCCTGCGTGGAGGTGCATTTGAGCAACATCCTGGCCCGCACCGACGAGCCCCTGCGGCACAAAAGCCTCATCGGCCGCTCCTGCATCGGGGTCATCGCCGGATTCGGCCTGCACAGCTATGCCCTGGGCATATGCGCCCTGTGGCAACGATTCATGGACACCGCAAAATCAACCGCAAAGGAGTAACAATGCTTTCGACCACGGATTTCCGCCGGGGACTCAAGATCGAGTGGGACGGCGTGCCCTACGAAATCGTCGAGTTCCAGCACGTCAAGCCCGGCAAGGGCGGGGCCTTCGTGCGCACCAAACTCAAGAACATGCTCAACGGCCGGGTGGTGGAAAACACCTTCCGTTCCGGGGAAAAGGTGGAGAAACCGGATCTGGAGACCCGCGAGATGCAGTTTCTGTATCGCGAAGGCACGGACTTCGTGTTCATGGATATGTCGACGTACGAACAGATTCACGTGTCCGCCTCCCAACTGGGCGACAAGGGCGGCTACCTCCTCGACGGCATGGAGCTCAAGATGCTCCTGTACAAGGGCGCGCCCATGGATGCGGACCTGCCGGCCTCGGTGGTCCTCGCCGTGGCTGAAACCGAACCCGGGGTGAAGGGGGATACGGTCAGCGGGGCCACCAAGCCGGCCAAACTCGAGACCGGCATCAGCGTCAACGTGCCCCTGTTCATCAATACCGGAGAGCGCATCAAGGTCGATACGAGGTCTGGCGAGTACATTGGCCGGGAATAAGGAAACGGGGGGCGGCGAGGCCAGGTTCTTCCGGGAGATGGCGGGGCTTTTTCTCCTTTTCCTGGGGGTGTTCACCGCGGTCAGCCTCTTCTCCTACGATTATCTGGATCCGAGCCTGACCCAGCATGTGGGGCCGGGATACGAGATCCGCAACATGGCCGGGCGGGCGGGGGCCTACTGGGCCGGCCTGCTTGTCGATTTTTTCGGCGTTGGGGCCTGGTTCTGGCCCTTGTGGTTTTCGTGGCTGACGGTCCGGATCTTTCTGCGCGACATCGGGATAGGCTTTTTGCGCTGGTGCGGCATCATCCTGTTTTTCCTCGTGGTCACGGCCGCCTGCGCCACCCAGACCCTGGGTTCGGTGATCGCCCTGGGGCAGGTGCGCGGCGGCGGCTACGCCGGCCGGGCCGCTTTTGCCGCGCTCTCCACCTGGCTCGGCGACTACGGCGGCGGACTGCTCTTGTTTTTCCTATTGGTCCTGGCCGTACAACTCATCTTCGGCCTGTCGTTTTCCGCTGTCTGGGGCCGGGCCGGACGAGGAACATGGTGGGTAGCCCTGTGGATATGGGATGTCGTGCGTCAGGCCGTGCCCGCCTTCATCCAGTGGATATCCGACGGGATCGCACGGCGGAAAGGAGAGGGGACCTCACGAACCGTCTCCGGACCGGATGAGCCGCTTCCCGAGCCCGCCGAACGGTTTTTCGAATCCCGAAATACCGCGTCGTCCGATGCCGATGAGGATATCGTGGTTCCGGAACCGCCCCGGCCGGCTCCGGAACTGGTTGAACCCGCCAAACGCCCGCGAAAACCGCGTCCGACCCCGGCCAAATCCGACCCGGACACGCCATTGCCGTCCCTTGAGCTTTTAAGCGTCCCGCCGCAGGAAAAAGGGCAGGCCCTGGACCCCGAGGCCTTAAAAAAACAGGCCCAGAGTCTGGTCGGCTGTCTGGCCGATTTCGGCATCCAGGGCGAGATGCAGCGCACCGTGCCCGGCCCGGTGGTGACCATGTTCGAGTACAAACCCGCTCCCGGGGTCAAGATCAGCCGCATAGCCGGCCTTTCCGACGATCTGGCCCTGGCCATGAAGGCCCTGGCCGTGCGCATCGAGGCCCCCATCCCCGGCCGGGACACGGTGGGCGTGGAGATCCCCAACGCCAAGCGCCAGACCGTCTATCTGCGCGAAATCCTCGAATCCGAGGCCTTCCGATCCTCGCCGTCCAAGCTCACCCTGGCCATCGGCAAGGACATCCAGGGCCGGCCCCAGGTGGCCGACCTGGCCCGCATGCCGCATCTTCTGGTGGCCGGGGCCACGGGCAGCGGTAAAAGCGTCTGTGTCAACGGCATCCTTCTAAGCATCCTGTTCAAGGCCCGGCCGGACGAGGTGAAGCTGCTTCTGGTCGACCCCAAGCGCATCGAACTTTCGGTCTACAACGACCTGCCGCACCTGGTGCACCCCGTGGTCACGGAAATGGCCATGGCCAAAAGCGCCCTGGACTGGGCCGTACACGAGATGGACCGCCGCTACGAGGCCATGGCCAGGCTCGGGGTGCGCAACATCGCCGGCTACGCCGAAAAACTCGAAAAGATGGGCGACGACCGGCCCGAGGAACTGGCGGACCTCACGCCCATGCCCTATCTGGTGATCATCATCGACGAGCTGGCCGACCTGATGATGACCGCGGCCAAGGAAGTCGAAGTCAGCATCGTGCGGCTGGCCCAATTGGCGAGGGCGGCCGGGATCCACCTCATCCTGGCCACCCAGCGACCCAGCGTGGACGTGGTCACCGGACTGATCAAGGCCAACTTCCCCACCCGCATCTCCTTCCAGGTCACCAGCAAGCACGACTCCCGGACCATCCTGGACACGGTCGGCGCGGAGCACCTGCTCGGACGCGGGGACATGCTTTTCAAGCCCAGCGGCGGCAAGATGAGCCGCATGCACGGGGCCTTCGTCTCCGACGAGGAAACGGCCGGCGTGGTGGACTTCTGGAAAGAGCGCGCCGCGCCGGGCTACGAGCTCGATTTTTCCGAATGGCAGAAGGAAACCGCCTCCGGATTCGACGGTGGCGACAACGGCGACAACGGCGGCGACGATACGGCCTCGGACCCGATCTATCCCCAGGCCGTGGACTTCGTCATGGAGCAGGGCCGGGCCTCCATCTCGCTCATCCAGCGCCGCTTCCGCATCGGCTTCAACCGGGCGGCCCGATTCATCGAACAAATGGAACGCGACGGCATGCTGGGTCCCCAGGAAGGCAGCAAACCGCGCGCCGTGTTGCGAGGAAAAGAATAATATCATGAAATCGTTCATTCTGGCCTGTGTGCTGCTGGTCATGTGGGCATTGCCGGTCCGGGGAGCGGATCTGGCCGACGCCGTCCAGAAAAAATATGATGGGATCGTGGGGTTTACCGCAAACTTCAACCAGGACTTGAAAAATTCATCCAGCGGCGAGGACGAGAAACGGTCGGGCACCATCGCATTCAAGAAGCCGAGTCTGGTGCGCTGGGAGACGGTGGCTCCGGAAAAAGAGCTTCTGTTGGTGGGCAAGGAGGCGGTCTGGGACTATTTCGAAGAGGACCAGGAGGCCTACCGGTATCCCGTGGAGGAGATCATAAGCTCCAAGACGATGCTCAAGTTTCTCACCGGCAAGGCCAATCTGCGCGAGGATTTCCATGTCTCCGAAGAACCTGACCCCGAGGCTGCCGGGCTTACCCGTCTCAAGCTCGTGCCCAGGGAACCGGAGCCCGGGCTGGTCCTGGCCCAGGTCTGGATCGATCCGGAAACGCACCTGATCATGCGCATCGCCATCCAGGATTTCTACGCCAATACCAATGAACTGCGCCTGGATAACCTGAAACTCGACCCCACGCTTCCCGACTCCCTGTTCGTCTTCAGTCCCCCAAAAGGCGTCACCGTGCACGACAACAGGGGACTGGACGGCCGCACGCTGACGCGCTAGCGGACCGTTCTTTTACGTATGCGCCAGCCGCGTCATACGTTCCAATGACGTCCAGTCTTCTTCTTTTCATAACGTTTCGTATACGTTTTGTCTGAGGAACCGGCCTTGCGGGTGGATACCGCCTGCCCCGATTTCGGTTCGCACCGGGCCGGAAGGGCGTCTGTCCCTGACTTCCGCGCGGGTTTGGCACCCGTTCCGGCCAAACCGGCGGCGGCGCGCAGGGCTGCGACCTCCGCGGCCGTCAGGGGCCGGACCTCACCCCGGGGGAGATCGCCGAGGCTGACCGGGCCTTGCCGGGTGCGGACCAGCCGCAGCACGGTCAGGCCCAGGTCCCGGCACATGCGCCGGATCTGGCGGTTGACCCCCTGGATGAGGCGCATTTCCAGAACGGTACGCGATCCCGGAAGGTGATCCCGGTCCGTAGCGAGCACCGACACCTCCACAGGGGCCAGCTTTTCGCCCTCTGCCAGGCGCATGCCGCCGCGCATGGCGGCCAGTTTGTCCCCGGCCACCTCGCCGCGCACGGTGACCCGATAAATCTTGGGAACATGGGTGGAGGGATGGGTCAATCGGTGGACCAGATCGCCGTCGTCGGTGAAAAGGAGCAACCCCTCGGAGAAATAATCCAGCCGGCCCACAGTGAAAAGCCCGGGACGGCGGAGGCCGGAGGGGAGGAGGTCGAAGACGGTGGGCCGGCCCTGGGGATCGAAGGCCGTGGTCACGGTCTGGACGGGTTTGTGGAAAAGCAGGTAAAGGTGGGTTTTTCGGGGTAAAAATTCGACTTTTTTCCCGTCTACGACAACAATGTCGCGATTCGGGTCGATTTTCAGGCCCGGCTCATAGATCACAACCCCGTTGATCGCCACCTTTCCGGCCAAAACAAGTTCATCAGCCCGTCTTCTGGAGCAGATACCAGCCTGGGAAAGGGCTTTGTTGAGCCGAAGCGCCTGGGACGCGGTTTCGTCGGGCGACCCGGAAATTTCCGTGGACTCGGGACCGATGGGCGGACTCCTGGCCGGGGACTTGCCTACACCTGAAGCACCTTTGTGGCCAGTTGCAGGCTGGTGACCACGTCGAGCATGTTGGTGGTCTGGCCGACCTCCTTTTTGTCCAGAATCCCAAAAAAGTCCAGGCAGGTACCGCACACCAGGATGGTCACGCCGGCGGCCTCGAAGGCCTTGAGCCTCTCCAGGGCCGGGCTTCCGGTGACGGCCAGTTTCACCGCGCCATTGACCATGACGATGCGCCACAGATGTTCGCCCAGTTCAGGCAGGGTGGCCAGGAAATTGACCATGAGCTTTGCGCCGAGAACGTCATCCCCCCGTCCGATCACATCGGAGGTGAGAAAGGCCACGATCTGCTCCCGGACGGACTCGGTCGCGGCCGGCCGGGGAGCGGGGGTGGGGGAGGCGGGCGCGCCGTGTCTGGTCCCCGTAAGGACGAAGCCGCCCTCAACGGCGGTGGTGGACACGGCATAGCCTTTGGTGGCAAGAAACCGTCCCACGTTTTCCTTGGCCGCCTCATTGTCCACAGTGGCCGTGATGACCGAGGGGGAACCGGAATCAACGGCATCCTTGCAGCGAAGCACCGGCCCCGGACAGGCCAGTCCCCGGCAATCGAGGGAAATGGAACCCATATCCGCATCCTTTCCGTTCATTTTTTCAAGCTACCAACATATCCGTGAGTCCCGGTCAAATAGATAAAAAAGATCGATTCAGTTTGAACCGATCAGGCCTGTCCATAGCATGTTTCACTAGTATATACAGCTTCCCAGTGCTCACGCCTTTCCGCACGGGCCAGCTTTCTGATACATTTCTCCATCCGCAATCCCCGGAGAGCCTTCATGAACGTCCGTCCCCCTGTTGATACCCTGTCCCGACGCATCGCCCAGGCCCTCGGCGAGGTCCCGGCCGACCTGCTCATCACCGACTGCCGGTTGGTCAACGTGCTTTCCGGCGAGATCCATCCGACCGACGTGGCCGTGGCCGACGGCATCGTGCTCGGGTTCGGGAAGTACGAGGCCCGGGAGGTGGTGGACGCCGGCGGCCGCTATCTGTGCCCCGGGTTTCTCGACGGCCACATCCATATCGAATCGACACTGCTCACGCCCCTGGAATTCGCCCGGGTCGTGGCCCCCCACGGCACCTGCGCCGTGGTCTGCGATCCCCACGAGATCGCCAACGTCATGGGTCCGGCGGGGATCGAATATATGCTGGCGGCAAGCCAGGGGCTGCCCCTGACCTTATACGTCATGATTTCCTCGTGCGTCCCGGCCACACACATGGAGACCTCCGGGGCGCTTATCACCGCAAAGGACACAGCGGGCCTGTTGTCGCCGGATTTCCCCTATGCCGACCGCATCCTGGGGCTGGCCGAGGTCATGAACTATCCGGGCGTGCTGGCGCGCGATCCGGCCATGCTGGGCAAGATCGCCGCGGCTCACGGCCGGGTCATGGACGGCCATGCGCCCCTTTTAAGCGGACGACGCCTGAACGCCTATATTCTGGCCGGACCGGCATCGGATCACGAATGCACCATTCTGGACGAGGCCCGGGAGAAGCTCCGCAAGGGCATGCACATCATGATCCGGGAAGGGGGAACGGAGCAGAATCTGGCTGATCTCGTCCCTCTGGTGACCCCGGAAACCGCCTGGCGATTCTCCCTGGTCAGCGATGACCGCGATCCCGTGGAGCTCAAAAAACGCGGCCATATGGACGAACTGGTGCGCCGGGCCATCGCCTTGGGCGTGCCGCCGGTCACGGCCGTGTCCATGGCCACAGTGAACACCGCCCGGTATTTTCGTCTTCACGGCAGGGGGGCCGTGGCCCCGGGATATCGGGCGGATCTCGTCCTTCTGGACGACCTTGAACGGGTGGCCGTCTCCCGCGTCTGGCTGGCCGGAACCGATATCAGAGACATCGACGCCGCCTGTCGCCCCGCGCCGGTTCCGCCCACGACCATGCGTCCGGCCCGGATCACTTCGGAATCGTTTCAGATCCCGGCAAAACCCGGTCACATCCGCGTCGTCGGCATCGTTCCGGGACAGATCGTCACCCGGTCCCTGATCCTTAAACCGCGTCTGGAAGGCGACCTGGCCGTTGCCGATCCCGAACGCGATCTGGCCAAACTAGCGATTATCGAGCGCCATCACGCCAGCGGAAACATCGGCCTGGGGTTCGTCCAGGGCCTCGGTCTTGCAGCCGGAGCCATAGCCGGAACCATTTCCCACGATTCCCACAACCTCATCGTGGCCGGGGTCAACGATGCGGACATGGAACTGGCGGCCCGGACCCTGACGACGGTCGGAGGCGGTTTCTGCGTGGTCAAGGACGGCCGGGTCCTGGCCGTGGTGGAACTCCCTGTGGCCGGCCTCATGTCCGCAGGCTGCATCGAGGAACTGGAAGCGTCCCTTGAGAACCTGGGCCGGGCCTATGCCGAGATTTCACGGCCCGTGACCGGAAAGGACCCGCAACCGTTCATGGCCATGTCTTTTTTGTCTCTGGCTGTGATTCCCGAACTCAAACTGACGGACAAAGGGCTGGTGGACGTGGAGCGGTTCGCCCTGGTCGATCTGTTTGTCACGGAGGAGGAAAGCGGCGTTTGATTCGATCCTTCATGATTTCGGTTGATTGCCGTATTTTAAAGTTTACATAATTTACATTATGAGACATACACATGAAGAGGTATGAGGGCCATTCAGTCCGAAATTTTTGGTGAAACCACACCTCCTCAGGAACCGGAAAAACCCGGTCCGTGAAAAACTGTCCGGACAAAAAAAGGGTCCGACGATCGGACCCTTTGCCTCAAAAAACTACAGCGGTCGTTTCGACTATTTCGAAACTTTTTCCCAATCCTTCATGAAGAGATCCAGGCCCTTGTCCGTGAGCGGATGCCGGGACAACTCCCTGATCACAGCAAACGGGATGGTGGCCACATCCGCGCCCAGAAGCGCCGCCTCCAGCACGTGCATGGGATGACGCACACTGGCCACCAGGACCTGGGAGCGAAAGTCGTAATTCTTGAAGATGGCCACGATCTGCTCCACCACCTCCATGCCGTTCTGGGCCAGGGCGTCCAACCGGCCCACGAAGGGGCTGACGAAGGTGGCCCCGGCCTTGGCCGCGAGCAAGGCCTGGAGGGGATGAAAGACCAGGGTCACGTTGGTGTCGATGGCCTGGGCGGTCAGTTCGTTGACCGCCTTGAGACCCTCCAGGGTCATGGGAATCTTGACCACCACGTTCGGTCCGAGTTTGACCAGCTCGTTGGCCTCGGCGATCATTTCCCCGGCGCTTTGCCCGATGACCTCGAGGCTGACCGGCCCTGGGACCTCCCGGCAGATCGTTTCGGCCAGAGTGCGCCAGTCCTCGGATTCCCGGGAAAAAAGCGTCGGGTTGGTGGTCACGCCGTCCACAAGGCCGTATTCCCTGGCCTGACGGATCTCGTCCAGATTGGCGGTATCGAGAAAAAATTTCATGGATGCCCCTGATGCTGTCGCAGTGACCACGCCGTGACCCCACATCACGGCCTCCATCCTGATTCTTCACGTCGCGGCGAGAATCGCCGTCCTCTTCGAGGCATGGCCGCCCCTGACACAAACCTACCAAAAATACAGTCTGTTAGCGTCGTGTTTCATTTATTTAAACACGGAAAGCCAGCAAAAATCCGGTCCTCAGGAGGCATCCGGCTTGGCGTCTCCGGCCTCGGGAACCGCCTTGGTATCTCCCTGGATCATCTTGATATATTTGTCCCGGCATTCATAGCTGCAAAAATAATGCACCTTGTCGCCCTCGCGGACCCGGATGTCCCCTTCCTTGGACACGAAAGCGCCGCACATGGGGTCCTTGACCATTTCACCCGTGGCCACAAGATTGTCTTTTTCCTCGGACTCTTTGGCCTTCTTGCGCTTTTTATCCCCGGTGAAAAGTTTCCACAGGATAAACCCGGCCGCGATGAGGATAAGCCATCTATACATTTCGCCTTCCTTTGTAGGTCGTGGATAAGCATGTCATCAGTTCTGAAATATGGCATTCCCTTCGATTTTGAAAGAAATTTTCGCGAGCGCCGCGCCGACGCCCTCCCCGTCCGGAAACACCAGGTCCGGGGCCACATCGATTAATGGCACCAGCACGAAGGCTCTGTGGCGCATGCGCGGATGGGGCAGGGTCAGAAACGGCGTATTGCGGACGACGTCGCCGAAAAGAAGGAGGTCCAAGTCGATCACCCTGGGGCCGAAACGTTCCCTCTCCCCTGCCGGAGGCCGCCCCATGGACGTTTCGACGTCGAGAAGGGCGCGGAGAAGGTCCTCCGGAACCCAGGACGGTCCCAGGGCCAATGCCGCCACCTGGTTGTGAAACCAGGGCTGGTCGGTCTTGTCCTGGGGCTGGGTGGCAAACCTTCGGGACACGGCCGTCACAGCCAGAGACGGAAGGTTCCGGATGCGCTCCAGGGCCGTCTCGAGCGCGGCTCCGGCATCGCCCAGGTTGGCTCCCAGCCCCACATATGCGGTTACATGATGGAGGCGACGCGTGACAGTGCCTCCTCCAGGCGCTCTTTCCCCACAGTCAGGGCAATGCGGAAATATCCCTCGCCGGGAGCGCCGAAGCCGTTGCCCGGGGTGAGCACCACCCCTGTGTTCCCAAGCACCCGGGACACGAACCCGGCCGAAGTCTCGCCCTCAGGTACGCGGCACCACAGATAGAACGTGGCGTCGGGACGGCGGCAGGCAATGCCCATCTTCTCCAGGGCAGCCACGGTCACGTCCCGGCGTTCCTTGTAGATGGCCCGGGCCGCGGCGGCATAAGGTTCGCCCTGGGCAAGGGCGACGATCCCGGCCTCCTGCACGGCCTGAAAGATGCCCGAATCCACGTTTTCCTTGATTTTTCCAAGCCCCTTGACCAGACTTTCGTTGCCCACGGCCATACCGATGCGCCAGCCGGTCATATTGTAGGTCTTGGACAGGCTGTGGAACTCGATGGCCACGTCCCTGGCCCCGGGGATCTCGAAGATGGACAGGGGCTTTTTGGCCCCGTCGTAGTACATTTCGGTGTAGGCCGCGTCGGAGACCAGGATCGTCCCGGTTTCCCTGGCCTTTTTCACCAGCTTCTCGTAAAATTGGCGTGGGGCCGTGGCTGCGGTGGGATTGTTGGGGTAGTTGACGAAAAAGACCTTGGCCCGCTCCCATTCGGCCTCGGAGATGGCGTCAAGGTCCGGCAGGAAGTCGTTTTCCGGGGTCAGGGGCAGTATTTTCGATTCCCCGCCGGCAAATCCCGTGGCCACCGGATAGACCGGATAGTTCGGCGAGGCGATAAGCGCCAGATCTCCGGGATCGATGAAGGCCAGCGGGAAATGGGCGATGCCTTCCTTGGACCCGATCAGGCTGACCACCTCGTTCTCCGGGTCGAGGTCCACCCCGAAGCGGGACCTGTACCAGTCGGCCACGGCCTTGCGAAAGGACAAAAGTCCCGTATACGAGGGATACTGATGATTTTCGGGTTTTTTCGCCGCCGCGTACAGCGCCTCGATGATGCACTCGGGCGTGGGCAGGTCCGGATCGCCGATGCCCAGGGAAATGATGTCCATGCCCCGGCTTCTGACTTCCGCCTTGAGTCGGTCGATTTCGGCGAAAAGGTACGGGGGAAGCGTGGCCACGCGCCGTGCGAGTCGAAACTGGGTCATGTGAGCGCTCCTTTCGGGGATGTCGCGGCCGCCGTGTGCTGCCTGGGCATGCGGGCGACGCGGTGTGGGTTCATAAAAAGAGGAGATGGCCCGTGTCAATGAAAAGGGAAACGGGCCGAGCACATCCCGCCTCCCGGGCCGCCGCATCCAGGGGCGGGGCATCCGGGCGGCCCCCCTTTTCCGTCGCCGACCTCCCTCCCCATCCCCTGGTGGACCGCTACCTGGAATATCTGCTGATCTCCAAGGGCCTGTCGGAAAACAGTCTGCGGGCCTATTCCCAGGACCTGGAGCTGTTCACCAGGTTTCTGGCGGATCGCGGCGCGGACCTCTCCTCGGTCACGGACGAAACGATCTTCCTCTATCTGCTCTTCCTGCGTCAGCGCGGCCTGTCCAGCCGGTCCATGGCCAGGCATCTGTCGGCCCTGCGCGGTTTTTACGCTTTCGCGGCCGACGAGGGATTCGTCCGGGAGAGCCCGGCCGAGTTGGTGGAAAGTCCCAAACTTCCCCGGCTCTTGCCCGAGGTCCTGACGCAAAAGGAGGTTGAGGACCTTTTATCCGCGCCGGACATGGAAACCCCCCTGGGTTTTCGCGACAAGACCATGCTCGAACTCCTGTATGCGGCCGGGCTTCGGGTCTCGGAACTGGTGAACCTGACCCCCCTGGACTTCGACGCCCAGACCGGCCTGCTCAAGATTTTCGGCAAGGGCTCCAAGGAACGCATCGTGCCCATCCACTATCTGGCCCAGGACATCTGCCTCCGCTACCTGCAAAGCATCCGGGGCGCCTTCAATCCGGTGCAGCGCTTCTTTTTTCTCAACCGCTCAGGCAAGGGCCTGACCCGACAGGGCGTGTGGAAGCTGATCAAGCGCTACGCCGTCCAGGCCGGCATTCAAAAGCCCATAAGCCCGCACAGCCTGCGCCACTCTTTCGCCACCCATCTGCTCGAGGGCGGCGCGGACCTGCGCACGGTGCAAATCCTGCTCGGACACGCGGACATCAGCGCCACGGAAATATACACCCATGTCCAGGCCAACCGGCTCCTCTCGGTGCACGAAACCTACCATCCGCGCTCCCGGTTGCATGTCAAAAGTTAAATAAAAACTTGAAGGACATATGCCCCCATCGGACAAGCCCGCTCCCACCACCGTCGTCACCGGACACGCCAATGCGGATTTCGACTGCCTGGCGGCCATCGTGGCGGCCGGGAAACTCTATCCGGACGCGGCCCTGATCTTTCCGGGCAGCCAGGAAAAAAACCTGCGCCACTTTTTCATCCAAAGCGCCACCTATCTGTTCAACTTCAAGTCCTTCAAGGACATCGATCCTGATCACGTCACCACCCTGGTCATGGTGGACACCCGCCAGAAAAGCCGCGTCCCCCATGTGGCCAGCCTGTTCGAAAAAAAGGATCTGGTGATTCACTGCTACGACCACCACCCCGACTCCGACGACGACGTGGCCGCCGCCTTTTCCCTGGTCAGGCCCTGGGGCTCCACCACGGCTATCCTGATTGAGGAGTTGCGCGCCCGGGGGCTGTCCGTGACCCCTGACGAGGCCACCATCCTGGGACTTGGCATTTACGAGGACACGGGCTCGTTCACCTTCTCCTCCACGACAGAACACGACCTCAAGGCCGCGGCCTGGCTGCGGGCCTCAGGCATGGACGTCAACGTCATCGCCGACCTCATGACCCGCGAACTGAGCAGCGAACAGATCACCATCATGAGCGGGCTCATCGAATCCGCCGCAACACACGATATCAATGGCGTGGAGGTGGTGGTGGCCGAGGCGTATTGTGAACGCTACGTGGGCGATTTCGCCTTGCTCGTGCATAAATTTCTGGACATGGAGAACATCCGGGTGCTCTTCGCCCTGGGCATGATGAATGACCGGGTGCATCTTGTGGCCCGCTCCCGGAGCCCGGACGTGGACGTCGGCCGCATCTGCGCCTCGCTTGGCGGCGGCGGCCACGCCTACGCGGCCTCGGCCTCGATCAAGAACAAGACCATCACCCAGGTCAAGGAGGAGCTTTTCGCGCTCCTGTATTCCCAGATCAACCCGCAGATACGCATCCGCCAGCTCATGAGCCGTCCGGCGGTCAGCGTGGAGGAAAACCAGACCATCTCCCTGGCGGCCGAAATCATGACCCGTTACGGTCTCAAGGCCCTGCCCGTGGTCAGACCCGGAACGAAAACCTGCGTCGGGGTCCTCGAGCACGACATCATGGACAAGGCCGTCAAACACGGCCTTGGAGAGTTCGCAGTGGACGAATACATGATCCGCGATCCGGCCACGGTCGCGCCGGACACGGATCTGTATCCGCTCATGGAAATTATCCTGGGACGGAGACAACGGCTTGTCCCGGTAGAGGAGGACGGAGCCCTGGTCGGCGTAGTCACCCGCACGGATCTGGTCAACACCCTGGTCCAGGAACCCGCCAGGATTCCCGAATCCCTTCTCCCCGAGCGCAAAAGGGAACGCAACATCGCCGGACTCATGCGCGAACGCCTGCCCCGGGAGCTGGTGGACCTGCTCAAAACAATCGGGGAACTCGGCCGGGATATGGGGTTGGCGGTCTATGTGGTAGGCGGCTTTGTCCGCGATCTGCTGCTGCACCACCCCAACTTCGACGTGGATATGGTGGTCGAGGGCGACGGCATCGCCTTTGCCGAGGCCATGGCCAATAAATTCGGCGGCCGGGCCAAGTCCCATCCCAAGTTCAAGACCGCCGTGGTGGTCCTGGGAGACGGCCGGCGCATCGACGTGGCCACGGCCCGTCTGGAATACTACGAATACCCGGCCGCCCTGCCGACCGTGGAATTGTCGTCCATCAAAATGGATCTCTATCGGCGGGATTTCACTATCAATGCCCTGGCCGTGCACCTCAATCCGGACCGCTTCGGCGAACTGGCGGACTTTTTCGGGGCCCAGCGGGACATCAAGGAACGCGTGGTCCGGGTCCTGCATTCCCTCAGTTTCGTGGAAGACCCCACCCGTATCCTGCGGGCCATCCGTTTCAGCGAACGCTACAACTTCCGCATCGGAACCCAGACCGAACGACTCATCAAAAACGCCCTGCAGCACAATTTTTTTCACCGGCTTTCAGGTTCCCGCGTTTTCCACGAGTTGACCCTGATCCTTGGCGAGGACAACCCCCTCTCCTGCCTGCGCCGCATGCAGCAGTACAAGCTCCTTTCGGCCATCCACCCCCTGCTCTCCCTGGATCCGCCGAAAGAGGCCCTGCTGGCGACCACGGACAACGTCATCAAATGGTACCGGCTCTTGTATATCGAACCCAAACCCAAGACCTGGCTGGTTTTTTTCCTGGCACTGTGCTCGGGCCTGGACGACGAGCAGTTCGGAGTCATCGCCACAAGGCTGTCCTTCTCCAAAAAAGTCCGTAGCGAAATACGCGTCCTGCGCCACGCCGTGCGGACCACAGCCCACAAGCTCTACAATTGGGAGTATCTGAAGCTGCCCGTCAGCGAACTATATTTCCTTTTGCGCCCGCTTCCCCTGGAGGGCGCGCTGTACCTCATGGCCAGAAACCCCAAGGAATCCATCCAGAAGCACATCTCGCTTTTTTTGACCAAGCTTCGGGACATCCAGATCGAAATCACCGGCGACGACATCATGCTCATGGGCGTGGACCCGGGGCCGCGCTACGCCCGCATCCTGCGGGCGGTCACGGCGGCGGCCGTGGACGGCGTGGCCGTAAGCCGCGAACGACAGCTCGAACTGGCCGGACGACTGGCCCGAGGCGAGATATCCGACGAACCGCCGGTATGGAACGTGCCGGAGTTGGGGGAAGGATAATCAAGGATGGGGAGAATGCCTCCGGCGGCCAAAGGGCTTCGCCCTTTGGAATCCCACATGGGCAAAGGACTATGGCTGACATGCGGACGGCAGGCCGGCGTTCGCGACGACAGGAGGAATGTCGGAAAGGCGGTGGCCGGCGCCTCGACTTTCCGGCTCGTTGCGGATAAAAACACCCCTCCACGCGTGTCATCAGCTCTAGAGAGGCCAGTATGCCCTGCCCACTTATACTCTGTCGCTCTTTGCGGGATTTCGACCCCGTCCTGTCCAGACTGACCGCCCGCCAGGCCCCGCCACAGGGCCAGATCGCGGATAAAACCGCCGCCATTCTGGCCGATGTGGCCGCGCGCGGCGACGCGGCCCTGGTGGACTATACCCGGACCTTCGACTGCCCGGAATTTACCGCGGACATGCTGCGCGTGGCCCCGGCCGACATCGCGGCGGCGGCCCAGGCCGTGCCCGCCGCCGACCTGGACATCCTGACCGAGGCCGCCGCGAACATCCGCCGCTTCCACGAAGACCAGATCCAACGATCCTGGTGGACGACCCGGCCCGACGGCACCATCCTCGGCCGCCTGGTCACCCCGGTGGACAGCGCCGGCCTGTACGTCCCGGGCGGACGCGGCGGAGAGACCCCGCTGGTCTCCAGCCTGCTCATGAATGCCATTCCGGCCCAAGTGGCTGGGGTTCCCCGCATCGCCGTGGTCTCCCCGCCCCAAAAGGACGGTTCGCTCAACCCCTACATCCTGGCCGCGGCGCACCTCCTGGGCATCACCGAGGTCTACCGGACCGGCAGCGCCTGGGCCATCGCCGCCCTGGCCCACGGGACCGAAACCATCGCCCCGGCCGACGTCCTGGCCGGCCCGGGCAACATCTTCGTGACCACGGCCAAACGCCTGTTGGTCGGCACAGTAGGCATCGACATGATCGCCGGACCGAGCGAAATCGTGATCCTGGCCGACGATACGGCCGATCCGGACTGGCTGGCCGCAGACATGCTCTCCCAGGCCGAACACGATCCCCTGGCCGCCTCGATCTGCCTGACCACCAACGAGACCCATGCCCGGAAAATTGTCGCGGCCCTGGCGTCGCGCCTGGCCGCCCTGCCCCGCAACGACATCGCCGCCCGCTCACTGGCCGACTTCGGGGCTGTGGCCGCCGTCGCGGATATGGACATGGGCGCGGCCATGGTCAACCGCCTGGCCCCGGAACACCTGGAACTGGCCGTGGCCGATCCCTGGGCGCTCCTCGGAAAGATCCGCCACGCCGGGGCCATCTTCCTTGGGACCCACGCCCCCGAGCCCGTGGGCGACTACTTCGCCGGCCCCAACCATGTGCTGCCGACCATGGGCACGGCCAGATTCTCCTCCGGGCTGTCCGTGGCCGCCTTCTGCAAGGAATCGAGCGTCATCGCCACAGCCCCGGACTTCGTGCGCCGGCACGGGGAGAAAATCGCCCGGCTGGCCCGCATCGAGGGGCTGGAGGCCCACGCCCGGTCCGTGGAATGCCGCTTATCCCCGAAATGACCCGCGACAAGGACGATCCATCATGAACGTGGTGACCACGACCGACATCCGCGAATATCCCCTGGTTTCCCGGGGCAAGGTGCGCGACATCTACGAACTGTCCCCGGACACGCTGCTCATCGTGACCACGGACCGCATCTCGGCCTTCGACGTGGTCCTGCCCGATCCCGTCCCGGGCAAAGGCATCGTCCTCAACAAGATCACCATGTTCTGGATGAACCGCTTCGCAAACCTGGTCCCCAACCACCTCCTGGCCACGGACCCGGCGGACTTCCCCACACCCCTGGCGCCCCACGCCGACATGCTGGCCGGACGAGCCGTGGTGGTCAAAAAGGCCAGGCCCCTGCCCATCGAATGCATCGTGCGCGGCTACATCACCGGCTCCGGCTGGAAGGACTACAAAGCCACGGGCAGGGTCTGCGGCCACATCCTCCCCGAGGGTCTCCAGGAATCCGACATGCTCGACAAGCCGCTTTTCACTCCGTCCACCAAGGCGGAACTCGGCCTGCACGACGAAAACATCACCCTGGACAAAGCCAAGGACCTCGTGGGCACCGAAATCTTCAACCAGGTCCAGGACATCTCCCTGTCCCTTTACTGCGCCGCCCGGGACCACGCCCGGGAGCGCGGCATCCTGATCGCGGACACCAAATTCGAATTCGGGCTGACCGACGAGGGGCTTCTGCTTATCGACGAGGTGCTGACCCCGGATTCCTCGCGCTTCTGGCCCGCCGCCGGCTACCAGCCCGGACGCTCCCAGCCCAGCTTCGACAAGCAGTACGTGCGCGACTGGCTGACGGACATCGGGTTCAACAAGAAACCCCCGGCCCCGCACATGCCCGACGAGGTCATCGACCGCACCCGCGCCAAATATATCGAGGCCTACGAGTTTCTGACCGGCGAGCCCGCCGGCATCTGAGAATGCCTCCGGCGGCCAGGGAGGAAACCTTTTGAAAAAGGTTTCCTCCCTGGACCCTCCTTCGAAAACTTTGACGCGCTTCGCGATAGCTCACCCTGGTGATATCGTATGCCTCCCGTCACCCTTGAATCCCCGGCTGTCGTTGGGGCTCC
>JBMONM010000231.1:0-38251 GCA_049324675.1 Thermodesulfobacteriota bacterium
GGAATACCCTCCGGGGGCCAAAGGGGCGATGCCCCTTCGGAATCCCACGAAGGGTTTGGCGGGAAGGATCGGACCCGGACGGGACGGGGGCAGGGCGGAGCGGACGCCGGCGCGATGCCCCGGCCTGATTTCCGATTACATCAGGCGCATCTGGCCAGTTCCGAAACCGTGCGCACCGGCGCGGCGAAGCGCCAGTACATGGGCGGAATCTCCACGTGCATGTCCGCCTCCAGCTCATCGACCTGGAACAGGAAATACAGGGATTCGCTGGGCGGGACGATGAACAGGTTCCCGGCCATGGCCTTCTTGATGATCGGCGCAGGCAGCCCGAATTCCCTGGACAGGGTCAGGATGCCGGCCCCGATCAGGCGCACGGCCTCGGCGTTGAACAGCACCTCGCTCAGCGCCACCCGGATGGCCTTGCGGCCGTTGAGGTAGATGTTGCCTTCTGTCGCCTGAGTGGTTGCGACGCACAGATTTTCCGTCTTGAACATTGTTGCCTCCTTGTGCACGGCAGCGTTGAAATGCAATGACTACCGGACGGGGTCCGGTTTGCTTCCACAGGGCACTCGGATCATGGCAATCTCCAGCGATCGGGACGCGGGTCCCAGGTGAATTTCGTCAGGTATTATTGAAAACGAAAATCAATGTCAACTGATGGGGGCGGAATTCCGGGCGGGGCAAGGCGGGGTGGCCGGCCGTCAATCCACGGGGCGGCGCGGACGCGACGCTAGAGCCACAGAAGGGCCGCGCCCAGGGACAGGAACAGGAGGCAGGCGGGGGCGCCGCGCCAGGGGTGGGGAAAGACCGGCCGCCAGGCCTCGGGGGTGTCCAGGTTGCGGGCGGCCACGGCCATGGTCCGGTCGTAGGCGGTGAGGCTTACGGCGCGCAGGAGGGCCGTGGCGAACAGGGCGGGTTTGCGGGCGAAGGGCAGATCCGGGCAGCGGCGGCGCATGGCGCTTCGGATGGCCGCGCCGGCGGTCCAGGCCAGGGGCAGGTTGTGGACCAGGAGGGCCAGGGCCAGGGCGGCTTTCCAGGCCCGGCGGCCGAGGAAGGGGGTCAGGGCGTAGGACAGGGCCGCGCCCATCCGGCGCGGGGAGGTGGTGGCGGCCAGGACGAGTCCGAGGAGGATCAGGGTCAGGAGCCTGGCCCCGAAGACCGCGCTTTCGAGGGCGGCCGTTTCAGGGGACACGCCGCCCCAGACGTCGAACAGGCATTTGGCCGCGGCCCACAGGACCACGAACACGGCGTTGCCGCGCAGTGCGGCGGTTCCCATGGCGGATCGCGGAACGGCGAGCACGGCCAGAACTCCCATGCACACGGCCATGACCACGGTTCCGGCGGGGGCCAGCCGCCAGACGAGCGGTCCCAGGCACAGGGCCGTGGCCAGCTTGACCCGGGGGTCCATCCCGTCCACATACCGCCCTATCGTCATCCCCGCTTTCCCCCCGCCATCCTCCGCTTCTCCCACCCTACGCGCTTTCTCACCATGACTCCCCTCGTAACCGATAAAGTTTTCGAAAGGGGGTCAAGGGGGGAAACCTTTTTCAAAAGGTTTCCCCCCTTGTCTCATCCCCCGAAAAACGCCTCCAGGCGGTCGAACGCCTCACCCAACTCGGCCTCGTCCGCGCCGAAGGACAGGCGCAGGGATTGTTCCCCGCCGGGACCGAAGGCGTCGCCGGGAATGGTGATGACCCTGGCCTCGCGGATAAGCCGCACGGCCATGTCCATGGGCGGGGCGTCGGCGCGGTAGCGGGCCATGACGTAGAAGGCCCCGGCCGGGCGTATATAGTCCAGGCGGTCGGCCAGGGCGTCGAGGCGGCGGCAGGTCAGGTCGCGGCGGCGGGCCAGGGTCCGGGCGAAGCCGTCAAAGACGTCCTGGGGGCCGGTCAGGGCGGCCAGGGCGGCGATCTGTCCGGGCATGGGCGCGCAGATGGCGGTGCAGTCGTGGACCTTGAGCATCTGGTCCATGATCGGGCGGGGGGCGAAGGCGTGGCCCACGCGCCAGCCGGTCAGGGCGAAGCGTTTGGAGAAGCTGCCCACGGCCACGAGGCGGTCGCGCAGTTCGGGGAGCGCGGCCAGGCTGAAGGCCGGGGCGTCGTAGGACAGGACGTCGTAGGTGTCGTCGCAGATGACGGTCAGGTCGTGGCGGACGGCGATGTCGGCCACGGCGCGCAGGTCGGATTCGGCGAAGACCGCGCCGGTGGGGTTGTGGGGCGAGGAGACGATGACGGCCCTGGTCCTGTCGGTCACGGCCCGGGCCACAGCCTCGGGGTCGAGACTGAAATCGGGGCGCAGGCGGGCGAAGACGGGCGTGCCCTCGGCCAGGAGGATCTGTTCCACGTGGGAGGGGTAATAGGGGGCGGGCACGATGACCTCGTCGCCGCGATCCACGAGGACCAGCACGGCCGCGAGCAGGGCCTCCATGGCCCCCACGGCGATGAGGATTTCCGCGTCCGGGTCGGCGTAGAGGCCTTTTTCGTGGGCGAGGAGGGCGGCCACGGCCCGGCGCAGGTCGGGCAGGCCGGGTTGCAGGGAGTATTTTCCGGCGGCCGGGTCGTGTCGCAGGGCGCGGCACACGGCGTCCACCACATGGTCCGGGGTGGCGAAGGAGGGCACGCCCTGACCCAGGGAGACGCAGCCGCCGACCTCGGCGGCGATCATGGGCATGAGCTTGGTGGCCGAAATCCTGATGCGGCCGGCGCGCCGGCTGAAACGGGGCGAGTGTGCGGGCATGGCGTGGTCCTTCATGGGTGTGGCCGGTGTGGTTGGGGGAAGCCTCCGGCGGCCAAAGGGCCTCGCCCTTTGGAATCCCGTCACGGTTTCGAGGCGCTGCCGCCTGACGTAGCCGACTGGGGCCGCCGCCATGCCGTGTCCGGACTTGCGTGGCCGGGTGGCCTTGGGTATGCCCGTGGCCCCGGGCCGTCAAGACGCGGGTCCGGACGAGGCGGGCAAGGAGCGGGCATGATTCGCGGCGCGGCGTTGGTTGTGGGCTCGGCGGTGTGTTACGGCATAGGGCCGATCATCTTCAAGTCCGGCATGAAGGCCGGGCTTGTGCCGCTGGACCTGCTGATGTGCCGGTTCTGCCTGGCCGCGACGCTGCTTGCGGCCTTCATGCTGATCCGGGACCGGGGGCGGCTGCGCATTCCGGGGCGGACCATGCTCCGGGCGGGGATCGCGTCCCCGGTCTTCAACTGTTCCCAGACGTTTTTGTTCGTCACGGCCCTGCAATACATTCCGGCCTCGACCAATTCGCTGATCCTGTACTTCTATCCGCTGGCCGTGGCGGTCTTGTCCCGGCTGTTTTTCGGGTTCCGGGGCGGCCGGGGGTTTTACGCCTCGCTGCTTCTGGTTCTGGCCGGGAGCGTGTTCGTGTCCTTCGACGCCTTTTTCCAGGCCGCGCCGCTGCCGGGGATCGCGGCGTCGGTGGGGGCCATGTTGGTGTTTTCGGCGAACCTGATCGTGTTGCAGCGGTTTTTGCGCACCGAGGAGCCCATGGCGTTTACGCTGTGCGTGTTCGTTGTGGCCGGGGCGATTTTCGCGGCCGTGCGGGGGCCGGCGGCGGTGTTGGAGTATACGCCGGAGCAGGCCATGTGGGCGGCGCTGGCCGGGATCGTGCCCACGGCCCTGTCCGTGCCGCTTCTGTATGCCGGTGTGGCGCGGATCGGCAGCGCGTATGCGGCGATTTTCTCGTCGCTGGAGCTGGTGGTGACGGTGGCGTTGTCCGGGCTGGTGCTGGGCGAGGCGGTGTCCTGGCGGCAGGTGGCCGGGATGGGGTGTATCGTGGGGGGGCTGGCGTTGCCGAATCTGGCGCTTTTGCGGGCGTACCGGGCGGTGCGGAGGGCGGGCGGGGCGGATTCGTAATCCCTGGGTCGAAGGTTCGAATCTGTAGGATAACCTTCCGCAATTAAAGAAATCTTTCCCACGGCGCATTGAGCGCTTCCCCGAGTTTCCTGGCCATCTCCTTGCCGATGCCGCGCCGGCCGCACTCCATGTCGCTGATGTTTTGCGCCGTGACGCCCACCAGCTTGGCGAGCCGGGCCTGGGTCAGGGCCTCGCGGTAGCGATAGCCCCGCAGGGTTTTCGCGGGCGAGGAGGGGCCGAAGACCTCCTCCGGCGTCATCCGTTCCTCCGGGGGCCCGGCGGGGTCGTCCGCGGCCAGAAGCGCCCGCATGACGCGCTTGACCATTTCCGCCTTGCCCGCCGGAACGCGAAAGGACAGGTCAACACAGCCGTCCGTAATCCGCTCCCTCGTGGGTGCCGACATAACATACCTCCAGCGTGCCTTCCGCGACGATCCGCCAGACGACGACGTATGTCGGGCGGCCTTTTCGGATATGGCAATGGTGACAGTGGGGTTTGCCCGCGATTTTCCCGTAGTTCGGCCAGGACGGCTGCGCCGGGCCGTCCAGTTCCAGGTCCGCCACCAGCCGGGCCACGGCGTCCAGGGCGGCGGGGGGCAGGCGATGCGCCTGCTTGGCGACGCGTTTCGGGATGCGCACGGTCCACGTCATGGGTATCTTATACCCATAAAATGGGGATGGGTCAAGGAGGCGCCGGGGTGGGGCGGGGTTGGCGGTTCACGGGGTCGCCGGCAATGCGGTGCGGAGGGAAGGCGCGGCGCGGGCCGCGCGGTCGTCGCGACACGGCCTTGGCGCGACAGTGCCCGGTTGCGGCATGCCTGGCAACAAGACGCTGTGGCGACATGCCTCTTGACGTGTCCGGGCGCGGCCGGGCAATGAAGAGGATTCCTGCGCGCCCGTAGCTCAGCCGGATAGAGCGTCGGACTTCGAATCCGCAGGCCGGGGGTTCGAATCCCTCCGGGCGCGCCAGGGAAAAACAATGGCTACAGTTGAACTTTCTGTAAGCCCTTTTTCATTCCCAACGCCCGCGAACAGTCCCAACGAAAATACTTCTCCACATGTGCGGTTGACAAATGGCAAGCGTGCGTGTTTTCGCCGTCGAGCGTTGGCGCTCTCGTCGCACTGTTCCCGCTTGGGCCTGGAGCTTCCTCGCCCTACGGGGCGAAACTCCGCAGGAAGACCAGCACGGGCTTATGAGACTCCGGCTAGGCCCTGGAAATGTCGATTCGCTACCTGAAAAGCTCGCTATGTGATCCGGTCCGAACGAGCATCAGCTTGCCCGGCACAAGGCAATAAACCAAAAGCCAATCCGGACGAATGTGGCATTCCCGATGATCCCGCCAGTTTCCGGTCAGGGCGTGGTCACGGTATTTGGGTTCAAGCGGGATGTCCTCGGCCAGGGCATGAACCACGGTAAGCAGTTCGTTCACAGCGTACCGCCCGCTTCGGGCCACTCGTTTCATGTCACGCTTGAAGCTCGCGGTCTCGTTCACTTCCCGCACGTGGCCGACTCCCATTCACGGGCAAGGTCTTCAAGCGTCGTCTTCGTCACCTTCCCTTGCCGGGCGTCTTCCATGGCGGCGATGGTTTCCGCGTTCGGCTCCCTGATACGCTCCTGAAGGGCCTCCCACTCGGCCAGCGGGATGACCACGGCCACCCGGTTGCCTTGTTCGTCTGTCTGGTATTGGATGCTCATTTACGCTACCCTCCAGGTTTCCTCCATACTATCCTAAAGCGCCCATCCGGGGAATGCCCTTATGAGGGCTTCAGATTCGCCACCTTGTCCCTGGGCCGTTCCTCGCCGATCCGGCAAACATGTCCCCGCAACGTCCGAGGCCCGCCGCAGGGCATCGTCCCGCAGGTGTGCGTACATATGTCCATTTGGCCACTTGAGGCCAACATAGACGCAGAGACATGGCGCAGGCCGTGTAATGGCCGGAAATTTTCGGCAGTCCGGCCCGGGTCTTGATCCGATCAGACTCCACCGTCAATGCCTTTGAGCGGTTTCGCCACTCCCGGGGCACGCCTTCCGCCACCATGGTCAAAGCGCTCAGGATATCTGACTTGACAGCCAAAGGGAATTCCTCGAAATCCTTGCGAGTGGCCTTGATCCAGGATACCGGCCTTGTGGTTTTCATATAAGGCATGTTGACAGATTTGTAACCGGCTTGCAGTTTGGTTTTTTGGGGTCGGTGTTTCAGGTCCGCCGGCCGGGGGGGCGAATCCTTCCGGGCGCGCCAAAGACTACATGGTGTTACATATTTTTTATCACTATTGTAAAATTAGGTGGATATGTATAGTAAGTATAAATAAAATTTAAAATGTCAAATTGTTACGGAGATTCACATATGGGGATCTATCTTGTCGACGACACTGGAAATACGAAGGCCATGAATCGTTACTATTGCGTTGATGAGTCAAAGGAATTGCATGAACTCATCAAAAATAATCACGAGATGCTTCCTGGTGATCAAATTGATCCAAACAATCCCAGAAGATGGTTATTGGTGAAACATGAAATGCCAGTAATTGATCCAGGAACCGGTTCAGAAAGATGGTCCCTGGATCTTTTTTTTCTAGATCAAGATGCAACACCGACATTTGTCGAATGTAAAAGATTTAAGGATACTAGGGCAAGGCGCGAAATTGTTGCCCAAATGGTTGACTATGCAGCAAACAGTCATTTTTATCTCGATGCTAACATAATGAATATGTTTGCTAATGAAACATCAATGGTAATGAATAAAGATTTACATAAATTGTTCAATGAATTAGCAACTGATTTTGATACAATATCAGACTTTTTTGAAAGAGCTGAACAAAATTTGAAAGATGGTCGAGTTAGGCTTATTTTTCTTCTTGAAGATTCACCAAACGAGTTAAGGACCTTGGTAAGTTTTTTAAACAACCAGATGATTAGAACCGAAGTTCTAATTGTTGAGCTGAAACTTTATGTTTATGATGGATTAAAAGTTGTAAATCCGAATCTTTATGGCTATACTGAGCAGGCATATGTAATGAAAAAAGATATCGAAAGAAAGGAGACTCGTTCAAGTGTAGTTATTAGTATTGATGACGAATCATTTTATAATGCTCTTGAAGAAAGATCTGGATCAGAAATTAGAAACAAAGCAGAAGAGTTGTTTAAACTATTAGATGGAATAGGGGCAACAAGAAGTTATTCAGCAAAGTCAGTTAAGTTGTCTGTTCCGAAAGTCAGACGTACAATAATATTGCTTGGTATTGATGGGTCAATGTATGTGGATGTTTCTTGGGCAAAAGATGACCCATTATCTTTTCAATTGATCAAAGAATTTATCGAATCATTTGGAATTCCTTTTCATGAGAGTTTGACCGGAAAGCAAATAAAGCCAAAAGATGCTTGGTCTAAAAAGATTGATACCATAGTCGAATTGTTTAAGAAGCTAAATATAAGTTGAATAACTTGGCTTCTCATCAGACAGATGTACAGAGATAGCATCCACCTGACACCGCCTTTTTCGATTTGCTAGCGGCCAGATCGCGTTCATCTTCTCGACCGATGCCGGGCTCTCCCGGCGCGGCATCATCTCTCCTCCATCAGTCCCGAAGGGTCTTAAGGGCCGCATCCTTCTCCATCAGGTCCCGCCACAACACCGCGTGGTTCTCCGCCACGAGCTTCCCGATATCCGCGTGGGCCAGCACCCCCTCCAGCTTCATCTTGTTCCCGGCCACATGCGCCATCTGGGCCTTGGTCCTGGCCCGGGCCAGACTCGACGTCTGCACGTGGCGCACGGTCAGCCGGCCCTCGTAGACCGCCGGCCAGCCCGCCAGCCACGAGCGCATATCCCGCTCCAGGTCGTCGAACTGGGTCGGCGTGAACCGGATGTCGAAGGGGCCGGCCGCGCGCACCGAGGCCAGGGACACCAGATGGCAGCAGCCGGTCACGGACAGGGCCGGCCGGCGGTAGCGGTGCAGGCCGAAATCCGGCCGCCCGGACCAGGCGTCCATGACGAAGATGCGTTCGGGCATCTCCTCCACGAGGCTGTGGCCGGATTCCGGGGGCAGAAGGTGGTAGTCGGCGGATTGCAGGCGGTGCGGGGCCGGGATGTCGGCCACGGCGCAGCCCACGGCCCCGGCCGTGGGGTTGTCCCGGGCCGCGTCCAGGAGCAGGGCCAGCCAGTCCCCGGGCGGCCGGGCGTCGTCGTCCACAAAGGCCGCGTAGGACCGGCCGGCCACCTCGGGCAGGGACAGGAGCCAGTTGCGGGCCGCCGGCGCGCCCACGTTGACCGGCAGGGTGACGACGCGGAAGGCCCCGGACGGGAACAGGGAGGCGGCCCGGCGCAGGACCTCGGGCGTGTCGTCCGTGGAGCCGTTGTCCAGGACGATCACCGGCGAGGGGCCCAGGCGCGTGGCGGCCAGGGTTTCCAGGGTGTCGGCGATCAGGGCGGCCTTGTTCCAGGTGTAGAGCAGGACGGCCGCGTCGTCGGGGCCGATGGGCTTTTTTGCGGCGGATGCGGCGGGCGGGGGGCAAAGGGCCAGGTCGTGAAGGACCAGGGTCAGGTTGACGTGCCAGGGCATGGCCGCGCGCACGGGGGCCAGAAGCCGCGCGGCGCGGGCGGCGTCGCCCTGGCGGGCGGAAAGCGCGGCGAGAAGCGTGTCCGCGAAATGGCCCCACAGGGCGCGGTCAAGGCGTTCCAGACGGCGCGCGGCCTTGTCCGGCGGTTCCGCGAAAAAGGCGGCCTCGGCGCACAGCCGCTCCAGAAGCGGCGGAAAATCGCGAAGCGGGGAGGCGGCCAGGATGCGTAGCGCCCGGGCCGGATCGCACATATCCACGACGGCCCCGAAGGCCTTCCACAGCCGGAACAGGCCGTGGCGGGGATCGGCGGTGGCCTTGTCCAGGTAGGTGCGGATCAGGTCCGCGTCGCCGGAGGCGGCCACGGCGTCCCACAGGTCCGGATCGGGCGGCGCGGCGAGCCGGGAGGCGAGGGCGGCGGCCAGTTCCCGGGCCGACCGGGCCAGAAAGGGCATGGCCGCGTCCAGATGAAGCAGGGCGGCCGTGACCTCGGGGTGCAGGGGGTCCTCCTGCCAGGCCCACAGGAGCGTGCCGGCCGCGATACGGGCCAGGGCCGGGTCCATGGGCTTCGGGGCCGCGAGGGCCCGGGCCATGGACAGCCGCACGCCCGGATGCTCCGAGGTGATGGCCCAGATGGGCAGCACGCGACGCAGCCGGTCCAGGACGTTCGGAGGCAGGCCGGGGAGCGGGGGCAGGGGCGCGATGTCGGGTGCCGGCATGGGATGGCCTTTGCCCGTGGGGGGCGGTGTGCTATGGAATGCGGGCCGGGGCCGCGCGGGACGCCGCGAGGCGTACAAAGTGATGGCCCAAGCCCGGATTTTTGTAAAGAAACCGCTTCGGCCCGGAGGCTTACGACGTGGACGGCAGCGCAATACAGGCCGCGACCATCGAGGCGGCGGGCGACATCCTGCGCCTGGGCGGGGTGTGCGTCTATCCGACCGAGACCTATTTCGGCCTTGGGGCGGGGGTCTTTTTTCCGGACGCCCTGGCCCGGGTGGCGGCCATCAAGGGCCGGCCCGCGGAAAAACCCCTGCCGCTTGTGGCCGCGAATCTCGAACAGGTGGCGGGCGTTTTGTCCGGGGCGTTCGCGGCCTCGCCGGGATACGCCGACTTCATGCGCCTGGCCGGGGCGTTCTGGCCCGGACCGCTGTCCCTGGTCGTGCCGACCCGGGAGGAGCTTTCGCCCCTGGTGAAGGACGCCAGGGGCCGCACGTCCGTCCGGATCACCCCGCATCCCGTGGCCGGGGGGTTGTGTCTGGCCGCGGGAAGCCCCCTGGCGGCCACCAGCGCCAACAGAAGCGGCGGGCGGCCGGCGGCGTGGCCCGGGCAGTTGGACCGGGACCTGTGCGCCCGGGTCGACGCCGTGGTCCTGGACCCGCCCCTGCCGGCCGGGGGCCCGGCCTCCACCGTGGCCGTGCCCGAGGGCGGCGGCCGGCTGGTGGTCCTGCGCCGGGGCGCGGTGACGGACGAGGCCCTGGCCTTGGCCGGGTTCGTGGTGACCTTTTCGAGTCCCTGACCGACGGGTGCCGCGTCCTCGCAATTCGTGTATACGAATTGCGAGGACGCGGCGCGAGGCCGGCCGGGAGAGGCATGGAAAACGGGAAGACGCCCATGAATGACAAGACCACGCGGACCGCGTCAGGCTCGCCCCGCGCCCGGGTGCTGGTGCTGGCGTTGGCGGTGGCCCTTGTGGGAGGGCTGGCCATGATGCGCGAGATGATGGTCCGGGACGAGGCCGGGCGGCCGCTTGCGGTGTACGGTCCGGGCGGGCCGTATGAGCCTGTGCGCGCCTGCGCCGAGGCGTTTTCCCGGGAGTTCGGGATTCCGGTCACGGTGGTCAAGGGGCAGCCCGAGGCCATAGCCGGGCGGGTGGCGGCCGACGGGGACGCGTATTACGGCGGCGCGCCGTACATGATGGACGACTTCATCCGCGCCCATCCCGGGGTGGTGGACGAATCCTCGGTGCGGGAGCTTTTCTCCCGCCGGGTGGGGATCATCGTGCGCCGGGGCAATCCCAGGGGAATCAGGGGCGTGGCGGACCTGTCGCGGCCGGGGGTGTCCGTCCTGGACGTGGCCCTGGAGAACATGGAGGCGCTTCGCGGGGACCCGCCCGGCGGCGGGGCTGAAGTGGGCCGGCGCGTGGTTTCCGGGGAGGAGGGCTTTGCGGCCTGGGAGGGCGATCCCGGCATCGACGCCTGGGTGACCTACCGGTCGTGGTTCGTGCGCATGACGCACGGGGAGGAGTTTTTGGCCATCGCCGCGCCGGACGCCCTGCGGGCCACCCCGGTGGCCCTGACCCGGCGCACGCGGCTGCGGGCCGAGGCCATGGCCTTTATGGACTATCTGGCCACGGACGCGGCGCATCGGATCTTTCAGGAATACGGCTGGGAGTAGGAACGTGGAAAACCGGCGGCCCGGGCCGTGTGGGCGGCGGGCCGGGCGCGGGAGGGCGCAATGATCATCCTGGGCATCAACGCCAGTCACAACGGCAAGAAGAGTCAGACCAGACGGCTGGTGCAGGGGGTTCTGGACGGCGCGGCCTCGTGCGGCGCGCAGGTGGAGTTCGTGGACCTGTGCCGGCTCAAGATCGAATTCTGCATCGGCTGCCGCAAGTGCTTCGACACCGGGAAGTGCTTTTTCGACGACGACTACCAGGGCCTTCTGGACCGGATGCTGGCGGCCGACGGCATGGTCTGGGGCTCGCCCAACTACTCCTTCGCGGTCAAGGCCCAGATGAAGGCCTTGATCGACCGCATGGCCGACGTCATCCACCTGCAGTCCTTCGACGGCAAGTACTGTTGCGCGGCGGCCACGGGCGGCCGCGACGACAAGGTCATCACCAGCTACCTCTCGGCCAACTTCCTGGACCTCGGGGCCTACGTCACCGGCACCGTGGGCGCGGTGGTCACCAGGGGGCCGGAGGTCGTGGACGCGGCCGAGAAGACGGCCTTCGAACTGGGCAAGGCGCTGGTCGCGGACATCCGGGAAAAGCGCGTCTATTTCGACCAAAGGCGGGCCATCGACGCCAACCGCCGGGAGTTCCAGGCCAAGATACGCGCCGCCGGGGACGCCTGGCGCAACCAGTATGCCTACTGGGAGGAGCGCGGCTGGCCCTAGGCCTCCAGGATGCCGCGGAGTTCCGCCAGCACGCGGTCCACGGCGATCCCGGCCAGGCACGGCGGCGGCGTGGGGCAGGCCGGCGCGAAGTCCCCGGACGTGACCTGCACGCACGGCGAGCAGGACGGGTCCGCGCTGACGATGCGCATGCCCGCGGGGCCCCACTGGCATGCCGAGGTGGGCCCGAAAAGGGCCGCTCCGGGCGTGCCGAGAAGGCCGGCCAGGTGCATGGGGCCGCAATCCGCTCCCACCACGGCCCGGGCGGTCTTGAGCAGGGTCATGAGCGCCGCGAGGTCCCCCGGAACCCGGCACGGCCACGGTCCGCAGTCCAGGCCGCGTTCCACCTCGGCGGGACCGAGCAGGAAGACCGGATCGAAGCCGTCGCGGGCCAGCCGGCCGGCCAGTTCCCGGAAGCGCTCCATGGGCCAGGTCTTTTTGACGTGTCCGGCGCCCGGAACGAGCAGGACCGTGCGGCCTTCCGGGGCGGACGCCCCGAAACGCGCCCGGAACGCGGATATCCAGTCCCCGCGCCAGGGAATGCCGCGTTCGGCCAGGGCCTCGCGGTAGAGGACATGCGGCGGATCGAAGCGGCCCGGGGAGACGCCGGGAAGGAAAAGAAAGCGCGGGTCGCGGGGCACCTCCGGGCGTGTGCACAGGCCGGGCCGGACCACCAGGACGCGGTCCAGGGCTGGTGGCCAGGACGCGGCCGCGTACAGACCGTCCAGTTCCCGGGAGAGTCCCGGCGGGCAGGGGGCGGCGTCCAGGGCGGCCGGAAAGGGGGCGTGGGCCGGGCGCGTCCGAAACAGGCGCGGAACATGCGGATACCGCGCGGAAACGGAAAAAAACGCGGGCCAGGCCAGAAGCATGTCGCCCAGGGCCCCGTTGTGTTCGAAAACGATTCCGGTCAATTCTTTCTTGTCAGTCATATGTGTTTGGCGTACTGGTGAAACAAGGAAAATGAACTGTTCTGGCCGGTTGCCCGCGACGGGCGGGCCTGCGGGACTTTCCCGGGGCCGTCGGCGCGGAGCCTGTCCGGGAGTCGTCATGCCCTCGACCAAACCCTGCCCGCATTGCGGCGCCCCGGTGGTGCATCACGAAAATCCCGTGCCCACGGTGGATGCGGTCATCCATGTGCCGGGGCGCGGCGTGATCCTCGTGCGGCGCAAAAACGACCCGCCAGGATGGGCACTGCCCGGCGGCTTCGTGGACTACGGCGAAACCGTGGAGGCGGCGGCCGTGCGCGAGGCCAGGGAGGAAACCGGGCTCATCATCGAGTTGACCGGCCTGCTCGGCGTCTATTCCGATCCCCGGCGCGACAGGCGCCTGCATACCATAAGCGTGGTCTTTACCGCCCAGGCCCTGGAACCGGACGAGATGGCCGCCGGGGACGACGCCGGAGACGTGGAGATATTTCCCCTTTCCCGGCTGCCCGAGCCCCTGGCCTTCGACCATGCCCGCATCCTTGAGGACTATGCCCGGATATACTGGAAATACAACCCCGGCCCGCGTTGATTCCCACCTTTGTCACCAAACCGACATGCTGTGGCGAAAAAGAGGGTTGAGGATGCATGTTTTCACGCCATTTCGGGAAATGCGATGAAATTCAATCATAAGGTCCTTTTTGTCGCCTCGGAGGTGTATCCCTTCTCCAAGACCGGGGGCCTCGGCGACGTCATGGGCTCATTGCCGTTGGAACTCAAGCGCCAGGGAGTGGATGTGGCGCTGATCACTCCGTGTTACGGCCGCCTCAATACCGGAGACCACCAACTGCGCCTGGTGTATTCGAAATGCCGCGTGGGCTATCCCTGGGCGCCCATCACCGCCGATATCTATACCGCCATGCATGAGGACGTTCCCGTCTACTTCGTGCAGCGCGGCGAATATTTCGACCGCCGCTATTACTACAACACCCACGACGGCGACTATTTCGACAACTGCGAACGGTTCATCTTCTTCTGCCGGGCCACCATGGCCTGGGCCAGCCGTCTGGACGGCGCGCCGGCAATCGTCCACGCCCACGACTGGCAGGCCGCCCTGGTTCCGGCCTACCTGCATTTTCTGCGTCCCGAGGCCCCGTTCTGGAAGGGCACCAAGACCATCCTGACCATCCACAATCTGGCCTTCCAGGGACGCTTCGCCTCCCGGCTGTTTTTCACCTCGGGGCTGCCCCCCGAGTCCTGGGGGATGGACGGCGCGGAATTCTGGGGCGATTTCAACCTGCTCAAGGCCGGCATCGCCTATGCCGACCTGGTGACCACCGTCAGCCCCTCCTACGCCCTGGAGATTCTCTTCAAACAATGCGGCTGCGGCCTGGAAGGCATCCTCACCAAGCGGTCCTTCAACCTGCGCGGCATTCTGAACGGCGCGGACTATGCCGTCTGGGACCCCGCCAACGACAAGCATCTTCCCTGTACCTACAACCCCGAGGACCTGGCGGGCAAGGAACTGTGCAAACGCAACCTGCTGGCCGAGCTGGGCATGAAAAAGAGGCTGTCCAAGCGTCCCGTTCTCGGTTTCATCGGCCGTCTGCGACGCCAGAAGGGCATCGACCTGCTGCTCGAGATACTGCCCAGGCTGATGGATCTGGATCTCGGCGTGGTGGTGCTCGGCGAGGGAAACCTGGAATTCGAGGCCAGGCTCATGGACCTCGTGGAACGCTACCCCGGCCGTCTAGGGGTGCGCATCGGCTACACCGAGGATCTGGCCCATCGCATCCAGGCCGCCTCGGACATCTTTCTCATGCCTTCGCGCTACGAGCCGTGCGGTCTGACCCAGATCTACGCCCTGCGGTTCGGCACCCCGCCCGTGGCCACGGCCGTGGGAGGGCTTCGGGACACCATCGTCCCCTGGCCCGATCCGGCCGCCACCGGCTTCACCTTTGCCGCCGCCGACCCGGACCTGTTTTACGCGGCCATTCGGGACGCCATCGATGTCTATTCCCGCCCCGACGCCTGGCGGGACATGGTCGTGCGGGCCATGCGCGCCGACTTCTCCTGGGAGAAGGCGGCCAGGGCCTACATCGAGGTCTACCGGGAACTGGGGGCGGATATATGAGGACCGGCCATGACTTTCGACGCCATTCCCGACCTGTCCGGGACCGCCGCGACTCCGGTGAACATCGCCGAATTCGACCTGTATCTTTTCGGCAAGGGCCGCCATTGGGATATCTACCGCATTCTCGGCGCGCACCCCGACGTCCGTGACGGGGCCTCCGGCTACCGTTTCGCGGTCTGGGCCCCCCATGCCCGGTCCGTGAGCGTGGTCGGGGAGTTCAACGCCTGGACCCCCGGAAGGCACAAGCTCTACCCCGTGGCCGCCTCGGGGGTCTGGGCCGGATTCGTGCCGGGAGTCCCGCGAGGCGCGCTGTACAAGTTCGCGGTGAAAAAAAACGACGGCGAAACGGCCGTCAAGATCGACCCCTACGCCTTTTTCGCCCAGATGCGCCCGGATACCGCCTGCCTGACCTGGGACCTGGACAACCACGCCTGGGGTGACGCGGCCTGGATGGATGCCCGGCGGGAGAGGGGTCTGCCCATCAACGACGCCATCTCCATCTACGAGGTCCACGCCGGGTCCTGGCGTATGAAGACCGACCGGTACGGCTCCTTTTTTTCCTACCGGGAACTGGCGGACACGCTCGTGCCCTACGTCCGGGACCTGGGATTCACCCACATCGAGTTCATGCCCCTGGCCGAGCACCCCCTGGACGAGTCCTGGGGCTACCAGATCGGGCACTTCTTCGCCCCCACCTCCCGCTTCGGCGCCCCCGAGGACCTGAAATATCTCATCGACGTCTGCCACCAAAACGGCATCGGCGTGTTTCTGGACTGGGTTCCCGGCCACTTCCCAAAAGACGACTGGGGCCTGGGCCGCTTCGACGGCACCGGCCTCTACGAGCATGAGGACCCCAGGCAGGGCGAGCATCCCGACTGGGGCACCTATGTCTTCAATTTCGGCCGCCACGAGGCCAGAAACTTCCTTCTGGCCAACGCCCTGTACTGGCTGCGGGAGTTCCACGTGGACGGCCTGCGCATCGATGCCGTGGCCTCCATGCTCTATCTCGACTATTCGCGCCAGGAAGGACAATGGATTCCCAATGAATACGGCGGCAAGGAGAACCTTCCGGCCATCGACTTCCTGCGGGATTTGAACACCGTGGTCCACGAGCATTTCCCCGGCGCGTCCATGATCGCCGAGGAATCCACCGCCTGGCCCGGCGTGTCCCGGCCGGTCTACGCCGGAGGCCTGGGGTTCACCTTCAAATGGAACATGGGCTGGATGAACGACACCCTGGGCTATTTTTCCAAGGACCCCATCCACCGCTCCCACCACCAGAACAATCTGACCTTTTCCATGCTCTACGCCTTCCACGAGAATTTCATCCTGCCCCTGTCCCACGACGAGGTCACCCACGGCAAACGGGCCCTGCTTTCCAAGATGCCCGGGGACATGTGGCAAATGTTCGCCAACCTGCGCCTGTTTTACGCCTACATGTGGGCGCATCCGGGCAAGAAGCTCATGTTCATGGGCGGGGAGTTCGGCCAGTGGAAGGAATGGAACTCCCGCGAGGCCTTGGACTGGGTCCTGCTCGATTTCCCCACGCACCAGGGGGTCATGACCCTGGTGCGCGAACTCAACGCCTTCTACCGCGCCCATCCGGCCATGCATGTCCGCGACAACGACTGGACCGGTTTCGAGTGGGTGGATCTGACCGACTACGCCGCCTCGGTGATCTCCTTTCTGCGCAAGGCCCCGGACGGTTCCCAGATCCTGTGGATCTTCAATTTCACCCCGGTCGTCCGGGAGGGCTATTGCATCGGCTGCCGGGCGCCGGGATTCTGGCGGGAGATCTTCAACACCGACGCCGCGTGTTTCGGCGGCTCGAACACGGGCAACGCCGGCGGGGTCATGGCCGGGGATTCGGCCCTGGGCGGCTGGCCCCAGTATCTGGAACTGACCCTGCCACCCCTGGGCGCGGTGGCCCTGACCCCCGAAACCGTCTGAACGGCCGGGCGGCGGGGACCACGCGCGAGACCGCGCCGGTTGCCGTCCCCCCGGACACGCGGCCGGCGGCCCGCAAGGAGCGGCGAACATGGAACGGGCGCGCATGAACACCATCGTGATCACCCTGGGCGATCCCAACGGCCTGGGGCCGGAACTCGTGTGCCGGTATTTTGCCGAGCACCGGGATATCGCCGATCGCCGTTTCCTGCTTCTCGGACCGGAAACGGCCCTGGCCTGGCATGTCGAGCACCTGGGGCACGGCCGGTTCTGGGAGCGCGTCAGCGCCCCGGAACAGGTGCTTTCCCGCGATGCCGGGGTCTATCTGTTCGTGCCCGAGCGCCTGGAGGGATTGGCCGTGGTCCCGGGCGTGGAGAACGTGAGCGGCGGACTGGCCTCGGGGCTTTCCCTGGAGGCGGCCTGCGACCTGCTTATGCGACGGGTGGCCAGGGCCGTGGTCACCGGCCCCATCAGCAAGCTGGCGCTCAACCGGGCCGGATTCGCCTTCCCCGGGCATACCGAGTTTCTGGCCGAGCGGGCCGGGGTGGGGCCGGAGGGGGTGTGCATGCACCTGTGCGGGCCGAAACTTCGGGTCAGCCTGGTGACCACCCATCCCCCCCTGCGCCAGGTTCCCGATCTGGTCACCGAGGACCGGGTGCTGACCTGCCTGCGCCTGACCCACGCCTTTGTCGCGGCCCTGGGGTTGTCCGCGCCCGTGGCCGTGTGCGGGCTCAATCCCCATGCCGGGGAGGGCGGCCTCATCGGCCGCGAGGAGATCGAGGTCCTGGAGCCGGCCCTGAAAAAGGCCCGGCGGGAAGGCATCGCGGCCGACGGGCCCCTGCCTGCGGATACGGTCTTTTACCGGGCCGCGGCGGGCGAGTTCTCGGCCGTTTTGGCCATGTACCACGACCAGGGGCTGGGGCCGCTCAAGCTTTTGCACTTTCACGAGTGCGTCAATGTGACCCTGGGGCTGCCCTTCATCCGGACGTCCGTGGGCCATGGCACGGGTTTCGCCCTCACGGGCACGGGCAAGGCCGACCCGGGCGGCTTCCGGGCCGCCGTGGGCCTGGCGGAAACGCTTCTGGCCGCCGAGTAGCCGGTCGTTTTCGCGATGATGCCTTTCGCCATCCCCCGGAGCCCCCGTGTCCGCGCTTGATCTTTTCGATCCGGTGGTGGCCGGCTGGTTCCGGGAGCGCGTGGGCGAACCCACCGAGGTGCAGGAAAAGACCTGGGCCCGGGTGGCCCGGGGCGAACATGTGCTGGTGGTGGCCGAGACCGGCAGCGGCAAGACCCTGGCGGCCTTCCTGCATGTCGTCAACGCCCTGTTGACCGGCGGGTCGGCCACGGGCGGGCCGCGCGCGCTCTACGTGTCGCCGCTTAGGGCCCTTGGCGCGGATGTGCGCGAGAACCTGGCCCGGCCTTTGGCCGAACTGCGCCGCCGGTTTCTTGCCGCCGGACGGGACGTCCCCCAGGTGCGGATCATGACCCGGAGCGGGGATACGCCGCAGGGCGAACGCCGGGAGATGCTGCGGCGTCCGCCGGAGATCCTGATCACCACCCCCGAAAGCCTGCATCTCCTGTTGACCTCCCGGGGCGGCCGGGGCCTGCTTGGCGGGGTGCGGCTGGTGATCCTGGACGAAGTCCACGCCATGGCCGGAAACCGTCGCGGTACCCTGGCAAGCCTCTGCGTGGAACGTCTGGCCCAGCTTTCCGGGGAGTTCCAGCGCATCGCCCTGTCGGCCACGGCCAAACCCGAGGCGGTATTGGCCAGGTTCGTGGGGGGCTGCCGGCTGTGCGGCGATCCGGCGCGTCCCGTGCTCGAACCGCGTCCGGTGGCCCTGGTCCGAAGCGCGGCGACAAAGCCCATCCGGGTCTCGGTCCGGGTGCCCGAGTATCCGGCGGTCCGGGTGGCCGGGGATTTCTTCGAACCCTACGTCGCGGCGTGGCGGGAGGTCCTTTTCTCCAACCGGACGACGGCCTTTTTCATCGACAGCCGCCGACTCTGCGAGAAGGTGGCCAGGCTCGTGAATGCCGACCTCGATCCGCCCCTGGTCTATCCCCACCATGGCTCGATGTCCCGGGACGTGCGGCGGGCCGTGGAGACGCGGCTCAAGGCCGGGGCGTTGCGGGGCGTGGTGGCCACGGGGTCGCTGGAACTGGGCATCGACGTGGGCGACCTGGACCAGGTGGCGCTCATCCAGACCCCGCCCTCCATCTCCGCCGCCGTGCAGCGGATCGGCCGCTCGGGGCACCGGGTGGGGGCGACGCGGCGAGGCGTGTTCTTCCCCCTCTCCGACCTGGAGACCGCCCTGGCCGGGGTCATGGCCAAGGCGGCGGCCGAAGGCGACATCGAGGACATTTCCGTGGTCATGCGGCCCCTGGACGTCCTGGCCCAGGCCATCCTGTCCATGACCGCGCACGAGGCCGTGGACGTCGAGCGGCTGTTTCACCGCGTGCGCTGCGCCTATCCCTATCACGATCTGCCGCGTCGCCAGTTCGATCTGGTGCTGGACATGCTGTCCGGTCGCTACGGGCATGCCCGGCCCCGGGAACTCACGGCCAAGGTGGTGCACGACCGGACGGCGGGCACGGTGCGGGGCCGGCCCGGGACGGCCCTGGCCATCTATGCCTCGGGCGGGGTGATCCCGAATCGGGGGACGTACACGGCTCGGGTGGCGGGGCAGGGAGGCGACGGCGGCGGGGTGGTGGCCGAACTCGACGAGGAATTCGTGTTCGAGGCCAGACTCGGACAGGTGTTCGCCGTGGGCGGCCAGGGCTGGCGCATCGAGCGCATCACCCCCGCCGAGGTGCTGGTGTCGCCGGTTTCGGCCCAGGGCGCGCCGCCGCCGTTCTGGCACGGCGACCAGCGCTCATGGGACGACCATTTCGCGGCCAGGGTGGGGGACTTTTTCGCCTGGGCCGAAAAACGCCTGTCCGGCGGGACGGGACCGGGCGATCCGGACCTTCTGGCCGACCTGCGCCGGAACTACTTCCTTGAGCCTCATGCCGCCCGGGCCCTGGTCGCGGCCCTGGACACCCAACGCCGGGTCACGGGCGCATCCCTGCCGCATCAGGGCCACATCCTGGTGGAACGCACGGCCACGGGACCGGGCGGCAATCCCGGACGACAGATCATCCTGCACATGCCCTTCGGGCTTCGCGTCAACCGGACCATGGCCCTGGCGCTGGAGGCGGCCTTTGCCGCCAGGCTGGGGCAGGAGGTGTTCACCCATGCCGCCAACGAGGGCGTGGCCGTCATCTGTCCCGACGATCCGGACGGTGTGGATGCCGCGAACATTCTTTTTCTGGTTCCGCCCGCCGGGGTGGAGGGGATGTTGCGCGAACGTCTGGAGGGATCGCAGGAGTTCGGAGCGGCGTTCCGCGAGGCGGCCTGGAGGTCGTTGGTGCTCGGCCGGGCGAAAATCGGCCGCCGGATGCCGCTTTGGATCACCCGGCTCAAATCCCAGAAACTGTTCTCCGCCGTCAGGGATCTGGAGGATTTTCCCCTGATCGTCGAGGCCTGGCGCACCTGCCTGACCGAGCGTTTCGATGCGCCGGGGCTTTCCCGGGTGCTTCGGGGGCTGGCCGCCGGAGAGATCGCCTGGAGCGTGACCGACACCGCCATGCAGAGCCCCCTGGCCCGGGACATGGTGTGGCGGGTGGTGGCCGGCTTCATGTATGCGGGGGATCGGTCCACGGTCGCCGCCGCGACCAGGGTGTCTCCCGATCTGGTGGCCGAGGCCGTGGCCGACGCCGGGTTGCGGCCCGTGGCCCCGGCGCGGGCGGCCGTCCGGCTGGGGGCGTTGGTGCGGCGGACGGCGCCGGGATACGCCCCGGGAAGCGGCGGGGAACTCTTGCAATATGTGCTGGAGCGGCTGGCCGTGCCCCTCTCCGAATGGAACGAGCTGGGGGACGCCGTGGCCCGGGATCACGGCCTGTCCCTGTCCGGACTGGAAGAGGCCCTCCCGGGCAGGCTGGTCCGGTTCAGGCCGCCCCATGCCGCGCCTGACGCCGAGGCATTGGTCGTGGCCGCCGAGAACCTTCCCCGGCTTGAGTCGGCGCTGGCCCCGGACGAGGACGGCGGGCCTTCCGCGGCGTGCCTGGAGGTCGTCGCGCAGTGGCTGCGTTTTTACGGCCCGGTGGATCCCGGGTTTGCGGTGGAGACGCTGGGGCTCGATCCCGGACGCGGCCGGGAGGTTGTTTCGGCCCTGGTCCGGGACGGCACGCTGGTCCTGGGGCGGCTGGTCTCCGGGGGCGGGGACGCCGACGTGTGCGACACGACCAATTTCGAGCGTCTGCTGCGGCTGGCCCGGACCGGAAACGCCCCCCGGGTGCCAAGCGTGTCCATGGCCCGGCTGACGCCGTATCTGGCCGCCTTCCAGGGGCTTTCGCCCCGGGGAAAAAGCGCCGAGGAACTGTTCGAACGCCTGCGCCGCCTGACCTGTCTGCCGCTTCCGGCCGCGGCGTGGGAGGAAGAGGTCCTGCCGGCCCGCTGCCAGGGATACGAACCGGCCTTTCTGGACGAGGTCCTGCGTCACGCCGGATTGGTGTGGCGCGGCGGCGGGCTCGGCCGGGTATTGTTCGTGTTCGCCGGGGACCAGGACCTGCTGGACGCCGGGACGGGGGACGCCCAAAGACAGGATGGGGACGACGGACCAAAGACGCCCGACGCGGATATCGCTGCCGGCGGGTCCGGGGCCCCCACGTCCGCCGCGTCCGGCCCTGTGGACGACCTGTTTCCCGATCCCCTGGCGGCCTATGATTTTTCCGCCATCCTGCGCCGGACGGGACTGCGTCCCGGGGAGGCGACGCAACGGTTGTGGGCGGCGGTATGGCAGGGCGGGGCCACGAACGAGAGTTTCGAGGCCCTGCGCCAGGGGCTGGCCACGCATTTCCGGTTGCCGGAACTGGGGGGCGGTCCGGCCGAAGGGCTGGCCGGTCCCGGCGGCCGCGCGGCGCTTCCCCGCTCCGGACGAACCCGGGTGGGCCGGGGACGGCTGGCGGCCTGGCGTTCGGCCCTGCCCCAGGTCGGATTGTGGCGGCGGCTGGAACCGGCGCCGCTCCCCGGTGACGATTTGGAGCGACACGAACGGGACCGGGAGCGGGCCAGGCTTCTGCTCGATCGCTACGGCGTGGTTTTCCGGGAACTGCTTGTCCGGGAGTCCGATCCGTTTTCCTGGGGCGGGGTGTTTCGGGCCCTGCGGCTCCTGGAACTGTCGGGCGAGGTCGTCTCCGGACGGTTTTTCGATGGTCCGGAAGGGATACAGTTCGCCTCGCGGCGGGGGGTGGCGGTTTTTCGGCGGCTTTTCGGCGGGCGGGAGCCGGGGGCGCCGGTCGGCGGCGCCCCGGCGGGGGACATGGTCTGGATGAGCGCCCTGGACCCGGCCGCGCCCCTGGCCACGGGGCTTGCGCTGCCCGGGAGGGACGTGCCGCGGCGGCCGCCGCGCCGGGCCGGGGGCACGCACCTGGTCTTTCGCGGCGGGGAGCTTGTTTTCGTGTCCGAGGGATACGGCCGGGACCTTTTCATCGGCCCGGAACCGGAAGAGGAGGGAATTGGGCACGTGTTCGCGCCGCTTTCGCACCTGCTGTCCCGGCGCGTGCGGCCGTTGCGGCGTCTGGCCGTGGCCGGCGTGAACGGCCGGCCCGCCGCGACGAGTCCGTATCTTCCGGCCCTGGCCCGGGTGTTTCAGGTCACGGCGGATCACAAGGGCGTCAACCTGTACCCGCGATCCGCCTGACCCTGCCTGAGTTTTGGCGCGTGGAGCTAGGGCTGCCTGCCTTTTCCCACCCGGTCCGGGGTGGGGTACATCTTGGCTTCGGTCTTGTCGGGATTTTTTTCCAGGCGGCGGAAGCGGTTGGCCGCCGCCGTGGCGAAACGGCCGATGATCGCGGACAGGTCCGAGGCCTCCCACACCGGGGAAAACTCGGGATGCCCGGTCAGGTTGTGGTCCAGGGCATAGCCCTCGGGCGTGCCCGGGGCCAGGCGTATGTCGCCGTAGGTGGCCGGAATGCGGCCCTCGAACACCTTTTCCATCAGTCCGGCCATGGTGTAGCCGAAGAATTTGCGGACATCCTCGGTGGATTCGGCCAGGCCCATGTTTTCGCGAAATTTCGGAAGCAGGTCGTTTTCCACGCGGGAGAAGGAACGTTGTACGGACATAAACGCCTCCTAACGCAAAAGGGTTTGCCTGTATCGTGAGCGATACCACAAACCGCGCCAGGGGGGTAGCGCGAAAAAGGCGCGGGCCCGGGGCAGGGGTCAGGCCGGTCGCAGGACCGTGGCCAGGGCCACGGCCTTGACGCCGCGTTTCTCGCCGGTGAACCCCAGGCCTTCCTCGGTGGTGGCCTTGAGCCCCACCCACGAGGGATCAAGCCCCAGAAGCGAGGCCAGGTTGCGCCGGATGTGCTCACGGTGGGGCGCGATCTTGGGAATCTGGGCGATGAGGGTGGCGTCCACGTGGACCAGGGACATGCCCGCCCGCGTAAGCCGGATCAGGACCTCGCTTAAAAAGACGCCCGATTCCATGCCCGAAAACGCCGGGTCCGTGTCCGGGAACAGGGTCCCGATGTCGCCCAGGCCCAGGCAGCCCAGGAGGGCGTCGGTTACGGCGTGCAGGAGCACGTCCCCGTCGGAATGGGCCAGGACCGCGGGCGCGCCCGGGATGGGCACCCCGCCGAGCTTCATGGGCCGGGCGTTTTCGGCAGTGGCCTGGTCAGGTCCGGCGTAGCGGTGCACGTCGTAGCCGTGGCCCACCACGGGCACGCGCCCGGGCGATTCCGTGCGCGTCAGCAAGGCCAGGTCGGCGGGATGGGTGATCTTGACGTTGTCCGGGGAGCCTTCCACTACATGCACCTCGATGCCCATCCGGGCGACCATGGAGGCATCGTCCGTGGCCGAGAATCCGTCGGCTTCGGCTTTTTCGTGGGCGGATCGGAGGGTTTTCAGATCGAATCCCTGGGGGGTCTGCACGGCCGCCAGTTCCCGGCGGGGCAGGGCCTCAAGGTAAATCCCGTCCGGCGAGGTCCGGACGACGGTGTCGGTTACGGCCACGGCCGGGATGACCGCGCGCTTTCCGGAAAAAAGGGCCGCAACCACCCGGGCGGTCATGTCCGGGGCGGCGAAGGGCCGGGCCGCGTCGTGGACGAGCACGTACCGGCAGTCCCGGGGCAGGGCCGCAAGGCCGGCGCGGACCGAATCCTGGCGCCTGGCCCCTCCGGCCACGGTCAGCACGGGAAGTCCCGGGTCGTCGGACCGGATCAGTTCCCGCACCCGGGCCGAGGATTCCTCCAGCCTGTCCGGCGCAAAGACCAGGACCAGCCCGGAGAGGGCCGGGGAGGCGGCCATGCCCAGGGCCGCGTGCCAGAAAAGCGGCCGGTTCTCGAAGGTCAGAAACTGCTTGGGCGCGGCAAGACCGGCCCGGGCCAGACGGGAGCCGCTTCCGGCGGCCACCACCACGGCCCACAAGGGGGGGCGGGGGGATGTCGGCATGATGCGGGGCGTCCTTTTTGGGTCATGGCGCGGCATTGCCGGATGCCGGGGCTGATCCGCCGTCTGCGGGCGCGGCGCCGGGGATGGATGCGGAAAAAAAAGGGAGCCGGACGATAAGCCGGGTTCTGTTCCCCGGAGAACCGGGGCGGCCGTCATTCCTCTAGGACCGGAATTGCTTCCGGCCTCAAGCAACCTACCCGGGGGCATCGGCCGGGCCAGCCTCAAACGCCCCCCTATTTGGTTTTGCTCCGGACGGGGTTTACCGAGCCGGCCGCGTCACCGCGGCCGCTGGTGGGCTCTTACCCCACCGTTTCACCCTTACCGGCGGCGGATTGCCGCCGGCGGTCTGCTTTCTGTGGCACTGTCCAGGGATCGCTCCCTCTGGGCGTTACCCAGCGTCCCGCCCTGCGCAGCCCGGACTTTCCTCCCCGGACGCATGCGTCCGCGGCGACGGCCTGTCCGACTCCCACATCACTATAGTGCCGATTCCCCTTGCGGTCAAAGCCGCCCGCGATCAGGCCTCCTGGGCCTCGGCCGGAACCTTTTCCCCGGTCTCGGCGGGCTCCTCGGGGGCCACGTGGTTGCTCCAGTAGATCAGGCGCTGGCAGTTGGGGCAGCTGAGGATCTGCACGCCTTTTTGCAGCTCGATGAACGACTGGGGGGGAATGCTGATGTGGCAGCCGGAGCAGATGCCGGTGGTGACCGGCACGATGACCGGATTTTTCAGGCGGGAGCGGATGAACTCGTAGCGCTTGAGGATCGGTTCGGGAACGGCCTGGCCGGCCTCGCCGCGCAACACCGCCAGTTCCTTGAGCCGGGCCGTGGCCGCGGACATGCGGTTTTCCAGACCGGCCTTGGCCGTGTCCAGTTCGGCCTGCAGGGCGGCCATGCGCTCGTCCAGGTTCCGGCGGGCCTCAAGCTGGCGGGAAAGCTCCTCGATTACCGCCGACTTCTCTTCCTCGCGGGTCCGGTTCTGCTTTTCCAGCGTGTCCATCTCCCGCATCATGGCGTGATATTCCTTGTTGTTCCCGACCATCATGAGCTTGTTCTTGCTCTTTTTCAGGCGCAGGGAATCGGTCTCGATCTCGCCGTCCAGACGCTTCTGCTGTTCGGTCAAAAACTGGACTTTCTCATTGAGGACGCCGCCTTCCTCTTCCAGTACCTTGAACTTGTCCTCCAGGGCGGAAACCTCCGCCGGGGCGGTCTTGAGTTCCTCCTCCAGAAGCACGATTTCATCGTCGACCTTCTGCAGCACCACGAGTTGTTCGATTTGTTTCAGATACATGGCTCGCTCCACACGTTTATTCCGGCGCGCTGATCCGTGGCTGTCCCACAACGCAGGGGACCAGGGGATCCCGTCCGGGAAAATGATGCACCTCGACCCCGGCGGGGCCGAGTACGTCGGCCAGGGTTTCGGCGAAAATCCGCATCATCCGTTCCTCCAGGCAGAAATGCCCCACGTCCAGAAGGGGCAGGGGGGCGGATGCCGCCTGATGGTATTTCACGTCGCCGGTGACCAGGATGTCCGCGCCCGCCGCCCGCGCCGCCTGGGCCAGATCCGCGCCCGAGCCGGGGCAGAAGGCCGGGCGGGCGATCCGGGCGGGAGGCCCGCCGGCCAGGGTGAACGCCTGTCGTCCGGTCAGTGCGCCGAGCCGGGCGGCGAAGGCCTCAAAGGACAGGGGGGCGGGCAGGTCGCCGACCAGACCGAAACCGACGGGTCGGATCGGGCCGGCGGACCCGCCCTCGACCGGCTCCCCGGGCATCTCCCCGGTCACCTCCAGGACGGACGTGTTCGTGAGGCCGAAGGCCCGGGCGGGCCAGCCGGCGGGACCGTCGGGACGGACGTCGAGGGAGGTGTGGGCGGCGTACAGCCATGCCCCCCGGGAAAGAACGAGGCGCAGGACCTCGTGGTAGTCGTCCACGCGGTCGGGCAGGCGCGGGGTCAGAAGCAGGGGATGGTGGGTCAGGATGAAATCGGCTTCCCAGGCCAGGGCCGTCCTGATCGTGTCCGGGCAGGGGTCAAGGGCCACGGCCAGCCGGTTGCAGGCTTCGGTCAGTCCGGCGATCTGGATGCCGCTTCGATCCCAGGCTGCGGCATGACGCGGATCGGCCGCGCGCTCGATGCAGCGGATGATCTCGGTTGTCAGCATGCGTAAAAAAGGAAGGCGCCTTCTTTCGGGCGAACCGCGAGAAAGCGCCTGTTTTCTCCGTATGGCCGTGGGCGGCCGTGTTTTGTGTGCTGCGTGTCGGCGGTGGTGCGCAACGGCGTTCCTTTTCTGGTGGGCCCACCAGGATTCGAACCTGGGACCTGCCGGTTATGAGCCGGTGGCTCTGCCAACTGAGCTATAGGCCCATTGATGTCACAAGAGAACTTGGTTTTTTAGCCTTCATGAGGTATGACGTCAAGATTTTTCCGGCGGTCCGGTTCCGGGGACGCGACACCAGGCCTCCTCAGGCCTCCTTCCTGCCGGACAGGCCTTTTCCCTTGAGGTAGGAGATGGCCGATTTCCCGGCCTTGGCCCCTTCGCCCACGGCCACGCTGATCTGCAGAAACCGCCCCACGCAGTCGCCGGCCGCGAAAATCCCGGGCACATCGGTTTTCTGGTCGTGGTCGGCATGGATGAACGCCCCGCGCAGGGGCACGCCCAGGGTCTTGGCGAAATCCAGGGCCGAGGCCTGGCCCATGGCGACGAACAGGCCGTCCACGGCGATTTCCTCGCCGTCGGACAGGCGGGCCGCGGCCAGGGCCGGGGCGCCCGACAGGGTGGTCACGGTTTTTTCGCGCACCGGGATGCCCGCCACGGCCAGCCGGTCCGCGAAGTCCTGGGACATGCCCAGGGGCTTGCCCTGGGTGTAGATGGCGACATCGGAGGTGAAGGCGGTCAGTTCCAGGGCCTGGTTGGCGGCGTAGTCGCCTTCGCCGAGGACCAGGACCTTTTTGCCCCGGTAGAAAAATCCGTCGCAACTGACGCAGTAGGATACGCCCTTGCCTTCGTAGTCCGCCAGGTTGGCGATCCCCGGGCGCACCCGGGACACCCCGGCGGCGATGATCACCGCGTCCGCCTCGTATTCCCCCTTGTCGGTCTTGGCCACGAAGCTTCCGTTGTCTCCATGGTGCACGGCCAGCACCCTTTCGCAGCGCAGCGTGGCCCCGAAACGTCTGGCCTGGGCCGTGCCGCGCTCGATGAGATCGCGACCGGTGACGGTCTCCGGAAAACCGAAGTAGTTGTCGATGTCGTAGTCGCCCGCGACCTTGGGCTCGCAGCCCAGGGCCAGGGTGTCCACACCGGCCCTGGCGGTATAGATGGCCGCCGAGAGACCGGCCGGGCCGGTGCCGACGATGAGGCATTGCGTGCGTTCCATGACGTGCTCCTGAAAATGGTTTTCAGTTGTGCAGGTAGGTCCGCGAAGCCCGTTCGTCAATACCGTCTTCAGCGGGAGACGTATTTTCAATGGACAAAAACATGGACTTCTTTATATACGACAATCATATCATATGCCGCATTTTCAGCCGCTTGCCGCTTCGCCGACGCACGGCAAGGACACGATCAATGCCAAGGAGGATCGGAATGAAGGCCGGGTGCATGGTCTTGCTGGTTTTGGTTATGACGTGCGCGGGGGTGGCGGGATGCGCGGTGCGGGTGGACCCGCCTCCGCGCGAGGTGGTGGTGGTCCGGGATCCCTACGCCCCGGTGCGGTCGGTGCGGTCCAACGTGAATCTGCGGACCTGCCCCACCACGCAATGCGGCGTGATCATGACCCTGCGGCCCGGGGACAATGTCCGGGTGCTTCGATATGACGGCGGCTGGGCCAACGTGGTGGTCATCGGTCCCGAGGTCGAGGGCTGGGTGTCGGCAACCTACCTGTATTGACGATGCGGCGGCGGGGGGCGGCCATGTGTCCCGGCCCGTCCCGGCGCGTGTGCATGGAGGAGAAGCCATTATGAGCTATCGCAGGATATTTGTGTTGTCGTGTCTGGCCGCCGCAGCCTTTTTCGTCATGGGGTGCCAGGTGAGCGTGCAGCCCCCGCCACGGGCCGACGTGGTGGTCGTGGACGAGGTGCGCACCGTGCGGGGCACGGCCGATGTGCGCACCTGCCCCAGTGTGTACTGCGACTACATCGGTACGGTCTACCGCGGCTGGAGCGTCCGGGTGCTGGGCTACCGGAGCGGATACGCCGAGGTGATCGTGGTCAACACGGGCGTGCGCGGCTGGATGAACTCCCGGATGCTGTACTGATCCCCGCCCTGGTCCTCATGCGGGCCGGATGCCTTCATCCGGCCCGCTTCGCGTTTCTTATCGTCCCCATATCGGCGCGTAGGGGTCGTTGGCCGTGATCTCCCCGGCCAGGGAGGCCTTGCCGGACATCTTTTTCAGCTCCACCACGTAGCCGATGCGTTTTTCCTTGGGCATCCGGCACAACTCCCGCGAGGCGCGGACCCTGGTGATGTGGAACAGGGGGTTCTGCTGGCCGCCCGGGGGCGCCAGGTCGGCCTCATCGAGCTTCATGTCGGCATAGAGCCGGGCCGAGTCGATGCCCAGGGCCAGGGCGTCGCACACGTCCTTTTTCGTGTTCACCCGCAGGACCACGGCCGAGGGCGTGATGCCGTTCAGCGCGTATGCGGCCTGCTGTTCCTTGGAAATGCCCATGCCGTAATCGCCCCCCTTGCCCGTCGTCGTGTTGTACATGACCTGCAAGGCGTCGGCGGCGCAGTTGGAGGGGGCCACGGCGAACACATAGCGATCGTCCGGTCCCAGGGGAAAGTTCTTTTCGATGTAGTCGCCCATGATCAGGCCGTAGTTGACCCCGGGGCAGAAATGGTCGTGGAACGAGGCCGCCTGCAGGGCCATGAAGTCCGGATTTCCGGTCCAGGCCAGGCTGATGCTGGCCACGGAGAAAAGGCGGGATCCGATGAGACCGTCACGGATGGTCTTCCAGTTGTCCGGGGCCAGGAGCGCATCCGGGGCGGCGTCGATTTCCTGGCTGGCGAAGGCCCCGTCCTTGAGGGCGCAAAACACGATTTTCTGTTTGTTCTTGCTGTACAGGGAGAACCAGAAGGGGGCGAGCATGGACGAATGGATGGACAACAGGGACCGGGAACCGAGACTGGCCCCGGTGACCTCGGTGACGTCGTCAAGGAAGCGTTCAGCCGTTTTCCCGTCCAGACGGGCGTAGGCGGCGTTGGTCAGCACCAGAAGATCCGGGCTGCCCTTGGCCTCGCCCAGGGCGGTCAGTGACCGGCTCAGGGCGGCCTTGGCCGCGTCCGGCCCGTCGGCTCCCCCGGCCGCATGGGTCGAAAGCAACATCCCCAGAAGAAGCATGACCGGCAAGACGATACCCGCACCGCGTCGCGCCATTGGCATGGCGACCTCCTTGTCCAGGTTGTGGGGCAGGACCCGCCGCGATTTAGATACGCGGTATGTAAACAGGCGTCCGATACGATCCCCGTTTTACGATTCTTGACTCGAAAAGAGTACAATGTGTCAAAACATATCCATAAGTTAGTATAAAATAAAAATTCGTGTCAACATAGGGCGGTTTCCCGCCGGATCGGGACTGGCCTGGGGAGGGCGGCAAAAAGGGGGGATGCCGGATGCGGGGAATGGAATGCGGCCATCGGGCCGCCGCATGGCGGCCACGACGGCGCTCGCCGCATCGTCCGGGGCGCATGGCGTCGATTGCGGCCGGGAAGGTTTTATCGGCGCGGCGAACGGCGATCGGCCGGGTCCGCCGGGGAGGGCCTAGGCGCTTTTGCGCTGGACGTACCGGCTTAAGATGTAGGCGACCACGATGGCGATGTAGAACTGGCCGAAAATGGCCTCGATGATGGCGACGTTGCGCATAAGGGGGGACAGGGGGGTCACATCCCCGTATCCCAGGGTGGTGATGGTCACGAAGCTGAAATACAAAAAAACGGTGTGGTCATGGGGGAATTCGTGACTGTAGGCCAGGGCGTGGGGATCGGAGAAGGAGGCGATCTCGTAAATGAAGGAAAAGACCGTGGCCACGATGAGGTAGCAGTTGATGAGGCCGAATATTTCATTTTTGGTGATGTCCCGTGTTTTCAAAAGTTCGGATATGACAATAAAGATGAAAAAGAAATGTGTCATGGTGCACAGAAGGTAAAGGACTGATCTGTACATCGCGGTTTGAATGTTCAGGAAGAGAGATCCCGCCAACAGGGCTCCGAACGCATAAAAAAGGAACCGCTGCGTCCTGTTCCGGCGGCTGATGGACAGGAAAACGGACCCCAGCGAGGCCAGCACGAACAGAAAGGCCCCCTGGTGAACGGTGACGAACGGATGCAGGAGCAAGAGGCCGGCCAAAAGCAGGGTGACCCATGGCTGGGCCTGTCGTGCGGTCATTCGCATGGGAGGGTGTCGGGCATCTCGCTGTTCGTGGGGAAGGTTTTTTCCGGATGCGATATACCCAAATGGGGTCCGGGGGAAGGGGACGCCGCGCCCGGGACCCCCGGGCGGGATGGCGGGTGCGAGGTTCCGCGCGGTGTATGGTCAACCCAGGGCCGCCTCTGAAGGCGGTCCGGTCCATGCGATGGGGCGGGACGTCCCCGGCCCTCCTTTGGTTTTTCTTGACAAAAGCCACGTCCCATTGAAGGGTCGGATGTTGCGTTCGTTCACCATCAGCCTCCCGGTCCATGGTCAAACAGACAGGACTTTCCCCCCACCCGGATGCCGTCTGCCAGGTATCCCTCGACGCCGGCATCCTGCGCGTCACCCTGTCCGGCGTCTGGAGCATGGGCGCGACGCTCCCCGACGCGCGGCCGGTGCGGGAGGCCGTTGCCAAGACGCCCAAGCCGGCGGGTTTGTCCTTTGACGCCTTGGGGGTGACCCGGTGGGACAGCCGGCTTTTGGCCTTTTGCCTGGGGGTGGTGCGCCTGGCCGGGGACGCCGGGGTGGCGGCCGACACCTCCGGACTGCCCGAGGGGGCCGGCGATCTGCTCGATCTGGCGCTCCGGGTTCCCGAGCGCAAGGGCGCGGCCAGGACCGAGGCGTCGGAATCCTTTCTGGAGGGAGTGGGGGGGCTGGCCCTGGGGACCGGGCGGGCCATGACCAACCTGCTCGAATTTCTGGGGGATGTGGCCCTGGCCTGCGTAAGCCTGTTTCGGGGCCGGGCCGTGTTCCAGAGATCCCAGTTGGTCGCGCTTATCAAGCAGGCCGGCCTCGACGCCCTGCCCATCGTGTCGCTCATCAGCCTTCTGGTCGGGCTCATCCTGGCCTTTGTGGGGGCCATCCAGTTGCAGCAGTTCGGGGCCCAGATCTACGTGTCCACCATCGTGGGCATCGCCATGGTCCGGGTCATGGGCGCGATCATGACCGGCATCATCATGGCCGGGCGTACCGGGGCGGCCTACGCCGCCGAACTCGGAACCATGCAGGTCAACGAGGAAATCGACGCCCTGCGCACCTTCGGGTTCTCGCCCACCGAATTCCTGGTCCTGCCGCGCCTGATCGCGCTGGTGTTCATGATGCCCCTTTTGTGCATCTATGCCGACCTCATGGGCATCCTCGGCGGGTTTCTGGTGGGGGCGCTGATGCTCGACATCAATCCGGTCCAGTATTTCACCACGACCTGGGACTCCGTGCCCCTGGCCAACTTCTGGATCGGACTGGTGCACAGCGCGGTGTTCGGCATCCTGGTGGCCCTGGCCGGATGCTACCGGGGCATGCGTTGCGGCAGAAGCGCCCTGGCCGTGGGACAGGCCGCCACATCGGCCGTGGTCACCAGCATCCTGGCCATCATCATCGCCACGGCCGTCATCACCGTGGTCTGCAACATCCTGGGCGTCTGATGCGGCGACGCGGGAAGGGACAGACCGGCATGGACACCGCGGAACCGCGCATTATCGTGAAAAACCTGGATATGGCCTATGGCGATTTCGTGATCATGCGCGACCTCAATTTCACCATCAACACGGGCGACATCTTCATCGTCATGGGCGGCAGCGGATGCGGCAAGAGCACGCTGTTGCGGGTTCTGGTGGGCCTGAAGGAGCCGGCCCGGGGACAGGTGCTCTACCAGGAGGGAAGCCTGTGGGAGTCCGACGAGGCCAGGCGGGACGCGATCCTGCGCAAAACGGGCATTCTGTATCAGCGCGGGGCGCTTTTCAGTTCCATGACCCTGGCCGAAAACATCGCCATGCCCTTGCAGCAGTATACCAGCCTGTCTCCAAAGGAGATTCGTGAGCTGGCCTCGCTGAAACTGGCGTTGGTGGGGCTTTCCGGATTCGAGGATTTCTATCCCTCGGAGATCAGCGGGGGCATGATCAAGCGCGCCGGACTGGCCCGGGCCATGGCCCTGGACCCGGACATTCTCTTTTTCGACGAGCCTTCGGCCGGACTCGATCCCGTGAGCGCGCACCTGCTCGACGAACTGATACTGGAGCTGCGCGACAGCCTGCGGGCCACCGTGGTCATGGTCACCCACGAACTGCCCAGCATCTTCGCCATCGGCGACAATTCCGTGTTTCTCGACGTGGAAACCCGGACCATGACCGCCCACGGTGATCCCAAAGAGCTTTTGCAGACCACGACCGATCCCAACCTGCGCCATTTCCTGACCAGGGGCGCACAGTAGCCGGACCGGAAACACGACGGAGCGAAACAACGTGGCCACAAAAACCAGCAAGACCATGATCGGGGCTTTCGTCCTGGGCGCCGTGGCCCTCGGCGTCGCCGCCGTCGTCGTCTTCGGCTCGGGCATGTTTTTTACCCAGAAATACGCGTTCATCATGTTTTTCGAAAACTCCGTCAGCGGGTTGCAGGTGGGCGCTCCGGTCCTCTTTCGCGGCGTGCCCATCGGCATGGTCACCGACATCAGCATCGACGCCAATACCGAGAGCCTGCATTTCTATATTCCCGTCGTGGTGGAGATCGAGAGCGGCAAGGTCAGGGTGACGGTGGACCGGAAGGCGCAGAAGGAGGAGACGCTGCTTGAGGCCAGAAAGGAGCCTCCCGAGTCGTTTCTCGGGAAGCTCATCGAGCGGGGGCTGCGCGCCCAACTCGTGACCCAGAGCTTCGTCACCGGACAACTGGCCGTGGCCCTGGACATGATGCCCGATACCAAGGTCCGGCTGGTGGGCGACAGTCCCTTGCCGGAGATTCCCACCGTGCCCTCGGCCTTCGAGAAGCTGACCCAGACCCTGACCAGGCTGCCCCTGGAAACCCTGGTGGACCGCCTGACCACCGCCGTGGAGGGCATCGACAGGCTGATCAATTCCCCGCAGGTCCAGTCCCTGCCGTCCAAGCTGGACACCACCCTGGTCGAGGGCACCGACCTCTTGCGCGACATCCGGGAAAAAATCGATCCCCTGGCCGCAACCCTGGACGAGGCCATCACAAGTTACGCCGAATTGGCCAAGGGCCTGGATACGCGCACGGCCGGGCTGTCCTCGGCGGCCGGAAAGACCCTGGCCAATCTCGACGCCACCCTGAAGGAGGGGTCCGCGGCTCTCAATTCCATCCAGAAGCTCACCCGGTCGGATTCACCCACCGTGACCGACCTGCAGGGCGCCCTGCGGGAGATCGCCTCCGCCGCCAGGTCCTTGCGGGCCTTGGCCGACTATCTGGAGCGCCATCCCGAGGCGCTCATCCAGGGCAAGGGAGACAGGAGATAGCCTATGCCAACGAGACATCGCCTTGCCGGACTCGCCTTCGGCCTGCTGTGCCTGGCCCTGGCCGGATGCGGCAAAAGCGCGCCCACGAAGTTTTACACCCTGACCGCGGACCCGGGCGAACAGGGCCCGGACGCTGCCCTGGCCGCGCATCGGCCCGCGCCCGCGTCACCGGTTCTGGGGATAGGGCCCGTGGAGTTGCCGGCCTATCTGGATCGGACCCAGATCGTCACCCGGGGCGAGAACTCCTCCATGCATCTGGCCGAGTTCGATCAGTGGATCGAACCGGTGCAGGACAACTTCGAGCGCGCGCTCCTGGAGAATCTCGCCGGGATGCTCGACGGCCGTCCCGTGGTCTCCCATCCCTGGCCCGCCGGCATGCGCCCCGACCGGCAGGTGACCATCCAGGTGCGGCGTTTCGACGGGGCGATGGGGCGGGAAGCCGTGCTTCGGGCCGAGTGGAGCGTGCTCGACGCCGACGGCCGCCTGGTCCTGTGGCGGCAGTCGGCGCTTCGCGAGCCCGTGCAGGGACTGGATTACACGGCCCTGGTGGCGGCCCAGAGCCGGCTTGTGGCCGCCCTGGCCGCACAGATCGCCCAGGGGTTGGAACAGGTCCGGTAGGGAGCCGGGCCGCCGGACAGCCTGCCCGGTCCGGGCGGGACGTGAGGGGTCGATGAGGAGGGCGCGATGACCCTTTTGCGGCACCTGTTGGACAGATTTCTTCCGGCCCGGCCCCTGGCCTGGGACTGGGTCCAGGTGGAGGTCACCTCCCGCTGCAACGCCTCCTGCCTGTATTGTCCGCGCACCCTGTGCGGCGCCGCCTGGCGCGACGCGGATCTGCCCTGGGATCTTTTCGAACGGCTTCTGCCCAGCCTGGGCAGGGCCAGGTACGTGCATCTGCAAAGCTGGGGGGAGCCCCTGCTGCATCCCGAGTTCTTCCGCATGTTGCGGGCTGTGAAGGCCCTGGGGGTCCGGGTGGGGGCCACCAGCAACGGCGTGCTCCTGGACCCCCGGACCGATCCGGACATGGCCGGGAATCTGGTCTCGGCGGGCCTGGACCTCGTGGCCCTGTCCCTGGCCGGGACCGGGCCGCGCCACGACGCCATCCGCCGGGGCGCCCCCCTGGGGGCGGTGCTGCGCGGCATCGAGGCCCTGGGGAAGGCCAAAGTCGAGGCCGGGGCGGACCGGCCCGAGATCCACGTGGCCTACATGCTTCTGGCTTCGGATGCCGAGGACGCGGAGCGCCTGTTCGATCTGTTGGCCGGTCGCGGTGTGCATATGGTGGTCGTCTCCACCCTGGACTACGTGGCGGCGCCGCATCTGGCCGGCGAGGCCCTGGCCGGGGCCGGGCCGGAGGCGGCCGCGAGGCTGGCCGCCAGACTTTCCCGGCTCGAGGAGTCGGCGAGGGCGCACGGCATCGCGTTTTCCCACCGCGCCCTTCGCCGCAAACCCGGCGGCTGTTCGGAAAACGTGGCCCGGGCCTGCGTGGTCGGGGTGGACGGCGGGGTGTCGCCGTGCGTGTACGGGAGCGTGCCGGTAGGGGACGCGGTCCGGTCGCCGGAAGATGGCGACCCGGCGGCCATGGCCGCTCGCCGGCACATCCGCTTCGGCGACGTGGCCGGTGACCGCCTCGAGGACATCTGGAACGACAAGGCCTACGTCGTTTTTCGCAAAAACGCGGCCCGGGGCCGGATGCCGCCGGCCTGCCAGGGATGTCTCAAACGTCTGGTCGGCGAATAGGCCCCTGGCCGCCGGTTTGCAACCCGGCGGCCAGGGCGGGGCGTCCCGCTTAAGACCCGGAGTGGGGCGCCTGGGGCGCACGCCTCCGGATAAGCGCCTTGACCGCCTCCATGGACAGAAACACCAGCACCCCGAAGCCCAGGATGAGTCCCAGGTCGCCGAGACCCGGATACGTGATGCCGAAGGCCTCGCGAACCGGCGCGAACCGGATGAGCACCACGATCAGCAGGGCCTCCCAGGCGATGGCCGCCAGCAGCCATTTGTGGGGCGGGGCGGTGAAGATGCTGTAGCGCATGGACCGGAAGTTGAGCGCGATGATCATCTCCAGCACCACGAACAGGAAGAACATTTCGGTGCGGGCGTGGGCGATGTCTCCCAGGTCGTGGAAGAACAGCCAGAAGAAAAGCGGTATCTCGATCAGGACGGCCAGAAGGACGAAGGCCCGCACGTCCCAGGTGAACACGCTCTCCCTCGGGTCCCGGGGCGGCCGGCGCATGATGTCCGCATCCGGCGGGGCCACCCCCAGGGCCAGGGCCGGCAGGCCGTCCGTGGCCAGGTTGATGTACAGGATGGCCGCCGGCAGAAGCGGCAGGTATTCCGGGCCGAGGATCAGCACCACCCCGCCGATGACCGCCACCTCGGTGATGTTGCAGCGCAGGAGGTAGGTCAGGTACTTTTTGATGTTGTCGTAGATCCAGCGCCCGAGCTCGATGGCCGTGACGATGGAGGCGAAGTTGTCGTCGGTGAGCACCATGTCCGCGGCCTCCTTGGCCACCTCGGTGCCGCTTATGCCCATGGCCACCCCGATGTCCGCGTGCTTCAGGGCCGGGGCGTCGTTGACCCCGTCCCCGGTCATGGCCACCACCTCGCCCCGGGCCTTCCAGGCCTTGACGATCTTGAGTTTGTCCAGGGGCGAGACCCGGGCGTACACCGTGACCTGGGACACCTTGTCCGCGAATTCGGCGTCGGGCATGGCCGTCAGCTCCTCTCCGGACAGGGTCAGGTCCCCCTCCCGGTGGATGCCGATCTCCCGGGCCACGGCCACGGCCGTGAGCTTGTGGTCTCCGGTGATCATCACCGGCCGTATCCCCACCCGCCGGCACACGGCCACGGCCTCGGCCGCCTCGCTCCGGGGAGGGTCCATCATTCCGGCCAGCCCCAGAAAGACCATGTCCCGCTCCACTCCGTCCTCGGTGGCCGACGCGGCGTCGGTCACGGGGATGCGGGCCAGGGCCAGGACCCGCAGGGCGGCGTTGGCCATGGCCTCGTTTTCGGCCAGGATGCGCGCGCGGTCCGCCTCGGTCAGGGGCCGTTCGGCGTCGCCGTCCAGGATCGAGGCGCATCGGGCCAGGACCGTTTCCGGCGCGCCCTTCATGAAGGCCATGCGCCGGCCGTCGGGCAGCCGGTGGATGGTGGTCATGCGCTTGCGCTCCGAGGAAAAGGGGAATTCCTCCTCGCGGGCGCAGTCCATGCGGGTCTGGGCCTTGGCCATCCCGGCCTTCATGGCCGCGACCACCAGGGCGGCCTCGGTGGGATCGCCCTTGACCGTCCAGCGGTCCTCGACCTCCTGCACGTCGGCGTCGTTGCACAAAAGGCCGGCCAAGAGCAGGGGCTCCAGGGCCGGCGGACGGGAAGGCCCGTGGCCTACCTCGCCCACGGGCGCATAGCCCGCGCCGGTCACCTCCAGCGAACGCCCCCAGACGAAAAGACGACGCACGGTCATCTCCCCTTTGGTCAGGGTCCCGGTCTTGTCCGCGCAGATGACCGTGGTGCAGCCCAGGGTCTCCACGGCCGGCATCTTGCGCACCAGGGCGTGGCGCTTGGCCATCTGGCGCATGCCGATGGCCAGTGCCCCGGTGACGATGGCCGCCAGGGCCTCGGGCACCGCGGCCACGGCCAAGGCGATGGCGAACATCACCACTTCGATGGCGAAGGCCATGTCGAGCTTGCCCGCGAGGTGTTCCCTGACCATGCTTACCCCGGCCACCGCGACGCAGATGCCCAGGGCGATGAGCCCGAGCCAGCGGCCGATCTCCTCGGTGCGTTTCTCCAGGGGGGTCTTTTCGGTCTCGACCGAGGCGACCTCCTTGGCGATCCGGCCGAAGGCGGTTTCCATGCCCGTGGCGGTGACCACGGCCTTGCCCCGGCCGTAGGTCACCGTGGCCCCGGTGAAGACCATGTTTTTCATGTCCCCCGTGGGGATATCCCCCCCCAGGGCGTCCGTGTGCTTGCCCACGGGCACGGATTCCCCGGTGAGCGGGGCCTCGTCGCAGCGCAGGGAATGGGATTCGAAGACCCGGCCGTCCGCCGGGATACGATCCCCGGCCTCCAGGAGCAGGATGTCCCCGGGCACGATGGACCGGGAGGGGGTCTCCTCCTCGCGGCCGTCGCGCAACAGGGTCATGGTCGGGGAGAGCATTTTCTTCAGTGCCGCCAGGGCCTGTTCGGCGCGGTATTCCTGCACGAACCCCAGGATGGCGCAAAAGATCACGATGACCAGGATGATGGCCGCGTCCACCACCTCGCCGACCAGGGCCGAGAGGGCCACGGCTCCAAGCAGGATGACGATCAGGAGGTTCTTGAACTGGCCCAGAAACATGGCCAGGGCCGAGGCCCGCTCCTCGTGGATCAGCTCGTTGGCCCCGTATTTTTCCAGGCGCCGGGCGGCCTCGGCGGCGGAAAGACCGGTTGCGGGGCTGACCTCGAGTCGGGCCAGGGCCGCTTCGGATTCCAGGGTATGCCAAGGGGGTCCGGACATGGGTCGCTCCTTTTCATGCCGGGTGGGCCAGGGGTGAAGACGTGGCGCAACACGAAAACGTTACGGTCCGGAGAATCATGCTCCGGCCGGGCGGAA
>JBMONM010000232.1:0-38035 GCA_049324675.1 Thermodesulfobacteriota bacterium
TTTATGTGACTGGTTGAAGCCGGAACAACTTCTTCCTATCACGGAGAGCGACTATTTCTAGGATTATCAACGGCTTCGCCATATTAGAACCCCCCGCTTAGCGGGGGGTTTTCGTTTCCATAAAAAAACGGCGCGCCCGAACGGACGCGCCGTTTTTCATACGGCCTTACCGAAGGAAGACCGCCCTACTTCACACGGCCTTCACGCCAGGCCTTGATCAGTTGGTCGTAGTCCACGGTTTCGCCCTTGGGCTTCTCGTTGGCCAACTTGGGCTTGGGAGCCCCGGGCTGGGCGAACCAGTAGTCCGCGCCCTTTTCGGGGTTCAGCTTGGGGGCGCATTCGCCCTGGACATTGGCGCGTTCCAGACGGGCCAGCACCTTGTCCTGGGCCTCGGCCAGATTGTCCATGGCCTTTTGCGGGGTGACCTCGCCGGAGAGGGTCTCGCCGATGTTCTGCCACCACAACTGGGCCATCTTCGGGTAGTCGGGCACGTTGGTGCCGGTGGGGGTCCAGGCCACGCGGGCCGGGCTCTTGTAGAACTCCACCAGACCGCCGAGCTTGGGCGCAATCTTGGCCATGTACTCGGAGGTCACGTCGGAATTGCGGATGGGGGTAAGTCCCACGATGGTCTTTTTCAGCGACGTGGTCTTGGCCACGCAGAACTGGGCGTACAGCCAGGCGGCCTTCATGCGGTCCACGGGCGTGCTTTTGAGGAAGGTCCAGGAACCGCAATCCTGATAGCCGAGCTTCATGCCCTCTTCCCAGTACGCGCCGTGAGGCGACGGGGCCATGCGCCACTTGGGCGAGCCGTCGGCGTTGACCACGTCAAGCCCGGGCTTGATCATGTCAGCGGTAAACGCCGTGTACCAGAAGATCTGCTGGGCGATGTGTCCCTGGGCCGGAACCGGGCCGGACTCGTAGAAGGTCATGCCCAGGGCCTCGGCCGGGGCATATTTCTTGAGCCATTCCATGTACTTTTCCATGGCGTAGACAGCGGCCGGGCCATTGGTGGCGCCGCCGCGGGACACGCTCGATGCCACCGGGCGGCAGCCTTCCACGCGGATGCCCCACTCGTCCACGGGCTTACCGTTGGGCAGGCCCTTGTCGCCGGTGCCGGCCATGGACAGCCAGGCGTCAGTGAAGCGCCAGCCCAGATCCGGGCTCTTCTTGCCGTAGTCCATGTGGCCGTAGACGCGCTTGCCGTCGATCTCCTTAACCTTGTTGGTGAAGAAGTCAGCAATGTCCTCGTAGGCGGACCAGTTGACCGGCACGCCCAGTTCGTAGCCGTAGATCTCCTTGAACTTGGCCTTGAGGTCCGGACGCTGGAACCAGTCGTAACGGAACCAGTAGAGGTTGGCGAACTGCTGGTCCGGAAGCTGATAGAGCTTGCCGTCCGGGCCGGTGGTGAAGGACGTGCCGATAAAGTCGGGCAAATCCAAGGTGGGCAGGGTCACGTCCTTGCCCTCGCCTTTCATGAAATCGGTCAGGGGCACCACGTGGCCGTAGCGAAAATGGGTGCCGATCAAGTCGGAGTCGTTGATCCAGCCGTCGTAGATGTTTTGGCCGGACTGCATCTGGGTCTGGATCTTCTCGATCACGTCGCCTTCCTGGATGAGATCGTGGGTAACCTTGATGCCGGTGATCTCATAGAAGGCCTTGGCCATGGTCTTGGATTCGTATTCGTGGGTGGTGATGGTTTCCGAAACGACCTTGATCTCCATGCCCCGGAAGGGCTTGGCGGCCTGAATGAACCAGTCGAGTTCCTTGAGCTGTTCTTCCTTGGACAGGGTGGACGGCGTAAATTCCTGCTCCACCCATTTTTTCGCCGCCTCCTTGTACTTGGCATCGTCGTCAGCGGTGGCCAGACCCGCAACCACAAAAAACGCCACTGCGAGGAAGCCGATGCACAGCGAGGCCTTCCCCAAACCGCCACGTCGCAATCCTCTCATCTGCCGTACCTCCGGTTAAACGTTTCCATGCCGCTACGCCATCGAAATCCCGGGTCCGGACGCCGCCAGGAGGCGGATCAGCCGAAACGCATGACCGCGCCGAGAAAGGCCAGGGCCAGAGCCAGGGCATACCAGAGACTGAGTTCGGTCAGGCCGATGAAGGCCAAAAGGATGTAACAGCCGCCAAGAAGGCCGATAAACAAACGGTCGCCGCGCGTCGTGGCCATGGGCAGAAATCCCTTGGTCTCGATCCCGGGCGACACCACCTGCCACACGGTCATGGCCGTCAGGACGCAGCCGATGAAGATGAAAAAGTAGGCCGTGATCGGGGTCCATTCCATCCAGGTCAGATCCATGCCCCGCATCCTCCTTGAAATGCATCAAACCCGGCCCAGGGCGAAGCCCTTGGCCATGTAGTTGCGCACAAACCAGATGACGATGGCCCCCGGGATCATGGTCAAGACGCCGGCGGCGGCCAGGCCGCCCCAGTCCATGCCCGCGGCGCTTATGGTCCTTGTCATGGTTGCGGCGATAGGTTTGGCATTGACCGTGGTCAGGGTCCGGGCCAGAAGCAGTTCCACCCAGGAGAACATGAAGCAGAAAAAGGCGGTGACGCCGATTCCGGACTTCACCAGGGGGATGAAGATGCGGAAGAAAAACCGCGGGAAACTGTAGCCGTCGATAAACGCCGTCTCGTCGATCTCCCTGGGGATTCCGGACATGAAGCCTTCGAGAATCCATACCGCCAGGGGCACATTGAACAGGCAGTGGGCCAGGGCCACGGCGATGTGGGTGTCGAAAAGCCCCACGGTCTGGTAGAAATTGAAAAAGGGCAGGAGGAAGACGGCCGGCGGAGACATGCGGTTGGTCAGAAGCCAAAAGAACATGTGCTTGTCGCCCAGAAACCGGAACCGGGAGAAGGCGTAGGCCGCCGGCAGGGCCACGGACAGGGAGATGACGGTGTTTAAGGCCACGTACTTGATGGAGTTGATATACCCCATGTACCAGGACTTGTCGGTGAATATCATCGTGTAGTTGGCGATGGTGAAATGATCCGGAACGAGGCCGAAGCCGCCGAGGATCTCCTCGGTGGTCTTGAAAGACATGTTCACCAGCCAGTAGATGGGCAGGAGCAGGAAGGCCAGATAGACGAGAAGGACGACCTGGCGCGTGTTGAGCCTCATTTCGCCACTCCTTTGCCGAGATTGGTGATGACGGTGTAGAAGATGTAGCTGAAAAGAAGGATGACCAGGAAGTAGATGAGCGAAAAGGCGGCAGCCGGCCCCAGGTCGAACTGGCCGATGGCCATCTTGGTCAGAAACTGGCTCAGAAACGTGGTGGAGTTGCCGGGACCGCCGCCGGTCAGAACGAAGGGCTCGGTGTAGATCATGAAGCTGTCCATGAAGCGGAGCAAAATGGCGATCATGAGCACGCCGCGCATCTTGGGGAGCTGGATGTAGCGGAACACGGCCAGGCGCGAGGCCCCGTCGATCCTGGCCGCCTGGTAGTAAGCCTCGGGAATGGCCTGGAGCCCGGCGTAACACAAAAGGATGACCAGTGGCGTCCAGTGCCAGATGTCCATGACCACCACGGTCAGCCAGCTGTCCAGGGGGTCGGCGGTGTAGTTGTAGGCGATGTCCAGGATGGAGTTCAAGGTCACCCCGGACAGCCCGATGTCCGGCCGGGAAAAGACCACCCAGATGGTCCCGACCACGTTCCAGGGGATCAGAAGCGGCAGGGCCAGGATGACCAGGCAGGCCGAGACGCCCCAGCCCCTGGAAGGCAGGGTCAGGGCCACGCCGATGCCCAGGGGGATCTCGATCAGGAGGACGGTGAAGGAAAAGATGAGCTGGCGCAGGAAGGCCTCGTGAAGCCTGGGGTCATGGAGCACTTCCCGGTACCACTCCGCCCCGACGAAAATGCCCTGGCCCGGGGCCAAGATGTCCTGGACCGAATAGTTGACCACGGTCATAAGCGGTATGATGGCGCTGAAGGCCACCACAAAAAAGACCGGCAGGACCAGAAACCAGGCCTTGTTGTTGTCCCACTTCTCCACGTCGCCCCCTCTGTTCGTTCCTGACCCGCCCGGGTTCTCCGGACGCCCGCCCGGGGATTTTGCGCTACTTCAAAAGCCTGCCGTCCGCGAACATCCTGGTCCACTCCGGGACGAACACGGCCCTGGCCCCGCCCGAAGGGACATGCCGGCCCTCGGGGACCCGGGCCTTGAGGACGGTCTGCCCCATGGCGGCGGTGACGATACGGCAGTCACCCTGGTCCTCGACCAGGGTGATCCGGACCGGGACGCCGTCCTCCCCGGTTTCCTCCAGACGCAGGTACATGGGCCGGATGCCCAGTTCGAGCCTGGCCCCGGAAGCGGCCGCGGCCCTGGCCCTGGCAGCCAGGGCGGGCTCCAGAGGGATGCGCCCGCCGTCGGCCACGGCCGCATCACCGTCCACGGCTACAGGGAAAAGGTTCATGCCCGGACTGCCGATGAAAAAGCCCACGAAGGTATGCTCGGGATTCTCGAAGAGATCCTGGGGCGTGCCGATCTGGACGATCTCGCCGTCATACATGACCACCACCTGATCGGCGAAGGTCATGGCCTCGACCTGATCGTGGGTCACATAGATCAGGGTGAGGTGGAACCGCTCGTGGATCTCCTTGAGCTTGCGTCTCAGTTTCCACTTGAGGTGCGGGTCGATGACCGTGAGCGGCTCGTCAAAGAGGATGGCCGCCACGTCGCTACGCACCAGCCCCCGACCGAGCGATATCTTCTGCTTGGCGTCGGCGGACAGACCGCTGGCCCGGCAATCCAGGACCGACACCAGGTCCAGGGCCTCGGCCACCTCCATGACCCGTTTGGCCGCGTCCGCCTGGGGCACGCCCCGGTTGCGCAGGGGAAAGGCCAGGTTCTCGCGCACGGTCATGGTGTCGTAGAGCACCGGGAACTGGAAGACCTGGGCGATGTTGCGCTTTTCCGGGGGCAGTCCGGTGACGTCCGCATCGCCGTAGAGCACGCGGCCCTGGCTAGGGGTCAGAAGGCCGGAGATGATGTTCAAAAGGGTGGTCTTGCCGCAGCCCGAGGGACCGAGCAGGGCGTAGGCCCCGCCGTCCTCCCAGACGGTGTGGATGCGCTTCAAGGCATAGTCGTCGCGGCCCTTCGGGTCGGGCCGGTAGCTGTGCGCCAGGTCGTCGAGCACGATGCGGGCCATGGACTGATACCTCGTCGGGATTAGGCGTCCTCGAACAAGGGGGCGCGCACCAGGACGCCATCCTTGCCGAAGATGTAGAATTTGCGGGGCCGCACGAAGAACGCCAGCGGCGACCCGATGCGCCGCTGATGCACGCCCTCCTCCTGGATGACCAGGGGCCGGCCGTTGTAGGTCACGTGCAGGAAGGTCTCGGAGCCGTTGATCTCGGCCAACTCCACCCGGGCCGAGAGCTCGATGTCCCGGGGGTGCTGGCGGCATAAAAAGAGGTGGTGGGAGCGGACCCCGAAGAGATATTCGCCGGGGTCAAGCCCGGCCAGATGACCGTCCAGAGACACGGACAGCCCCTCGCCCAAGTGGGCCTGGTTCGCGTCCACAGTGGTATGGATGACGTTGATGGGCGGGTCGCTTAAGATTTCCGCCACCGTGACCGTGGCCGGACGGCGGTAGACCTCCTCGGCCGGGCCGGTCTGGAGCACGCGGCCCTCGTGCATGACCACCAAGTTGCCGCCGAGCATGAGCGCCTCGGAGGGTTCGGTGGTGGTGTAGACCACGATGGAGTCGCGCCGACAGAAGATGTCGCGCAGTTCGGCGCGCAGTTCCTCGCGCAGCTTGTAGTCCAGGTTGACCAGAGGCTCGTCCAGAAGGAGCAGGGAAGCGTCTTTGACCAGGGCCCGGGCAATGGCCGTGCGCTGCTGCTGGCCGCCGGAGAGTTCCTGGGGCAGGCGGTCCAGAAGGTGTTCGATGTGCAGCGTGGCGGCGGTTTCGCGCACCCTGACCGGGATGTCGGCCTTGGACATGCCGCCGAGCCGAAGCGGCGAGGCGATGTTGTCGAAGACCGTCAGGGACGGGTAATTGACGAACTGTTGGTAGACCATGGCCACATTGCGCCTGCGCACGGACACGCCGGTCACGTCGTGGCCGTTTTCGGCGATGGTCCCGCGCGTGGGGCGGTCGAGTCCGGCCATGACGCGCAAAAGCGTGGTCTTCCCGGCCAGGGTGCGGCCCAGGATGACGTTTTGCGAACCGGATGCAAGGTGCAGATCAATGTCGGCCAGATACGTCTCCCGGCCGACGATCTTGTCAACTTTCGAGATTGAAAAACTCATTCCCGGCTCCCAGCCTGCGCCCGGTGACGGGCGACACTATGGAAATAACTCATCATTTCAAATCGAGAAACATGGTTTCGAGTCCCTTGAATACCAGCTTCACAAATTGTTCTCAAGCGAAAAAAGAATTATTTTGTAACAAACCGAAAAAAATGACTCCGGTCGTTTCCGGGCCGCAACGGGGTTGACGCGGATTCGTCACTGGGAAACGCGCCCCGGTCCGACCGCTCCGGGGTCCGGAGGGAGGCCATGCGGAGGCGAGCCCCGGCGGAATGGTACGCGAGGGCCTCAGTCCTGATCGGCCACGTAATATTCCACGTCGGCGGCCTCAAGCTTTTCGCGCAGGGTCATGGGCGGCAGAGCGTCGGTGAACAGGGCGTCGATCTCGGTGATGTCCGCCAGGCGGACCATGGCGTTGCGGCCGAACTTGGTGTGGTCGGCCACCAGGAAGGTCTTGCGGGAATTGTCGATGATGGCCCGGGCGGCCCGCACCTCGCGGAAATCGAAGTCCAGGAGGGTGCCGTCCAGGTCGATGCCGGAGATGCCGATGATTCCGAAGTCCACCTTGAACTGCTGGATGAAATCAATGGTGGCCTCGCCGATGATGCCGCAATCACGGTGACGGATGAGCCCCCCGGCGATGATCACCTCCACGGTGTCGTAGCCGGCCATGATCCCGGCCACGTTGAGGTTGTTGGTGATGACGCGCAGGCGCTGGTGGTGGCGAAGCGCCCGGGCCACCTCCTCGGTGGTGGTCCCGATGTTGATGAAAAGCGAGGCATGGTCCGGAATGTGTTTGGCGACCATGGCCGCGATACGGCGTTTTTCCTGGCGGCACAGGATCTTGCGGTCGGAATAGGCCAAATTCTCGGTGCTCGACTCCAGGCCCGCCCCGCCGTGATAGCGGTGCACAAGCCCTTCCCGGGAAAGCATGTTGATGTCCCGGCGGATGGTCTGGGGAGTGACGTGAAAGGCCCTGGCCAGGGCCTCGATGGTGGCGAACCCCTTTTCCCGGACCGCGGCCAGGATCCTTTCCTGGCGTTTTCTCACCGAGGAGGACTTCCCCGCCGCCTCGCCGGAGGCGACGACTGCCTGTTCCTCGTCCGCGTGCGCCGCCTGTTCGTCCTGCTCCCGCTCCCATTGTGTCATGTCGTGCTCCCGAAAGGACCAAATCCGCTGTTTTCGCTTTTGAAAAAAAATGATCCTCATTTGTTGTTTTTAGAAAAAAATGATGACAAAAGGCGGCGTGTCGGCTATATTGTGACAGCTTTGCGCACATGACGACACGGTGTTTTTCAACTTATTCGTATCACTGTGATTGTTTTTTCACAAGGGCGAACTGAAAGCGGGGACCCTCCTAGGCCGGACCCCCCGGCGGCTTCCCCGCTTCGGACGGCGGCCCCTCCCCCCGAGAACCGTCGCGGCCGGACTCCCCGGCTGCGACGGGGGTCGCCGATAAACGATTTCCGGCAAGGAGAGATCGGAGTGCGGACCACCGTGCTCATCATCGGAGGCGGAGTGACCGGCGCGGGCCTGGCCCGGGACCTGGCACTGCGTGGCGTGGACTGTCTTCTGGTGGACAAGCGGGACGTCAATGCCGGGGCTTCGGGCGGCAATCACGGCCTGTTGCACAGCGGGGCCCGATACGTGGGCTCCGACCCCCTGGCTGCCGCCGAGTGTCGCGAGGAAGGCGGGATCCTGCGCCGGATCGCCCCCCACTGCATCGAGGACACGGGCGGGCTGTTCGTGGCCGTCTCCGGTGACGACGAATCCTATCTCGCGGATTTTCCCGGGCTTTGCCGAAAATGCGGTATCGCCGCCGCCCCCCTGGACGTCAAGGCCGCCCGGGACATGGAGCCGGCCCTGTCGAACCGGCTCATCGCCGCCTACGCCGTGGCCGACGCCTCGGTGGACCCCTTCAAGCTTTCCCTGGACAACATCGGTCAGGCCATGGCCCACGGCGCGCGTTTTCTGCCCTGGACCCAGGTGGTGGGCTTCCGCCTGGACCGGGGTCGCATCCGGACCGCGATCCTGCGCGACGCCGCCGACGGTCAGGAGCATGAGATCGCCGTCTCCCTGGTGGTCAACGCCGCCGGGGCCTGGGCCGGGCGGGTGGCGGCCATGGCCGGGCTGTCCGTGGACCTGGTCTATTCCAAAGGCACCCTCCTGGTGACCCAACGCCGGATCACCGAACGGGTGGTGAACCGCCTGCGGCCGGCCACGGACGCGGACATCCTGGTACCCGGAGGCACGGTGTCCATTCTCGGCACCACCTCGGTGCGCATCGCCGACCCCGACGACTGCCGGCCGACCATCCCCGAGGTGGACCGGATCATCGACGAGGGCGCGGCCATGGTCCCGGAACTCAACGCCACCCGATACATCCGGGCCTATTCCGGGGTGCGGCCGCTGTTCGGCAGGTCCACCTCGGCCGGGGACCGGGCCGTCAGCCGAGGGTTCGCCCTCTTGGACCACGCCCGCGACGGCGTGGACAACTTCCTGACCATCACCGGCGGCAAGCTGACCACCTACCGATTGATGGCCGAAAAGACCGCCGATCTGGCCTGCGCCAAGCTCGGGGTGGAGGCCCCCTGCGTCACCGCCGCCACTCCCCTGCCCCCCTACGAGGGCGGACGCTGGACCGAGCCCGGCCTGGCCCCGCGCCGCTGGATCGAGGCCACGGATCCCACGGACGCCATCCTGTGCGAATGCGAGATGGTCTCCGCGAGCGTGGTGGACGACATCGTGCGCACCATGCCGGACGTGGCCCCCGGGGCCAGACTTCTGTCCATCGGACTGCGCAGCCGCATCGGCAAGGGCCCCTGCCAAGGCGGCCTGTGCAGCCTCCGGGTGGCCGCCCATCTCTACGATGCGGGGGTCTTCGCCGACGCCGAGGGGCTTTCCGAGATGCGACGTTTTCTTTCCGAACGTTGGCGCGGCCTGCGTCCCATCCTGTTCGACTTCCCCCTGGTGCAGGCCGAGTTCCAGGAGGCCCTGCATTGCGGCCTGTTCGGCCTGGAACTGGCCGGAAACGGCGAAACCGGGGGGGATGTCCCATGACCGCCGCGCCCCTGCCCCGCCACGAGGTCGATCTCATGGTCCTGGGAACGGGCCTGGCCGGCATGGCCGCCACGGCCTTTGCCCTGAAGCGGGGCCTTTCCGTGGCCGTGGCCGGAACCCCGGGGGAAAGCCTGTTCGCCAGCGGCCTTCTGGACCTTCTGGCCGTGCATCCCACTGCCCAGGGCCGGGTCTGGGACGACCCCTTCGAGGCCGTGGCCGCCCTGGCCGCCGCCGAACCGGACCATCCCTACGCCAAGGTGTCCCGGCCCCGGATCGAGGCGGCCTTCGCCGCCTTCGTGGAGTTTCTTGGCGGCATCGGCCTCGACTACCACGGCCACGACGGCGTTAACGCCATGGTCCTGACCCCGGTGGGCACCGTCAAGCGCACCTACCGGGTTCCGGCCGGGATGTGGGCCGCCGACCACGGCCTGCGTCGCACCCCGGCTGCCCTGCTGGTCGATTTCGAGGGCCTCAAGGGCTACAGCGCGGCCCAGGCGGCCCAAACCGCGCGCGCCGTGTGGCCCGGATTGCGCCACGTCCGCCTGCCCTTCCCCGGCGGTCTGGCCATCCCCTATCCCGAGCCCATGGCCCTGGCCATGCAGTCACCGGCCGTCCGACAGGCCCTGGCCGTCTCCCTGGCTCCCCGCCTTCGGGGCGTGGAGATGGTCGGATTCCCGGCCATTCTGGGCATCTCCCGAACCCGGGAGGTGCTTGCGGACATGCGCGGGCTTCTGGGGCTTCCCGTCTTCGAGCTTCCCACCATGCCGCCGGCGGTCACCGGCCTGCGCCTGAAGGCCGCCTTCGAGGAGTGCCTGCCCCAACTCGGGGCCATGACCTTTTTCGGCAAGCTGGCCCTGACGGCGCGGGCGGACGGGAAGGGATTCGTCTTCACCGTGGGCGGCGCCGAACCAGAGACCCGCATCTCGGCCCGGGGCGCGGTGCTGGCCACGGGACGGTTTTTCGGCAGGGGGCTCGTGCCCCGTCGCAAGGGGATCCGTGAGGCTCTGTTCGACCTGCCCGTGGTCCAGCCCGCCTCGCGCTCGGCCTGGCACGGCCAAAGCATGTTCGATCCGGCCGGTCACGGCGTCAACAGGGCCGGACTGGCCACGGATACCCGCTTCCGGCCCTTTGGAGCGAACGGAAAACCGGCCTTCGAAACCCTTTACGCCGTGGGCTCCATCCTGGCCGGCCACGACTGGACCCGCCAGAAGTGCGGCGCAGGACTGGCCCTGGTCACGGCCCATGCCGCCGTGGAGGACTTCGCGGCCTCGATCTGACGCGCGGCACAACCAGACGACCGTTCCGCCAGCGGGTCCGCATGGTCGGGCGGCCGTTTCGCGGGAGCGTCCATGAGCCTTTTCGCCGCGATCCTGTGGACATGCGGGGCCGTATGCCTCGGCGGCACGCTCTGGCGCCTGTCCCGCTGGCTGTCTCCGGACCGCTCCCTGGCCGTTCCCGGCCTGCCGCCTTCCCGGGCCCTGGTCTTCCTGGTCCGATCCCTGTCCCTTCGGGACGCGCAAAGAGCCGTGCCCCGCCTCCTTCTCACCCTTGTCAGGGACATCCTGCTCCAGGGACACCTTGCGCGAAAGGACAGCCTGTGGCGTTGGATCATGCACGTGTGTCTGTTCGCCGGTTTTTCCGGTCTGCTTTTCTTCCACGCCCTGGGGTCCGTAGTCTCCCGCCCTCTTTTTCCCGGTTACGAGCCGACCCTCGACCCCTGGCAATTCCTGCGCAACCTCTTCGGGGTCCTGGTCGCCCTGGGGCTCGGGATCGCCCTGGTCCGCCGCCCCGCGCTACGCGACATGCGCCGCACCACCCGTTTCGAGGACCTCTTCGTCCTGGGGCTCATCGGCCTGATGGTGGGCTCGGGCTTTGTCCTTGAAGCCTCCAAGATGATCTCCCCGGCCGCTTTCGACCGCATGGCCGCCGAGTATCTCCCGGCCCCGGACGAAACGGACCTGGCCGCCCTGCGGGCCTTCTGGGCCGAAGAGCGGGGCATGGCCGTTCCGGAGACGGCCCCGGGCACGGCCGGGCCATCGACCGGACTGGTCGAGAAGGGCCGCGACCTGTCCGAGGCAAGCTGCGCCCCCTGCCATTCCCCGCCCCGCTCGGCCTTCGTGTCCGCTCCCCTGTCCCGGATCCTGCCCCCCTCAAGCGCCGAGCGGGACGCCTTGTTGTGGTGGACCCATGTTCTCTCCTGCATGTTCGCCCTGGCCTGGCTGCCTTTCGGCAAGCTCTTCCACATCCTGTCAACGCCCGTGGGCATCCTGCTGCAAAGCCTGGACCCCGGCCAGGAGGCCCTCCGCCCCCGGCCGCAGACGCCCGTGAAGCGGGCCGTGGGCCTGGACGCCTGCACCAACTGCGGGATCTGCAGCAGTCATTGCAGCGTACTCCCGGCCTTTCTGGTCCTTCGCACCCCCGAGATACTGCCCTCGGAAAAACTCCTGTCCATGCGCAGGCTGGCCGACAAAAGGGGCAGAATCACCCCGGCCGCCCTGGCCGCCTTTTCCAGGGGCGGGTTCATCTGCACCGAATGCATGCGCTGCACCGTGCTCTGCCCCTCGAAAATCAATCTCCAGGACCTGTGGCTGGTTTCCAAGCGCGAGGCCGCCCGCCTGGGCTATCCGGAACTGTACGTGCGGCTGCGCAGCCTGGGGCCCGAGGTCTGGAAACGCCTGGCCGGAGAAAAAAGACGACCGTCCAGAACCCTGGCCCGGTCCCCGTCGCTGCTGGACAACCCGGAGACCTTCGCCGCCTGCGTCCAGTGTTCGGTGTGCACCTCGGTGTGCCCCCTGTTTCGGCTTCCGGACGTCCCTGCCGCCGACCTGGACGTCTCCCCGCACCAGATCATGAATCTGGCCCGCATGGGCCTGGCGGAGATGGCCCTTTCGGCCAATTTCCTGTGGAACTGCGCCACCTGCTACATGTGCCAGGAGCACTGTCCCCGGGGCATCCGGGTGGCCGATGTGCTCTATGAGCTGCGCAACCTGGCTCACGCCCGGGTGGAGGCGGCGGACGCCGCCGGCCTTCTGGACGATGTCGACACGGCCTGGGGGCGGCCATGACCTACGCCTGGTTTCCCGGCTGCCGCATCCCCTACCACCTGCCCGACTACGGCCGGGAATCCCTGGCCGTGCTCGAAATCCTGGGCATCACACCGGCTCTGCCCGAATTTCCCTGTTGCGGCTATCCCCTACGCCACCAGAGCCTTTTGGCCTCGGTGCTCTCGGCGGCCCGGGGCCTGGCCGTGGCCGCAAGGGCCGGATGCGGCGTCCTGACCCCCTGCAAATGCTGCTTCGGCCATCTGCGGTTCGCACAGGCCACCCTGGCCTCCCGGCCCGACCTGCGCGCGGCGGTGGACGCGGCCCTGGCCCCCGATGGCCTGGACTACGATCCCGACACGTCCGTCACCCACCTGTTGTCCGTCCTGGCCCGGGACCCGGGTCTGGCCGCCATCCGCGCCGCCGTGATCCGGCCTCTTTCCGGGCTCCGGGTCGCGGCCCACTACGGCTGCCACACCCTGCGGCCTTCGACCGTGACCCGCTTCGACGATCCCCGGTCCCCGACCATCTTCGAGGGCCTGCTTGCGGCCCTTGGGGCGACGCCCGTATCCTGGACCCTGCGTCTTGAGTGCTGCGGCCAGCCCCTGGCCGGAAAAAACGACCGTCTGGCCTCGGCCCTGGCCCACAGCAAATACGTCTCGGCCATGGAGGCCCAGGCCCGGGTCATGGCCACGGCCTGCACCTATTGCCAGATGCAACTCGGCCGGACGGGCCTGGCCTGCGAGACTCCCCTGGCCTGGGACCGGGAACCGACCCGGACCTCGTCGCTTCCGGCCCCGCCGCTGCCCGTGGTCGCCGTGTCCCGGCTCGCGGGCGCGGCCATGGGACTGTGGCCCCTGGAAGAGAACATGCAGCCCGTGTCATCCGGGGGATGACGCTTTCCCGAAAACGATCGATCCGGACTTGCCGCGAAGGCGGGAATCGGAGAAACACCACCAATGCCATGCGGGCGGACACGCCCCAAAAGGAGCGCATCATGGGCGGATACATCGGCGCCGTCGATCAGGGAACGACCTCGTCCCGGTTCATCATCTTCGACGCCTCCGGGCGCATCGTGGCCATGGACCAGAAGGAGCACCGCCAGATATTCCCCGAGCCGGGGCATGTTGAACACGACCCTATGGAGATATGGGAGAATACCCGGGAGGTCATTGCCGGGGCCCTGCGCAAGGCCGGGGTCACCGGCGCGGACCTGGCCGCCCTGGGCATCACCAACCAGCGCGAGACCGTGGTGGTCTGGGACCGGCGTACCGGCCGACCCTACTACAACGCCATCGTCTGGCAGTGCGCCCGTACCCGGGACATCTGCGAGGAACTCATCAGGGACGGCGGCCCGGACCGTTTCCGGGCCAAAACCGGCCTCCCCGTGGCCACCTATTTCAGCGGTCCCAAGATCAAGTGGGTCCTGGACAACGTCCCCGAGGCCAGACGGGCCGCCGAGGCCGGCGAGGCCCTGTTCGGGACCATGGAATCCTGGATCATCTGGTGGCTGACCGGCGGCCCCCGGGGAGGGGCCCACGTCACCGACGTGACCAACGCCAGCCGGACCATGCTCATGGATCTGACCACCCTGGAATGGGACGACGGCATCCTGGACGTGCTGGACATTCCGCGCCAGGGGCTGCCGCGCATCGTGCCCTCCAGCGACGCCGCCTCCTGGGGGCCGACCATGGAGGACGGTCCCCTCGGGGCCCGGGTCCCGGTGTGCGGGGCCCTGGGGGACCAGCAGGCGGCCCTGGTGGGCCAGACCTGCTTCGAACCCGGCGAGGCCAAAAACACGTACGGCACGGGCTGCTTCCTGTTGCTCAACACCGGCACCACCCCCATCCCCTCCCGCCACGGCCTGATCACTACCCTGGCCTACAAGCTCGGGGACAGCGATCCGGTCTACTGCCTGGAAGGCTCGGTGGCCATGGCCGGAGCCCTGGTGCAGTGGGTGCGCGACAATCTGGGGCTGATCCAGACCGCGCCGGAGATCGAGCGTCTGGCCCTGCACGCCGAGGACAACGGCGGGGTGTACATCGTGCCGGCCTTTTCCGGGCTTTTCGCGCCCTATTGGCGTTCGGACGCCCGGGGAGCCATCGTGGGCCTGACCCGCTACGCCACCCGGTACCATCTGGCCCGGGCCGTGCTCGAGGCCTGCGCCTACCAGACCAGGGACATCGTGGAGGCCATGAACAAGGATTCCGGGGTGGCCCTGACGAAGCTCAAGGTGGACGGGGGCATGGTCCGAAACGAGCTGCTCATGCAGTTCCAGGCCGACGTGCTGGACGTGCCGGTCATCCGGCCCATGGTTTCGGAGACCACCTGCCTGGGCGCGGCCTATGCCGCCGGACTGGCTGTGGGGTTCTGGCGGGACACCCGGGAACTGTGCAAGAACTGGTCTGTGGACCGGGTCTTCGAGCCCGGGATGTCCGCCGCGGCCCGGGAGGCGGGCTACCGGGGCTGGAAGAAGGCCGTGGAGCGCACGCTCAACTGGGTGGACTAAGGCGGTTCCCGTTCGGGAGCATCCGCGCCGGCCGGGATGCCCCTGGCGGACGTATCGATGAAAAACGGGCGCCCCGGTTCCCGGAGCGCCCGTTCGGCGTTTTCGTGGCGGAGAGGGAGGGATTCGAACCCTCGATCAGGGTTTAAGCCCCGATACCCGCTTAGCAGGCGAGCGCCTTCGGCCGACTCGGCCACCTCTCCGCGAAACACGTCCTGTATCCGACAGGTCCCTGTCGGTCAACCCCCGGATGCCCCTGGCCCATCGCGCGAAGACAGGTTCCCCGCACCGGCCCGACGTCAATGCAACGCCCGGGAAAGCAGGGAAAGGAACTCCGCGCGCGGCACCTCCCGGCTGCCGAAACGGGCGAGATGGGCGGTGGTCTGCTGACAGTCGATGAAATGGAATCCCAGGGCCTCGAGACGGCGGACCAGGACGACAAAAGCGGCCTTGGACGCATCCGGCTCCAGGTGGAACATGGATTCGCCGAAAAAAGCCCGGCCCAGGGCCACGCCATAGACCCCGCCGACAAGACGCCCGTCCAGGCGGGCCTCCACGCTGTGGGCGAAACCGGCCCGGTGCAGATCGATGTAGGCCCGGGTCATGGCCTGGGTGATCCAGGTGCCGCGCTGCCCCGGACGCCGTACCCCGGCGCAGGCCCGGATGACCGCGGGGAAATCCATGTCGAAGCCGATATCGAAACGGTTTTGGCGCAACATGCGTTCCAGGCGGCGGGGGACATGCAACTCAGCCGGAAAAAGCACGGGACGCGGATCCGGCGACCACCACAGGATGGGGCTGGTGGCATCATACCAGGGGAAGATGCCCTGGGAATACGCGGAAAGCAGACGCGGGACGGACAGATCCCCCCCGACGGCCAAAAGGCCTTCGGGGCCGGCCAGGGAAGGCGGCGGAAAACGCAGGTCATCCGGATCGTCGGAAAGGACGAAGATGGACATTGTCAGGTTTGCCGTCCGCAAGCCCGACCCTTTCGGACTTGCGGACGGCCTGTATGGTTGCTTGAGGCGTTCCGCCGGGATTAATGGACAACCTTTTTCCGGCCGGATTCACGCGGAACGTAGGCAAAGGAAAAGGACGACCCCTCCGGGACCTCGGTTCCGGAATCGCCGCGCTCCCCGGCGGGATCGTCCACCAGGGCCTCGCCGCCCTGGCGCAGACGTCCGAAAAGCATTTCATGGGCCAAAACGTCCTTGATCTCGGTCTGAATGACCCGGGCCAGGGGGCGGGCCCCGAAGACCGGATCGAAGCCCTTTTTGGACAACAGGGCCACGGCGGCCGGCGTCAGCGTCACCACGACCTTTCTCTCGCGCATCTGATCGTTCAATTCGTCCAGATACTTGCCCACGATGCGATCCATGACTTCCGGGGTCAAGGGCCTGAAGGTGACGATACCATCCAGCCGATTGCGAAATTCCGGGCTGAACAGCCGTTCCAGGGCCTTTTTGCCCTGGTCGGAGCGGTCGTCCGGGGTCTCGGCGTCGCCGAAACCGATACTCTTGGCAGCCATCTCCCGGACCCCGGCGTTGGTGGTCATGAGCAAAATGACGTGGGAGAAATCCGCCTTGCGGCCGTTGTTGTCGGTCAGGGTGGCGTAGTCCATGACCTGCAGCAGGATGCTGAACATGTCCGGATGGGCCTTCTCGATCTCGTCGAGCAGAAGCACGCTGTGAGGGTGCTTGCGGATGGCGTCGGTCAGAAGTCCGCCCTGGTCGAAACCCACGTAGCCCGGGGGCGCGCCGATGAGCCGGGACACGGCGTGCTTCTCCATGTATTCGCTCATGTCGAAACGCACGAAGTTGACCCCCAGGACCTGGGCCAACTGCCTGGCCAGTTCGGTCTTGCCCACCCCTGTGGGGCCGGCCAGAAGGAAGGAGCCTGTGGGCTTGCCCACCGGGGAGAGACCGGCCCGGGAGCGCTTGATGGCCTTGGAAACGATATCGATGGCCTTGTCCTGGCCGAAAATGACGGCCCTGAGGTCGCGGTCCAGATTCTCCAGGCGCGTCTTGTCCGAGCCGCTGATGCGCTGGGCCGGAATCCTGGCCATTTTGGCCACGATCCTTTCCACATCGGCAGTGCCGACCGAGCCGCGTCCGGGCTTTCCCGACAAGCGGTGAACGGCCCCGGCCTCGTCGATGACGTCGATGGCCTTGTCCGGAAGATAGCGGTCGTTGATATGCTTGGCCGAAAGCTCCACGGCGGCCTTGATGGCCGTGTCGGTATAATGGACTCCGTGATGCTCTTCATAATAGGAGCGAAGCCCCTTGAGGATCTCCACGGCCTCGTCCCGGGTGGGCTCGGCAATGTCGATCTTCTGAAAACGCCGTGACAGGGCCCGGTCCTTTTCGAAATGATTCTTGTATTCCTCATAGGTGGTGGAGCCGATGCACCGCAGCGTGCCCGAGGCCAGGACGGGCTTGAGGATGTTGGAGGCGTCCATGGTCCCGCCGCTGGTGGCGCCGGCCCCGACAATGGTATGGATCTCGTCCACGAACAAGATGGCCTCGGGTTTCTGGCCCAACTCCGCCAGAACCCCCTTGAGCCGGGCCTCGAAATCTCCCCGATACTTGGTTCCGGCCAAAAGCGCGCCCATATCCAGGGCATATATCTCGGTATTGGCAAAGGCCCCGGGCACCTCGCCCCTGACGATTTTCAGCGCCAACCCCTCGGCGATCGCGGTCTTGCCCACACCCGGGTCTCCCACGTAGATGGGGTTGTTCTTGCGCCGGCGCATGAGCACCTGGATGGTGCGTTCGAGTTCCGGCGACCGGCCGATCAGGGGATCGATGCGTCCCTCCCGGGCCTTTTCGATGAGGTTGACCGTGAATTGCTCGAGTGCCGAGCCTCCGGTCCTGGGTTCAGGCGTCTCGCCGGGCCGAGGCGGACTGTCCTGCCGCCACGGTTCGACCCCCTGGCCATGGGAGATGCTCTCAAGGACGTCCAACCGGGTGATGCCGTGGGACTTGAGAAAATAGACGGCGTAGGAATCCTCCTCGTCGAACAGGGCGGCCAGGACATCCCCGACCTCCACCTGGTTCTTGCCGGCGTTTTGCATCTGCATGATGGCCCGTTGCAACACCCGTTGCACCCCAAGCGTCTGGACCACCTCCGTCGCGGTATCCTTGGGCAGGACTTCCATGTGGTCCAAAAAAAACCGTTCGAGCTGGTTTTTAAGGCGCACCACATTGGCCCCGCATCCGGCGAGGATGTCTTTTCCGGAATCATCCAGAACAACCGCATAAAGCAGGTGTTCCAAAGTCAGATATTCATGGCTGCGACGCTTGACTTCCTTGACAGCGTTGGTCAGCACTCTTTCCAATGTCTTGCTGAGCATCTAGACCTCTTCCAGGCTGCATTTAAGGGGATAACCATTCTGGCGGGCCATCCGGCGCACCAGGGAAACCTTGAGTTCGGCCACTTCCGCAGTGTAGACCCCGCATACGCCAATACCTTTGTTATGAACGTTCAACATGATCTGGACGGCCTCGGCTTCGGTCTTGCGAAAAATCTGCATAAGCACTTTGACCACGAATTCCATGGTCGTATAGTCGTCGTTGTGCAAGAGAACCTTGAATCGTTTGGGTTCACGCACCTCTTCGGCCAGCCCCACGCCAGATTCGCGTTCTTCGTCGTGGATCGGTTCGCTCATAACTGTTTACACAACGCTGATATGTTCTGACCGCATGGCGCCTCGGACCATGCCTGGGTTTGATAATAAGACGCGACTTGCTTCTGTCGAGGGCATTCCGGTGATGGACCCGACGCTGGCGGAGACGGAGGCGATCGGCGCGACGGGTCTTCCTTTCGGATACCGTAACCTAGAAAAAAACGTGACGGCTTACAACAGAAAGATAACTCGTGGGGATTACGAACTTTATTTGTCAAGGGAGGGACTTTTCGCAAGACGGGCCGCCGTGACCGTATCGAAAACGAAGCTGTCCTCATGCGGCAGGCCCAGCCGGTCAAGATTTTCAAGATGCAGATCATGATAGGTGGCGGTACTGGCCGAGGCGGGCGAAAGCCCCAGACGCTCCGCCAAGGACCGGATGGCATCGGGAGTGCCTTCGATCTCAACATACCGGCCGAACGGCAGCCGGTCCAGACAAACCACGGTCCGGCCGATCCGCCATGTCTCCCGGACCTTTTCGTAACGCAGCGTGACGACGTAGCCCAGACCGATCAGAATATCGCGCAGGACTTGAACATCGTCCACCCGGGTTTCGATCTCCCGCCTGACCTTGAATCCCCGGGGGGCGTCCGGCGGAGGCGGCAATTTGAGCGTCAGGACGCCGCCACGATCCTCAACCTGATCCGCCTCGGTGCGTTTCGGGGTCGTGAGCCGCAACCGCAACAAGATCCCCGCCTCGCGCAACCGCCCCTGACCAGCGGAATCGAACACGTCGTTGCGCTCGAAAACCAGGCCAAGGCGTTCCGCGCCAACCCCGGCAAGGGCCGTCCGCACGGATGCAAAATCCGCAACCGGATATTTCAATTCGACTTCAAGGGACACAGGTCCTCCCAAAACGCCCGGGAGAGATCAGAAACAGTGGGGACGAAAAGGCCGTCCCAACCGGAAGGCATCCGCGCTCCGGCTATGCGGCCGAACAAAAACGCACCACCTCGGGGGCTATAAGCATCAGCGAAATGACCCGGTCCGCGCCGCCGCGCTTGATGGCCTCCTGGGGCATGCCGAAAACCACGCAACTGGCCTCATCCTGGGCGATGGTATAGGCCCCGGCGTCCTTCATCTCCTTCAGGCCGTCAGCCCCGTCATCGCCCATGCCGGTCATGATCACACCCACGGCGTTTTTCCCGGCATACCTGGCCGCCGACCGAAACAGCACGTCCACGCTCGGACGATGCCGCTTGACCAAGGGGCCGTCCTTGATTTCCACATGGTAGCGCGCTCCGCTGCGCTTGAGCAGCAGATGCTTGTTGCCCGGGGCGATGAGCGCCTGACCGCGCAAAATAGTGTCGTTATCCTCGGCCTCCTTGACCGTGATCCGGCACAACCCATTGAGACGCTTGGCAAAGGCGGCCGTGAACTGCTCGGGCATGTGCTGCACGATGGCGATTCCCGGGCAGTCCTGAGGCATGGCCTCAAGAAACACCCGCAGGGCCTCGGTGCCGCCCGTGGACGCGCCCACGGCCACGACCTTTTCCGTGGTCCCGAACATGGCCTTGCCCGTGGGGCCGGGCAGGACCGCATCGGCGTCAAGCTTGGGTTCGACCTTGAGGGCCGGGGTGGGGGAAAGACGCTTCATCTTGGCCCGGGCCGCGGCCTTGACCGAATCGCAAATGCGGATGCGCGACTCCTCCAAAAACTGCCGGGTGCCGAGCTTGGGCTTGAGGATGATGTCCAACGCCCCGTATTCCATGGCCCGAAGCGTGGTTTCCGATCCGGATTCGGTCAGGGTCGAACAGATGACCACGGGCAGGGGATGCTGGGTCATGATCTTGCGCAGAAAGGTCAAACCATCCATGCGCGGCATCTCGATATCCAGGGTGATGACGTCCGGGACCTCCTCCTCCATCTTCTTGGCGGCGGCAAAAGGATCCGCGGCGGTACCCATGACCACGATCTCGGGATCGGAGGACAGGATATCGGAAAGCGTCTGGCGCACCAGCGCCGAGTCATCCACAATCAAAACCTTTACCTTATCCACCCGTCACCGCCTTTTCACGGTCCGCACCCTCATGCGGACAGTCTCCCGGTTTCCAACCTGTCCCTGGCTCGTGTCAGGTCCTCGAAATGCGAACATACGAATTGTGCTCCAAACTCTTGTTTCCAAATAATGCTGATGCATATTTCAAAAGAGGCAATACTAAACCCGGAGATACACCGTGGGCGCAACCTGACGCAGGGGCAATTCCATCCCGGTCAGACTTTCCGAATGCCCGATAAACAAATGTCCGTCCGGCCGAAGATGACGACAAAATTTGTTCAGAAGCCGCTCCTGCGTGGCCCGGTCAAAATAGATCATCACGTTGCGACAAAATATGATGTCCATCGGATGGTCAAAACGAAACTCCTCCATGAAATTGAGGCGGGAAAAGGTCACCGCATTGCGCAACCCCGCAACGATACGCACCAGTTTCTTCTGCCGGTCCTTGCTGCGCAACAGATACTTGCGCTTGAGCTCCATGCTCATCTGGTACACCCGTTCCTCGGGATAAATCGCCCGCCGGGCCTTCTCCAGGACCTGGATGGAAATATCCGTGGCCAGAATGGAAAACCTGAAACCGGGATGGTTTTCGGCGAACTCGCTTAAAACCATGGCCAAGGTATACGGCTCCTCCCCAGAGGAACATCCGGCGCTCCACAACCGCAATTTCGGCTCGTGGGCATGGACCTTGATCCAACCGGGCAAGACCCGGTCGCGAAGGATATCGAAGTGTTTTGGCTCTCGAAAAAACTCCGTGGTATTGGTGGTGATGGCGTCGATAAGCTGCCCGAGTTCCTCGGAAAGACCGGTCGGACTGAACAAATACTCGTTGTATTCCCGGAACGAGGCCATTTCCAGCAGGCGCAGGCGTTTTTGCAGCCTGGCCTCGACCATGGTCTTTTTCGAGGGGGGCAGCTTGATGCCGCATTCGGCATGAATGAACTCGCTGAACCTTTTGTAATCCTTGTCGTTCATGCTGACCATGGACGACGGCCTGGCCCTCTCGCGGGATGTCCTAGACTCCGGCATCGGCGGTTCCTTCGCGCCGTTCCATCGTTCCGGACATTCCGACGGCGTCGGCGGCCAGATTCAATTCGTCGGCCGAAAACACCTTGTTGATATCCAAAATAACGATGAACCGGTCCCCGCTTTTGCCCATCCCGGTAATGAACTCGGACTTGATGCGGGTACCCATGCGCGGCGGCGGTTCGATCTGGGAACTCTCCATCTCGTAGACCTCCTGGACCGAATCGGCCAGAGCGCCAAGCACCGTGGACTCGCCGTCGAGTTCCACCTCGACGATGATGATGCAGGTATTGACCGTGCGCCGGGTCTCGCCCATGCCGAATTTCATGCGCAGGTCCACCACGGGCACGGCCCGCCCCCGCAGATTGATGACCCCCCGGATGAATTCCGGTGTCCGCGGCACCTTGGTGATGGAGGTCAACTCCAGCACTTCGCGCACGGAGCCGATATTGAGGGCGAACAGTTCGTCTTCGAGGACAAACGTCAGGTATTGGTTGTCATTAAGGGAAATATCATCGGTGGACATGTCTGCGCCTCCCGTTTCAGTTTCCGGATTGGACCGCCGCGCGCAAAAGTCCGGGCACATCGAGGATGAGGGCCATGGTCCCGTCGCCCTTGATGGTCGCCCCGGACAATCCTTCCACGTCTCGATAAATACGTCCCAGGCTCTTGATGACCGTCTGATGCTCGCCGATGACCCGATCCACGACGATGCCCACCCGAGAGCCCTCGACACGCGACACCACCACTTGTTCCACGTCGGGCGGGGACCCGTCTATGGAAAAAAAGTCACGCAGGCGGATATACGGGACGATCTCGCCGCGCAGATTGACGATACGGTCCCCGTCGCCCCTGTCTGTCCGCGGCAAGTCCACGCACTCCTCCACGATGGACAGGGGGGCCACGAAAAATTCCTGGCCGGTCTGGACCTGGAGGCCATCGATGATGGCCAGTGTCAGGGGCAGGCGTACAGTGATCTCCGTCCCCTGACCCGGGACGCTGTCGATTTCGACGGCTCCGCGCAGGGATTCGATGCTGCGTTTGACCACGTCCATGCCCACTCCCCGGCCGGAGACGCTGGTAATGGCCTTGGCCGTGGAAAAACCCGGCAGAAAAATGAGGTTGTAAAGCTCCTTCTCGGAAAGTTCCGCCTCGGGAGACACCAGGCCCCGTTCCACGGCCTTGGCCCGAATGGCCTGGGCTTCGAGCCCCCGGCCGTCGTCGGTGATCCGGATGACCACGGCCCCGCCGGAATGTTCGGCCGTGAGCCGCACCGTCCCCCGCGCGGGCTTGCCCGCGGCCAGTCGTTCCTCGGGGGTTTCCACCCCGTGGTCGATGCTGTTGCGCAAAAGATGCACCAACGGGTCGCCGAGACGCTCGATGACCGTCTTATCCAGTTCGGTTTCCTCACCCGAGGTGACCAGATCGATTTGTTTGCCCAGTTCCGCGGAAAGATCCCGCACCAGGCGGCGGTATTTGTTGAACGTGGTGCCGATGGGCAGCATGCGGATGCCCAGGGTGGAATCGCGCAGGTCGTCGCTTAAGCGTTCCAGGTGTTCCGAAAGGGTTTTGAGAACGGCATCTCCGACCCCGGACACGACCTGTTTGATCTGGGCCTGGACAATGACCAACTCCCCCACCAGATCCACCAGGTTGTCGAGCTTGTCCGCAGCCACCCGGATACTGGCCGCGGTTTCCACAGCCGGTTCGCGGGCCTTTCGGATATCGCGCACGGCGTCCTGCTCGATCAGGGCCGCCTCCACCGTCGGGGCTGGCACCACGCCGGATTCGGTCAACAGCGCGCCCAGGCGTTTCTGGGCGGCCAGGGCCTGGGCCAGATCCTCGGGCGTCAGGTCGCCGCGTTCGACCAGGATCTCGCCGAGCTTTTTGTACACTCCGTCATCGGTCGCGGCGCTTCCCGAATCGATCATCTCGATGGACAACTGCGCGCATTCATCCTCCACAAAGACGAATACATCCTGAACCTGCCCCTGATCGACCTGGGCGCCCAGGATGATGTCCCACCAGACATGGCAGGATTCGGGATCGATGTCCTCCAGGCAGGGAATGTCCTCGGTATGCGGATAACTGCGGACAATACCCAGACCGTGAAGATCCTCGAGCAAATGAAGTGGATTGTTTCCGGTGGCATAGAAATCCGGACCGGGACGGAGGCGGATGCGGTAGGTGGCCTTGCCCCGGGGGAGTTCGGACGCGGGCCCGACCTCCTCGCGAACAGGTTCGGGTTCGGCCGTGGGGCTTAATTGCCGAAGCCTGCAGAGGATGTCCCGTCCCCGGGTCTGGATCACTTCGTCGTCGGCATCGGGCGCATCGGATACGTCGAGAAGCGACTTGATATGATCCCTGGCCGCCAGGGTAAGATCGAGCAAGGGCTTGGTCACCGCGAACAGCCCGTTGCGCACCTTGTCAAAGACTGTTTCCACCTCGTGGGTGAAGGCGGCGATGTCGTCGAACCCGAACATCGCCCCCGACCCCTTGATGGTGTGCATGGCCCGAAAGACGCGATTGATGAGATCCTGGTCCTCGGGTTGGTCCTCCAGGGCCAAAAGCGAGTCCTCAAGTTCCCCCAAAAGCTCGGCGGCCTCTTCCTTGAAGGCCATTCTGTGCATATCGTCCTGCGACATCTGGCCATCCTCCCGGCCGGATTGTACCGAATCAGGGGCGGGGCGTATTCTAGGAACGCGACGCTAGCGAAGCACTTTTTTCACAACAGCCAACAACTGCTCAGGGGTGAACGGCTTGACAATCCAACCTGTGGCCCCGGCCGTCTTGCCTTCCTGCTTCTTGGCGGCCTGGGATTCCGTGGTGAGCATGACAATGGGAATGAACTTGTACGCCGCCTGGGAGCGAATGCTTTTTATCAGCTCGATACCGTCCATGTTGGGCATGTTCAAATCGGTGATGACCATATGCACGGTACCCTTGAGCTTGCCCAGGGCATCCTTTCCGTCCGAAGCCTCGATGATCGAATACCCCTCCTTTTTGAGAGTAAACCCGACCATCTGCCGCACACTTGCCGAATCATCCACGGTCATGATCGTCTTGGACATGACACTCCTCATTTTTCCAAAAGTCTCGAAATGGTACGTAGTCGATAAAACCGGACAACACTGCAGCCTTGCTCACGGTCTCGGACACTTCTCCGGTTCTCACAAACTTCTTGGAATCTCTCGCGGCGCTTTGGCAAGCGGCGTGTAGAAGTTCAAACATGCTCAGATCCGTCGACGTCACGCCGGAAATATCCACCCTAAGTTCATTGTTGCGTGATAGTGCATCCAAAAGAACCTCACGCAACATCGATGCCTCTTGAATGGTCCAGTCACCATCAAGACGCAACGTGACCCCTGCGGAGTCTTGAAGCAGATCATGCGTTCCCATAACTCGTTACCGAAATTCCAGCAGGTTAGGGCGAACCGCTTTTTCCTACCACTGATCCAGTCTTCTATTCCAGGTCACACAAAACGGCAAGATGCAAACTCCTCCCTAAAAAAGTTCCACATTGTCTCCGAGGCCATCCTCACCCTGACCGGCCTGAAGCCCCTTTTCGGATGGCACGCGCTTCTCCCCTCCACCAAAAACGGTCTCGTGAACATCCCGCTCGGCTTCCATGGTATAGCGCCCGAATAGTTCCCGAAGACGCTCGGGCCGCCGGACATCCTGATCCAGAGGCACAATCGTCCTCGAATTCAGGCGGACCTCCTCAAGGGCCGCCTGGGTGGCCTCCAGGCGATCAGCCACCTCGATGTGAAAACGAACCCCGGCCGCCAGATCCCGCACGGCCTCCCCGAGTTCCGAACTCTTCTCGCCTATCTCGATGAACATCCGGGTGCCCTGGCGATCCATCTCCCGGATCTGCTCCAGAAAGCCGTCCATGTTGGCGGCCATACTCTCCACCTGCGAGGTGTCGTAATAGACGTTGGCGTTGTCCTGAAGGATGTTGGAGGACTTGGCCACCTCGCGCAGGATGCGCGAGACCTCGTCGGTCTGTTTTCTGGCCTCCACGGACAGCCCCTGGATGGCCGAGGCCAGAACCCCGAGCGCGGCCCCCTCCTCGCCGGTATGGGCGGCCTTGATGCTGGCGTTTATGGCGATAAGCTCGATCTCCGAGCCCACGTCCTCGATCTTGCCGACATACGCGCTCATTTCCGAAATGATCGTGGCCACCGAGGTCATGATCCCGGCCAACTCCTCGCCCTGGGCCGCGAAATTGCGCAACGTGGCCTTGACATGGGCTATGCCCTCGCCCACCCGGTGCAGCACCGCGCGACTGCCGCCCTGATCGTCCCGGGATTCGTTCATGATCTCGCCGCCCATGGCCAGAATGCCTGCGGCGATGCCCCGCAGATTCCCCACGAGCGTTTCCACGGCGGCCACGAAACGTTCCCGGGCGTTGACAAGCTGCGAGCATTGCAATTCCATGACATCCCCAACCCATGCCACGAGTTCCCGGTCGTCCCCGTTCAGTTCCGGTGTGCGGCCCTCACTCTCCGAAGCGGGGGTCAGACGCCCGTCCACCACCTGGCGAACATCGTGCATGGCCTGTTCCACATGCTCCACCTGCTGTCTGACAATATCATGGAACTGCATGGACAAAACCGCGCTGGAAACGTTTTCGGACACCTCCCGGGTCTTTTCTGAAACATGGACCGACAGCTCGGTCGATTTCTCGGAAAGAGCGGAAAGAGCCTCGATGTTTTCCCTGATGCCGCCGAAAATGCTCTGGGAGCAATTCTCCTGGGTCGTGATGATCCCCTGGGTCTTCTGTTGCGCCGAGTCCACAAAGCCGCACAGATCGTGGTTGCGCTCGCTGATCTGGGAGGCGTGGGACACGATGGTGGCGGCCAGTTTTTCCACGTCGTCGGCCAGGGTGCTGAAACCGAGCCCCTTGGACCCCAGACGGGCACTTTCGATACGGGTGGAAATGCCGAGCATGGACAGTTTTTTCACCACGCGGCCGAACTCCCCGATAATCTTCTCCAGGTCGGCCACGATGCCGGTCACCACGGCAAGTTCGGACAGACTTTCACGGCTGGTCCCCATCTCGCAGACGCCGGTCATGTGCTCAAGCTCCCCCGAAAGCCGTCCCAACACCTCGTTCATGGCCTGACCAGAGGTCATGCCGGCGAGTTCGGCCGCCTGTTCGGCCAACTCCTCGGCACGGGAGCGCAAGTGGTGCAATCTCTCACCCAAAGACAAAAAATCGCGTTCCCGGGACCCGACCTCTCCGACAAGCCCCCGCATCGAGGACACCAGGACGTCCCGGCAGGACCGGAAAAATGCCCCATGCTCCGACATCGGCAAACCGTATTCCTCTTTTCGCATGAAAAACCCGCTGGAAAGTTATCGGACCGTGGGCCGCCCGCGTTTTTCCGAAAAAACTCGCGACAGAACGCATTGCGCGCCCATGCCGCAGCTTCCTTTCTCCGTCTGGGAAAGACCGGACGAAAGGGATGTTCTCCTGTGTATCAACCCGGTTGGAGGAAATAGTCAAGAACGGATCATTTCCGACGGATGATTTTCCGCACCCACAGCAGCGCAAAAACCAGGGCGATGATCCCGAAGACCACAAGCTCGATGTGATGGACGTCCTTGAGGATCTTTTCAAGCACGTTCTCCAAAAGATCCCCAAAAAGGTAGCCGATACAGCCGAAGGCCACGGCCCAGACAAACGCGCCGACGGCGTTTAAAACGAAAAATTTCTTTCCGGAAATCGGGGTGGTTCCCAGGACGAAGGGCGTCAGGTTGCGCAATCCGTAAAAAAAACGAAAGGTCAGAATCAGGATGCTGTGATACCTTTCGAGCAATATATGCACCCGCTCGACCCGGGGCTGCCATTTCTCGTTTCGTCGGATGAAACGGTTTCCAAGGTATCGGCCGACGTAGAATGCGGTCTGGTCACCAGAAAGGGAGCCCACAAAGGCTGTGAGGATGATATACGGCAGTTCAAGGCCGAACTGGCCGGTGTGCACGGCAAAGCCGGCCAGAAGAAGAATGGTCTCGCCTTCCAGAAAGGTTCCGATAAAAAGCGCCAGGTAGCCGTAATCACGAATGACTTCCTGTAGAAACTCAAGCGACATGGGCTGATCGATCTCCGCGTGCCGCCGGGGGCGGCGAGGTGGCCAGACGTCCGACTCGCTTATGCCGTTCCCGGACGCATGTCCACTGCGAACAGGTGACATACAGGTCACAACCAGCGGCCATTCCGGATCCGGACACTCTATTCGGGATTGTGCGCAGCATGTGTTTCGGTTGCGCTTGAGACGCCACTTTGGCACAGTGCCGGAATGGAAAAAAATGGTTCCGTCCAGGGCGCGTCGCCCGCTCCCGACGACATACGGGATGTCATTTCCCAAAACGTCCTGGAAAGCATGCCCATCGGCCTGCTTTTGGTCGACCGCACCGGATCGATCACCGTGGTCAACCCGGCGGCCGGTTCGATCCTTGGCCTTCCGATCTCGGAACTGGAGGGGAAGGGGTTCGGACAACTGTTTTTCGAAAACGAGGCCAACCGCCTCTTCAACCAGATCATCGTGGACATCATCCATAACGAGACGGTCGGCCTGCGTCGGGAAACACCCTACGTCACTCCCGCAGGGGAAACCCTGCACCTGTCCATCATCGGCTCGTTTTTGCGCCACGACTCCAAAATCGTGGGCGTGGTCCTGATCATCCAGGACAACACCGGACTTTTCGCCGCACAATGCCGGGAAAACGAGCTGCTGCGAGAAAAAAACCGCATCCAGGAAGACAAGATTCGGGCGCTGGACACCCTCGCCCGTTCCGTGGCCCACCAGATCAGGAATCCCACCCTGGCCATCGGGGGATTCGCCGCCCGGCTGGACAAGCTTCTGCGCCAACACGGCATCGAATCGGACTACCCGGGCATCATTGTCGAGGAAGCCTCCCGCCTGGAGGGCATCGTCAAGGCCGTCACCAGGATATCGAGGATTCCGTCCATCGTCCCGGTGCCGGCGAGTCTGGGACATGTTCTCAAGCAGGCGAGGAACAGGATCGAGATCAAGACCGCGAACTCGGCCAAAATCGTTCGCTGGAACCTGGACATCGACGATATCCGGGTCATGGCCGACCCGGAACTGCTGGCCACGGCCTTTGAGGAAATCTTCTCCAATTCCGTGGACTTTTCCCCGTCTCTCAAGGTAGACATCGTTGTGAAGGCATCCATCTCAGGAAGTCAGGCGCACATAACCATCGAGGATACGGGACCGGGTGTCGCCAATGAACACCGGCCCTATGTCTTCGACCCGTTTTTCTCCACGCGCCCCGACGGCAGCGGCATGGGGTTGGCCCTGGCCAGAGAGATCATCGTGGAACACGGGGGTGAGATCACGCTACGCGAGGGAGAAACCGGGGGAACCCGCGTGGTCGTGATTCTACCCATTCCGACAACATCCCTGTGAACCGGCCGGGGTTTTGTCCATGCCCTCCACATGGCGCTCCCGGAAACAACCCGCATCACAAAGGGCAACGTGGAAACCTGGACGGAATGTCTGCTTTTCGGAGCCGCCTTTGCCGTTTTCGCCGTGATCCTCTTCGGTATCCGGCTGCGTATGGAACGTGCTGGCGCAACGGGTCGTGGCAAACAGCCCCACGACCTGGACCGTATTCCGTAAAACAAGCAACCGACCCCATCAGTGCCTGATATGATCCTCTATGACGACCTGCATTTCCTTATCGGGCTTTTTTTGATCATCTATCTTTTCTATTATGCCTTTTTCGTCAATCGCCACCGTTTTTTGATCAAATACGAAGATCGGGATTATCTTGAATACGAAAAAATGACGTTGCATGCAAAATCCCACCTGACCACCGAGGAAATCGACGATTTCCTACGCGAACGTGTCCGGTGCAAGAACCGCTACCATGTCTACAACATGATATTTTTTCTTGTTTTTGTCGGGGGGTTTCTTCTTTTTATCAAAATCCTGTCCCAATAATCATGGGGCGAGCCGCTACCGCGGAGCCAGGAGAACCATGTCCCATCGCCCCAGGGGATACCGAAAAACATTTCCTCGAACCAACCGCAGCATCACGGGACGGTCCTTGTTCTTCGGCACGGTTCAGGATAGACTCCCACCGTCAGGCTCATTGCTCCTAAAACTTGTCCGAAGCCCGCTTCCCCGATACGTCATGGAACTCATCGTCGGTATATCCGATATGCGGATCAGCAGCCGCAAAAACCAGATTCTGGTCACCCATTCCCTCGGTTCCTGCCTGGGCCTTGCGGTTTATGACCACGAGGCCGGGGTGGGCGGCCTTATCCACTGTCTTTTGCCCATGGCCCGGGAACATCGTAAAAACCATCAGCTCAATCCCTGCATGTACGTCAACACCGGCGTGCCGCACCTGATCAAAGCCATGTACGCCAAAGGCGCACGCAAGGAGCGTCTGGTCATCAAGGCGGCGGGCTGTGGGCGCATGGTGAACATTTCCAACACATTCGACACCGGGGCGGCCAACCTCAAGGCTCTCGCCACCCTGCTTGAACGCAATGAGTTGCGGCTGTCCGGGTCGGACACGGGCGGATCCATTCCCCGGACGGTCCGTCTGCACCTGGAAACCGGACGCGTGGTCGTGAGTTCCTGCGGAAAGAGTTGGGAATTATGAACCGTCGCCAAGAAATCATCGCCAAGGCGTTGGCCGTGCCACAGATGCCCATGCCCGTGCAGAAGGTCATGTCCATCCTGAACGATCCAGGAACGACCATGACCCAGTTGGCCCGGCTTATCGAATACGAACCCGGACTGACCGTGAACATCCTGCGCATGGCCAATTCCGCCTTCTTCGGCGGCCATGGCAAGGTGAACACGGTCAAGGACGCCATCATGCGTCTGGGAATGCAGCGCGTTTTCCAGATGGTGCTGGCTTCGGGCGTCGTTCCCTTCGCCAAATACGAAATCAAGGGCTATGGACTGCCTCCCGGGCAGCTTCTCGAACATTCCGCGGCCGTGGCCGTGGCCTCCGAACGTCTGGCCGTCGTGCTCGGTATCACCGCCCCCCCCCACACCTTCACCTCCGGACTGTTGGTGAATATCGGCAAAGTCGTCCTCGGGGCGTTCGTGGAAGTCGACGCCGAGCCGATCCTGGAGATGGCCTACACCAGAAACATCCCATTCGAACAGGCCGAACGGGCCGTGCTCGGCATCGATCACGCCGAGATCGGGGCCATGCTCCTCGATCACTGGAACATACCGGAACCCATTGTCCTGGTCGTCCGCCACCGGCTCAATCCCGACGGATCACCGGTTCGGGACATAGCGCTCGACCTCGTCCACATAGGGGACGTTGTGGCCAAGATGAGCGGCATCGGCCTTGGATTCGACGGCATGCAGTACGCCCCGAGTCAAACGGTCTTTTCCCGACTGGGCCTGACAGCGGAACACCTGGAACGGGCTCTGGAGGACGCCATCGAACATTTCATCGAGATCCGGGACATTCTGGCCGAGGCGGGATGAAAGCGCCCCGAATTCACGATCCCTTTCCGCAACGGGACAGGCACCTGTCCTATGCGCAGAAATTCTGCGTGGCCAAGGCGGGAAAGCTTCTGATGCATACCGGTGGGCTCTCCCCCGGCGCCCGGGTCGGCGTGGCCGTTTCCGGAGGCATGGACAGCCTGGTCCTTTTGCGTGTTTTGCTGGCACGCCAACGCATCGTGCCTTTCTCCACGGAACTGTTCGTCCTGCACCTCAATCCCGGGTTCGATCCGGAAAATCACGCCCCACTCTCCAAGTTGTGCGCCCAACTGGGCATCGGCGCACACATCGAGGTCACGGACCACGGTCCCCGGGCCCACTCTCCAGAAAATCGCAAAAACTCGCCTTGTTTTTACTGCGCCTGGCTCCGCCGCAAACGGCTTTTCGAATTGTGCCGCCTCTACCGGCTGACCCACCTGGCCTTCGGTCATACCGTGGACGATCTGGCCTCGACCTTTTTCATGAACCTGTTCCAGGGCGGCCGGGTCGACGGCATGTCCGCCAGGGAATCCTTTTTCGAAGGGCGCCTGACGGTCATACGTCCCCTCCTCCTTGTCGACAAACGGCAGATATCCAGGGCCTGCCGGGATTGGGATCTCCCCGTGTGGGACAATCCCTGCCCCCACTCGAAACGTTCCAGACGCCTGGAGGTCTCCTCCTGGCTGGAATACCTTTTCGCAACGGACAAAAAGACCCGCACCAACGTGCTCAATGCCCTGCGCCGTTGGCAACTTGACAAGGACTCGGCCGACCGATAGCGTTTTTCATATTGGCTCGAAACACGCACCGTGCTTTCGTCCGGCTGGGCCTGAAAACCACTCGCGCCCCGGGGCGTGACATTCGCGTAGCTTTCCCGACGACCCGACTGAACATGTTCCGTGACTATCAAATCGTCATCTTCAAGGACCAGCACGGCGTCTATCGCAAGTTGCGATTTCGCGGCTGGCTTTTTGTCCTGCTCCTCGCCGCCTTGCTGGGGATGGTCGCGGTCAGCGTGACCCTGCTTTCCTATTATGCCGACTACAAACTCAAGGAAAACGAACTGACCGCCTCGGAAAAAACCATCCAGGAACAGAAGTCGCAGCTCCTTAATCTCTCGGAAAAAGTCCGGGACATCGAGACGGACATGGCCCGCATCCGCAATTTCGACGCCAAGCTCCGGTTGATGATCAATCTCGACCAGGAACCCGTCCATTCCGACCCCCAGCCGGGCGCGGAAGATCAGGATTTCTCGAAAAAATACCTCCCCCTGTACCGACAGGAGATGCTGGCCAGAAATCTCCATAAATTCCTGCATATTCTGAGCACCCAGGCCCAGATCGAACAGGCCAGCCAGGAACAACTGTTGTCCCTGTTCAACGAGAAAAAGGATTACATGAGTTCCACCCCAAGCATCTGGCCCGCCAGGGGATGGGTCTCCTCGGAGTTCGGCGAACGTCTCTCGCCGTTCACCAACCGCAAGGAATTCCATAAAGGGATAGACATCAGCACCTCCCTGGGTGCCCCTGTCCTGGCCACAGCGGCCGGGACAGTGTCCTTCGCCGGCGAGGGACAGGGCGCCGGCCCCACCGTGACCATCGAGCATCGCGGCGGCCTGACCACAAACTACAGCCATCTTAGGGAATTCACCGTGGCCGGGGGTCAGAGCGTGTCCCGGGGGGACATCATCGGATACGTGGGCGATGCCGGCCGCAGCACCGGACCGCATCTGCACTACGAGATCCGATTGAACGGCGTACCGGTCAATCCCATGCACTACATCCTGGACTGATCCCCTTGTGTTACCTCCCTCAACAACTACGCCAGTATTTTTAAGAAAAAATCATTAGTTCAAATTGGTAGTTCCAGAATTCGTCTACTCGAATTTCGAGGATACGACCTAGGCCCGTCCCCTGACGGCATTGTCATCGATCCAATGCCTCACGGATGACATAGCCCGGATGTCAACATCCTCCGGGACACCTTACGGGCAAATCCTTTTCTCCATCACGCTGGTCCGGTTTTTGCTGTCGCGGCGGCATGGATCTTTTCAACTTCGATCCCGCCACCATCTTCAGCTTCTTTCTGACGCTCATGCGCATCAGCCTGATCCTGTTTCTCATGCCCTTTTTCGGGGGATCGGTGCTGCCCAACCCCATCAAGGCGGCCCTGTGCGTCGTGCTCTCCCTGGCCGTCTGGCCCTTACTGTCCTTTCCCGGCACGGTCATGCCGGCCTCGCCATGGATGCTCGCCCTGATGCTTCTGGGTGAGATCATCATGGGCCTTCTTTTGGACGTCATCGTCCGCTTCCTGTTTGCCGCGGTACAGACCGCCGGCCACTATGTGGGTTTCGCCATGGGCTTCGCCATCATGAATGTCGTCGATCCCTTGACAGGCACCCAGGAGCCGATCACCGGGCATCTCTTGTACCAGACCACCATGCTTATCTTTCTGTCCCTCAACGGTCATCTCTTCCTGCTTCAGGGACTGGCCGACAGTTTTCAGCTGGTCCCACCCGGCGGCCTGCTCATCAATCCGGACCTCGGCGGACATCTGCTGGCGTTTTCCGGCCAGATTTTCGTGCTGGCGGCCAAGATCGCGGCCCCGGTGATCGCCTCGCTTTTCCTGGTCGATCTGGCCCTGGCGCTCATCTCCCGGGCCGCTCCGCAAATGAACGTCCTGTTCATCGGTTTTCCGCTTAAAATCGGCGTCGGTTTTTTGTTCCTGATCCTGGTGTTGACGGCCCTGTCCCGATACGTCGGGGAATACATCATCGATATGGGCGCCATTTTCAAAACCGTCCTCAGGGGGATCAGCTAAAAAAACAAACACCTCCGGGAATCCGGTGGCCATGGCCCCCTGGCCGCGGCCCTTCGGGAACAATCGTTGCAACATCACTTCCCGTCCGGGAGCACCCGACCGGAAACCACAGACGCCCCTCAACGCGAACGGCCGCAACAACCTGACAGAGCGAATCCATCATGGCGCAGACCGATCCGAGCAGAACAGAAAAAGCGACGAAAAAGCGCAGGGACAAGGCCCGCAAAAAAGGATCGGTTCCCAAGAGTCAGGAACTCCCCAAGATCATTGTCCTTTTTTGCGGAGTCATGCTTCTGTATTTTCTGATCGATAATCTCGGAAAGGAGATGCAGGACATCTACAGATGGTCTTTCAAAAACGGATTTACAACGGCCATCAACACCGGAGAGGTCTACCAGATCATGACCATGATCTCCAAAAAACTGGCGATCATGCTTTTGCCCATCATGTTTGTCCTCTGCGTCGTGGCCTTTGTCACCCAGCGGATCCAGGTCGGCAAGGTCTGGTATTCCCGTCTGTTCAATCCGAATTTCAGCCACATCATAAATCCCATGGCCGGACTGCAGCGGCTTTTCATCAGCAAGGAGACACTGTTCAATCTCGGCAAGCAGATCGCCCAGGCCGCCGCCATCGCCGTGGCCCCGTATCTGGTGCTGAGAGAGGAGTTCGACAACTTCCTGCCCCTTTTCTACCAGACGCCGCACACCCTGGCGGCCTATCTGCTGACCACGGGCATGACCATGGTGCTCTACGCCCTGGTTCCCATGGCCCTTGTCGCCGTTGCCGACATCTGGTTTTCCCGCTGGAACTACGAAGAAAACCTCAAGATGACCAAAGACGAAATCAAGGACGAGCGCAAACAGGCCGAGGGTGATCCGCGCATCAAGCAACTTCAGCGCAAGAAGATGTTCGAGGTGATGAAACAGCGCATGTTGGCGGATGTCCCCAAGGCCGACGTGGTCATCACCAACCCCACGCACATCGCCTGTGCCCTGCGCTATGATCCCCTGCTGTCCCCGGCCCCGATCCTGGTGGCCAAGGGTCTGGACCACCTGGCTGAAAAAATCAAGGAAATCGCCCGGGAACACAAGATTCCCATCAAAGAAAACAAACCTCTGGCACAGGCCTTGTATAAGTCGGTCCAGATCGGGGAGACTATCCCCCTGGAACTGTATCAGGCCGTGGCCACCATTCTGGCCCAACTCGACAAATACCGGGGCAAACGCCGCTAGCTCGTCGGAAACAACAGCGCAAAGGGTGTCAAAAACATGGCCAAAGCACTGACGGCGGTCAAATTCGATTACGAGAAATTCGCCCGCCAGGGCGACCTCCTCCTGGCCGGCGGCGTGGTGATCATTCTCTTCGTCATGCTGGTGCCGGTTCCTCCCATGTTCATCGACCTGATGCTCACCCTGTCCATATCGGTGAGTCTCGTGGTCCTGGTCACCACCATGTTCATGACCTCGCCCCTGGAATTCTCCATCTATCCGTCCCTGCTCCTGGTCACCACCATGCTGCGGTTATCCATGAACGTGGCCTCCACGCGGCTCATTCTCCTGCACGGCGATGAGGGTACCTCGGCAGCGGGCAAGGTCATCGAGGCCTTCGGCCAGTTCGTGGTGGGCGGCAACTACTTCGTGGGCATCGTCATCTTCCTGATCCTGTTCGCCCTGAACAAGAAGGTCATCGTCCAGGGCACCACGCGCATCGCCGAGGTCGCCGCCCGGTTCACCCTGGACGCCATGCCGGGCAAGCAGATGGCTATCGAGGCGGATTTGAACGCCGGACTGATCAAGGAGGACGAGGCCAACGCCAGGCGGGAGGCCATCCGCAAGGAGGCCGACTTCTACGGAGCCATGGACGGCGCGGGCAAGTTCGTCCAGGGAGACGTGACCGCCACCATCATCATCACCGCCATCAACATCGTGGGCGGCTTCTGCATCGGGGTGTTTCAGAAAGGCATGAACTGGTCCGACGCCGCCCAGACATACACCATCCTGACCATCGGCGACGGCCTGGTATCGATCATTCCCTCCATCATCATCTCCACCTCCGCCGGCCTCATCGTCAGCCGGGCCGCCTCCGAGGCCAAGATGGGCGAGGAATTTATCGCCCAGCTCACCTATCATCCCAGGGCGCTTCGGCTGGTCAGCGGCATCCTGTGCGTATTCGGCATCGTTCCGGGCATGCCCACCCTGCCCTTCCTGTCCCTGGCCGCGCTGGTCTTCGGTATCTCCGTGGTCACCGCCCGGCAACAGGCCCTGTTGGGAGGGAAAGAAAAGGAACAGCAGGAAAAGTCCAAGAAAAAGGAACTGGAGACGCCCGAAGAGGTCCAGGCCCTTCTGCCCCTGGACATCCTGGAACTCGAGGTCGGCTACGGCCTGATCCCCCTGGTGGACGAGGAACAAAGCGGCAACCTTCTGGCCCGCATCCGGTCCATCCGCCGCCAGTTCGCCCTGGACATGGGGCTGGTCATCCCCTCGCTGCACCTGCGCGACAACCTGCAGATCAAGCCCGGCCAATACGTGGTGCTCATCAAGGGCAACGAGGTGGCCTCGGCCGAAATCCTCATCGACCATTACCTGGCCATGGATCCGGGCGACGCCAAGCATCGCATCCGCGGCGTGGAAACCCGGGAACCGGCCTTCAACCTGCCGGCCTTGTGGATCCCCGCCACCCAGAAGGAAGAGGCCATGCTCGCCGGCTACACGGTGGTCGATCCGGCCACGGTCATCGCCACCCACCTGACCGAGGTGTTCAGGCGCCACCTGCACGAATTTTTAAGCCGCCAGGAGACCCAGAACCTCCTCGACAACCTGGCCAAACGCGCCCCCAAGGCCGTTGAGGATCTCGTGCCCGGAGTGCTCAGCCTGGGCACGGTGCAGAAGGTCCTGCAGAATCTGGTCAGGGAGAACGTCTCCATCCGGGACCTCCTGACCATCGTCGAGACCCTGTCCGATTACGGCCATGCCATCAAGGACCCCGACCAACTCACGGAATACGTCCGCTCGCGGATGGGACGCACCATCGTCAAGCCCTACCTCTCACCCGGCGGCTCCCTGCCCATCTTCAACCTGGCGCCAAAGGTGGAGGGAATCATCCAGGAAAGCCTGCGCAAGACCGAACACGGCACCTTCCTGGCCATGGAACCGGCCATGGCCCAAAAAATCATCCAATCCATCAAGAAGGCCATGGACAAGGCCCTGTCCGCAGAAGGCCAGCCCGTGCTTCTGACCTCGCCCATGTCCAGACCGCACCTGTCGCAACTGCTCATGCGTTTTGTCCCCACTCTTCCGGTCGTTTCCCAGGCGGAAATTCCCGGGGAGATCAAGCTCCAATCCCTTGCCACCATAGGAATCAACAATGCGGGTTAAGACCTATCGTGACGCGAACATGGGCAGGGTCCTGGCCAGGATCAAAAACGAACTGGGTCCGGACGCGGTCATCCTGAGCAACCAGACCGTGCAGGAAAACGGGCGATGCCTGTGCGAAATCATGGCCGCCGTGGAAACGGACGAGGCAGCGCCGCAGGATGCGCCCGAGAACAAGGTCGTAAGCATGTCCCCGGGCCGGGCCGCTCCCGCCCCCGAGGTCCGGACGGTCATGTCGCCGGACACGGAGTGGCGCAGGGAGTGGGAAGAAATACGCAGCCACATGCTGGCCCTCATGAAACCGGGCCTGCCCCTGGACAGGCTCGCCCCACGGCAGCGGTTGGCCATGCAATACCTGGAGCGCGAAGGGGTGGAGGACGGCGTGTTGCTGCACCTGTTCCGGTCCCTCGCCGAACGCGGGGATCAGACCGTCCTGCCGGCGCTCTCCCGCATGGTTGCCGTCAAACCCCTGCCGTCCGGAAAGTGGAAACAGCGCATCCATGTCCTGACCGGGCCGAGCGGCACGGGAAAAACCACTGCCGCGCTACGGCTGGCCCTGGCGAAAAAACGCGAAAACCCGGAACTGCCGGTAGTCGTGGCCACGCTTCATGACTGCGGCGCGAGCGGAGCCATGCTCAAACGGTACGCCGAACTCTCGGGGATCCTGTTTCGCAATGTTTCGTGTCCGGAACATTTCCGCGAACTCTGCGCGTCGCTGGGCGACACCGGCTGGGCTTTCGCGGAGATGCCCTCCCTGCGGCCCGGCGAA
>JBMONM010000233.1:0-4515 GCA_049324675.1 Thermodesulfobacteriota bacterium
CCGCCAGGGACATGGCCGCCAGGGCGGCCTTCGCCGCCGGCGTGGCCTCGGGCGGCTTGCCCCTGTGGTCGAAGCGCCCCCCGGGACTTTCTCCGCAGGCGCTCCAGGCGGCCCTGGGCGGACCGCGGGAACCGGCGTCCGGGGCTTCCCCGCAGCGGGCCGCCAAGGCCGGAAAAAAGGCCGGGGCGGGAAAGACCGCCTCGAAGTCCCCTTCACCCGCCGATCCGGCCGCCGTTTTGGCCGGCCCGGATTTCATGCGCTATTGACCGGGACGACACGGACATGAACCGACGCCGCTTTCTCGCCTCCCTGGCCCTGTGCGCCGCCACCGCCGCCGTTCCCGGCGCGGCCCTGGCCGCGAAACGGGCCGCCGGACAGGCGAAGGACCCGCAAAACGCCCCCCTGGTCCCCCGCAAAAGGCTGGTGGTGGTCTTTTTGCGCGGCGGCGTGGACGCCTTGAGCGTGCTGCCTCCGGTTTCGGACCCGTTCTACGCCCTGGCCCGGCCCAGCACAGCCCTTTCCGGCCCGGGACAACCCGGCGGGGCCGTGGACCTGGGCGAAGGGGTCTTCCTGCATCCGGCCCTTGCGCCGCTGGCCGGATGGTACCGGGACGGACGCCTGGCCTTTGTCCAGGGCCTGGGCACGCCGGCCCTGATCCGGGACCACGACGCGGCCAGGCGGGTGATGGAGGCCGGAGCGCCGAACCCGTCGGCGGCCTCCGACGGCTGGCTCAACCGCCTGGCCCTGGAACTCGGCCGGCCGGCGTCCCCGGAGGCCAAAAAGCCGGACCGCGCCGTGCGGGCCGTGGCCGTAAGCCCCAAAAGCCCCCTGATCCTGGCCGGCAAGGCCCGGATAGCGGTGCTGCCCCCGGGCCGCTTCGTCTACCCCGCCGGCGAGGCGGCCCTGCCGGAGCTTGCGGCCCTGGACAAGGCCGTGGCCCCGCTGTACGCGGCCAAGGGCGTCCCCCAGCCCCTTTCCCGATCCTTTCGGGAGGGCGCGGCCTGGAGACGGGACAGGCTCGCAGCCTACGAGCGGGAGATGGTCCGGTCCCGCAACGGCGATCCACCTGTTTCGCGGTTTCCGGATCTGGCCGGGCGGCTGGTCGCGGAATTTCGCCGTCTTCCCGAGGCGGCCCTGGGTTTCCTGGCCTTTGGCGGGTTCGACACCCACGTGGCCCAGGGTGCGGCCACGGGGCGGCTGGCCGAGGCCCTGGCCCATGCCGCCGGGGGGCTCGCGGCCCTGGCCGAGGCCCTGGGGCCGGCTTTGGCGGAGACGGTGGTCGTGGTGGTCAGCGAATTCGGGCGCGGGCTTTTGGAGAACGCCGTGGGCGGCACGGACAACGGCCACGGCGGCCTGATGTGGCTTTTCGGCGGGTCGGTTGCCGGGGGACGGGTTCACGGCGAGGAGCCGAGTCTGGCCGGCCGCCGGCTGTACCGGGAACGGCTTTTGCCGGTGACCATGGATTTCCGGGAACCGCTGGCCGCGGCGGCCACGGCCCACCTGGGGCTTTCCGGGGAGGCCGTGGCCCGGGTGTTTCCGGGCTTCGAGCCCACGGCGCGGCCGGAAACCTTTTTTGGTCCCCCGGACGCGGCCTCCCGGCCCTGAATCTCGCGGGGAGCCCCCTTCGGCCCGTGCCCGTCAGGCCGGCAGGGACGGAGGGCGGTTCGGCCGCCCTCCCGACGTCAGTCGAAGGCTCGAAAATCGCGGCGGATTACTTCTTGACCTCTTTCTCGATCTTCTTTTTCAGACCCTCGGCATACTGGCGGGACTGCTCCAGAAGCTTGTCCACGTTCTGGCCGCTGAGCTTGAGCCCGGCGATCTTGTAGATGCCGTCAAAGGGGATGAAGGCGTTTTTCTTGTCCGCGTAGAGTTCGTTCATGGTCCTGATCAGCGTGGCCGGATCATCCACCACGTAGGAGTTGAAACATTCCCGGAACTGCTTGTTGACGTGTTCGGGGTCGGCGGCCTTGCCCAGACCCACGGTGATGTCCATGCACAGGATGCGCACGCCGGACACCACCCCCCTGATGAAGCTCTCCTTTTCCTTGTCGGACTGGCTGGTCCAGGCCTGGGCGAAGCTGGGGCCGTTTTGGGCCAGGGCCGAGGCCGCGTTGCCCAGGACGAGCAGGAAAAGGGCTGTCAAAACCAGGGTTTTTTTCACCATCGGAATTCTCCTTGTAGGGACGTCGCGCCGCACCGCCGGCGCATCGGGCGAAAGGCCCCGGGGCCGATCCGCCCGGCCTGCTTCCTACGCAAACTCGGCCCGGCCGGCAAGGGCCGCGTCCCGTAAAAAATACCCCCGTATTTTTAAGAAAAAATAAGTATTTCAGATCGTTATTTTCGAATCCCGGGCACGGATATCGAGGACGCTAGATGTCGTTTAGGTCGATGGTCTTGGGACCGGGCTTGGGCGCGGCCGGGGCCGGGATGGCCCCGGTTCCCCCGGCGGGACTCCCCGTGCCGTCCCCGGCTCCCCCGGCGTTCCATCTGTACCCGGTCTTTCCGGCGCCGGCCCTGCCGCCGCACAGCCCCCGCAGGGCCTCCAGCCGCCGTGCCGCCGGGGCGTAGCCGACCTGGGGGCCGGCGGCCTTCTGGTAGACCGCCAGGGCCTCCTGGCAGTTGCCCTCGGTCAGGTAGATGTCGCCCAGCCGGACCAGGGCCTCGGGGCTTATGCCGCCCTTGCTCCCGGCCTTGACCAGCCAGGACTTGGCCTGGGCCGTGTCACCCTGGTTGGCCAGCAAAAGCCCCAGGGATTCCATGGCGTCCTCCAGGGCCGGATCGGCCAGCAGGGCCTCCTCGTAGGCCTGGCGGGCCTTTTGCGCGGCGTCTTTTTCCAGGGCCAGCCCCAGGTAGTATCTGGCGTCGGCCCGGCCCGGATCGGCCGCGGCGGCGGCGAAATCCTTGGCCGCCTGATCGAAACGGCCCTGTTCGAGGGCCTGCCTGCCGGATTCGAAGGCCTGGGCGGGAGGCGGGGCCGGGGCCTGGGGGACGGTTCGCGGGGCGCAGCCGGAAGCGGCCAGGAACACCGCGGCGAGAATCGACAGCAGGCTGACCGCACGGGCGGTTTTGGGGGGCATGGCTTCTCCTTGGAGGATTTCCGACTATGGAAAAACGGGCCGTGCGCGGCGTGAGAATCGGGGCGGGAACGGCCCGTCCCATGGACGGCTGTCCGTTGGGAGAGCTATCCCAAATGGGGGGCGGGGTTGTCAAATCCGGGAGGGGGAACGGCGGTCCGACCGGTCCCCCCCCGCCGTTTGTGGGGCGTTCCTGAAAAAAACGCCGGCAGTGATTTAATAAGAATGATTTTAAATGGTTGACCCCGCCATCCGTGTCCACGGACTTCGCGGCGTGCCGCTAGGCGTGAATCTTTTTCAAGAGCCAGGCCATGTGCTTCCCGAGGGTGCTCATGGTCCGCAGGCCTTCCTCGTCGGAATTCACCTCGCCGATGTTCCTGCCGAAGCCCATGTTCCAGTAGATGGACCCGGGTACGACCATTTCGTTGATGAAAAAGAAGTGGTTGATGGAATTGAAGGTGTGGATGGCCCCGCCCCGGCGGGCGGCCACCACGGCCGCGCCCACCTTGCGGGCGAACATCCGGCCGTTGGCGATGGAGGTCATGCCGGCCCGGTCGATCAGGGATTTCATGTTGGTGGTCAGGTTGGCGAAATAGGTCGGCGAGCCGAGCACGATGCCGTCGGCTTCGAGCATCTTTTCGATCAACTCGTTGACCAGGTCCTTTTTCTGGATACACCGCCGGTCCTTGGTCTCGAAACACTTGTAGCAGGCCAGACACCCGTGCAGGTTTTTTCCCGCGAGCTGCACGTGTTCCGTCTCGATCCCCTCGGCCGCGAGCTCGGCCAGAAGCGTGTCGATCATGATCGCGGTGTTGCCGTCCTTGCGGGCGCTGCCGTTTACGGCCAGAACCTTCATGCCTTTTCCCCCTTCAATTTTTTGCCGTCCTTCCAGGCCGCGCCCACGACCTCGCCAAGGGCGAAATAGCGGTTGTCGGGCATGGTCAGAAGCAGTGGGTCGATTTTTGCCATGTCCGGCCGCCCGTCGGTCAAAACGTCCGCATGGGCGTGGGCGGCCGTGATCTCGCCGATGAAAAAGGTGCCGGCGACCAGATCGACGGTCCGGGTCACGGCCAGTTCCAGGCACAGCGGGCATTCCCGGATCATGGGCGGCCCTCCGACCTCCCCGTGAAACACCTCGAACAGCCCCGCCTTGTCCACATTTTTGCCCGAAACCAGCCCGCAATAGTCCGTCGCCGCCACCATCCCCCGACCCGGGATGCACAGGCTGAACATCCCCGTCTCCGCAATGCCCCGGCTGGTGTGGTGCCTGTTGCTGATGGAGACGCCCAGCAGGGGCGGCGCGAGAGCCACCCGGGTGAACCAGGCCGCGGTCATGAAATTGGCCTTGCCGTCCACCATGGCGCCCACCAGACCGACCGGCATGACCGGCAACACATTCGGGTCCACGCGTACCGTGTCCATACGACCTCCTGTGCGCTTC
>JBMONM010000234.1:0-4513 GCA_049324675.1 Thermodesulfobacteriota bacterium
GGAAGGACCCATTTATGGGTAGTTAGGAGCCAACGCAGAAGTCGGAACATGCGCTCTTAAGAGTGCTGCTGATATCAGGCCCTTATAGGGCCAGAGCAAACCGCCCCTTGAAGGGGCGGTTCTGATTGTCCTGGCGCGCCCTGGCCGGAGGCCGACGGGCGTGCCTCCGAAAAGCGCGTCCCGGTGGCGCGCGAGCCTCGCCGTCTTGTGCGCGCCAGCCACTTGGGGATAGAATTCCCCGGGGGTCAGGACGCAAGGCCTGTCTCGGCCACTATCTACGCCGCCCGCCGGCAACCATCCCGAGGAGACGACATGGGTTTCAGCCTTAAGGACATCCTGCACGACAAAGCCTGGCAGCTTTTGCGCCTGGAGACCGATCCGGGGCTGGGCTGCACCGAACCCGCCGCCATCGGCCTGTGCGCCGCCGTGGCCGCCTCGCTTCTGCAATCCCGCGATCCGGACACCATCGTCGTGGAGACCGATCCCAATATCTACAAAAACGCCATGGGCGTGAGCATCCCAAACGCCGCATCCGAGGCGGGCATCCCCCTGGCCGCCGCCCTGGGGGCCGTGGCCGGGGAGCCGGTCCACAAGCTCCAGATATTTTCCACCGTCGGCCCCGAGGCCCTGGAAAAGGCCCGGGACCTGGTGCGCCGGGGACGCGTCACGGCGGGCATCTCTCCGGAAACCGGGGGGCTTTTCGTCAAGGTCACCATTACCGCCGGGGAACATGCCGCCACGGTCGTGGTCTCGGGCCGCCATGACCATGTGAGTTCCCGCATTCTGGATGGCCGGGAGCTTGGCTGCGACGGGGAGCTTGGCCCGGCGGCCTCGGATTCGGGCCTCGTGGCCCTTGAGGAGTGGCTTTTGGGCATGGGGGTGGCCGATCTGGTGAGCCTGGTCGACGAGATGGATGCCGCCGACCTGGACTACGTGCGCGAAGGGCTGGCCTTAAACGAGGCCCTGGTGGAGTACGGCCTGGCCCATGGTCCGGGCATCGCCGTGGGCCGCACCCAGCTCGGGCTCATCCGCCAGGGGCTTCTCAAGAAGGACATGGCGGTCTGGGCCGGGGTGCGCACGGCGGCGGGCATCGATTCGCGTATGGGCGGGGTACCGCTTCCGGCCATGACTCTGGCCGGATCGGGAAATCAGTGCATCGCGGCGGGCATTCCGGTGGTCACGGCGGCCCAGTACGCCTCCATGGAGGACCAGAACCTTCCGGTTCGTGCGGTGATGTTAAGCTACCTCATTACCTGTTCCATCAAGGCTGGAGTGGGGCGGCTGTCGGCCCTGTGCGGCAGCGGCATGGCCGGCGGCGCGGGCGTGGCGGCGGCCACGGCCTACCTCTTCGGCGGGACTGTGGAGAAGATCGGCGGGGCCGTGAAAAACCACATCGCGGCCTTTTGTCCCGTGGCCTGCGACGGGGCCAAGACCGGGTGCGCCCTCAAGGTCGGGGAGATGGCCGCCGCAGCTGTGAAAAACGGGCTTCTGGCCCTGTCCGGCTGCATCGTGCGGGCCACGGACGGGGTGGTGGACGCCTCGGCCGAAAAGACCATGAAAAACCTGGGGGTCATCGCCAAAAAAGGCCTTGCCAACCTGGATCCCGTGATCCTGGACATCATGCTGCACAAGCAGCAGTAGGCCGCGATCCGCCGCGAACCCTGTCGGCGGACGCCCGGGAGTGGCACGGGCGTTGCTTTTCGTTTCCCCGGAATTCCCGGACGGTCGTCCTGAGGAGCCTGCCCCCGCGCCAGGACTGCCTTGGCGTCCGTGGCGGGAGCCGCTGCCTGGGTGGTCGGCGGTCGTTGCGCGGGCTGTCCGCTGTGCGCGCGGACATGCAAAAGTGGAGCATGGCCCGACGTTTTTGTAGAATCATACGACAGCAGTACTCGGAGATGACGGCATGAAAGCTCTGGACGAATTGATGCGCTCCGTACGCGACATGGCCGAGGAAGACGCCCCCCGGATCCCGGAACGCCCGGTGGACCTGCTCCTTTATGCCCCCTGCCCGGTGAAGCTGGTGGTGAAAGACGGCATCGACCGCATCGTCGAGGATCACGCCCGGCGCGGGGAGGCCATCACGACACATATCCCCATGGGTTGCACCTCCGTGGACCCCTACGACCCCATCTACCGCGAACCCGATCCGGACAGACTGCCCGGAGTTATCGGGTCCATCGGGTTCGGGGATTTCTGGCGGCGCGAGTTCGTCGCCCGCCATGTGCGTCCGGGGCTTTTTTCCGCCGCGCCGGCCAGAAACCTCCATCCCCTGCACGAGCGGGCCGGGCTGATCGACCCGCGAGGCCGCTACACCGTCTATGGGGTTACGCCGTATCTGTTCCTGGCCGATACCCGCCGTCTGGGCGATAAACCCGTGCCGCGCTCCTGGGACGATATCCTGCATCCCCGCTACCAGGGCGAACTGGTCATGTGCGGAGACGGCGACGACATGGCCGATGCCGTGATCTTAAACGTCCACAAGGAGTTCGGCATGGACGGTCTGCGCGCCCTGGCCGGCAACTGCAAGGGGTTCATGCATTCCTCGTCCATGGTCAAATCCGCCGGCTCAGGGGACGAGGAGGCCGGCTCGGTGTACATCATCCCGGCCTTTTTCGCCGAGACCATCACCCGGCCGGCGCATCTGCGGGTGATCTGGCCTCGCGACGGCGCGGCCTCCAGCCCATTGTATTTCCTGGCCAAAAAAAGCGAACACGCCCGCCTTGCCGACGTCATCGCCTTTTTCTCGGCCGGCTTCTCGGCCATCGACAGCGCGGCCTGGTTCGTGCCCATGGATGCGGCGGCCGCTTCCAGGCTGCCCCCCGAGGCCGCGCTCAAGTGGGTGGGCTGGGACTATATTGAGGATAACGACATCACCGAACGCCGCGACACCCTTAATGTCCTGTTCCGGGACATGGTCCGGAAAAAACCGTGAGGCTGGTCACCGTGGCCGGGCCGCCCTCGTGCGGCAAGACCGCCGTCGTGGCCAAGGCCTGCCGGGCGCTCATGGACGCCGGAACGCCGTGCGCCGTGGTCAAGTTCGACTGCCTGCAAAGCCGTGATGGCGAGTTGTACCGGGAGGCCGGGGTGCCCGTGTCCGTGGTCTTTTCCGGCCCTCTGTGCCCGGACCACTTCTATGCCTCGAATCTGGAGGAGGCCTTTGCCTGGGCCGAGGGAATCGGAGCCGGCTGCTTCGTCATCGAGACCGCCGGATTATGCAACCGTTGTTCTCCGCATCTGCGCGGGGCCCTGGGCCTGTGCGTCGTCGACAATCTCATGGGCATCGACGCCCCGGCCAAGGTCGGCCCCATGCTGCGTCTGGCCGACATCGTGGTGGTCACCAAGGGGGACCTGGTGTCCCAGGCCGAGCGCGAGGTCTACCGCCACCGCATCCGCCAGATGAACAGCCGGGCAGTGATCCGCCACATCAACGGCCTGACCGGACAGGGCTGCGCCGAATTGGCCGCGATCATGGCTCAGGCCCCGGATTTGCCGTCGGTCACGGACGTGAAGCTCAGGTTCTCCATGCCCGCCGCCGTGTGTTCCTATTGCCTGAGCGAAACCCGGATCGGCGTGCGTTACCAGAAGGGCAACGTGAAAAAGGCCCGCTTCGGAGACGACGATGCTTCATGCTGAGGACGTGTTTGTTCCCCGGACCATGGCCCTGACCGCCGGCCGGGACAAGTCCGGACGACCCGAGCCTGGCGGGGTGGACTTCGTTCCCGGACAGGTCACGGCCCTGCTCGGCCCCACGGGGTCGGGCAAGAGCCGTTTTTTGGCGGACATCGAATCCCTGGCCCGCGGGGACACTCCCTCCGGCCGGACGCTTCTGCTCGACGGCCGGACTCCGGACGACGACGAGCGTTTCGCCCTGCAGGGTCGGCTGGTGGCCCAGCTTACCCAGAACATGAATTTCGTCCTGGACATGGCGGCCCGGGACTTCGTGGCCGCCCACGCCGAAAGCCGCATGGCCTTCGACCCCCTGGCCGTGGCCGACCGGGTCCTTGAGGCGGCCAACACCCTGGCCGGCGAGCCGTTCGGGCCGGACGTCCAACTCACCCAACTTTCGGGCGGGCAGTCCCGGGCGCTTATGATCGCGGACACGGCCCTTCTCAGTTGGTCGCCGGTCCTGCTTATCGACGAGATCGAAAACGCCGGGGTGGACAAGAAAAAGGCCCTGGAACTCCTGGTGCGTAGCGACAAGATCGTGGTCATCGCCACCCACGACCCGGTCCTGGCCCTGTCCGCCCACCGCCGGCTGGTGTTCGAGCACGGCGCGGTGCGAGCCGTCATGGAACGCACCGAAGGGGAGGCCTCCGTATTGGAGCGGCTTTCGGAGATGGAGGCGGAAATGTCGCGGGTGCGTGAGGTGCTGCGGCGGGGTGGGGCGTTGTAGCCGGGAGGAGAGGGAGGAATCGGGAGGAGTGGGAGCAGCCGGGCTGCCGCTCGGGGAGGAACCGGGGCTGCCGCCCCGGACCCCGCCCGGGGGGAATCATTCCCCCCGGACCCCTTGGAT